>CAXTKZ010000001.1:0-19762 GCA_964244985.1 uncultured Acidobacteriaceae bacterium
GAGCGCTGCCCTGTCACGGCAGAGGTCGCGGGTTCGAGCCCCGTCGTCCCCGCCACTTTCCGGTCAGGATTGTGGCGGATACTCAGGTTTCACGCACACTCACAAACACCGCCGCTGTCAGCGCGGGCACCGTTGCGGCTCCTGTTTTCACGTCGAAGCTCGCCTCTTGTGCTGCTCCGTCCGCTCCATCGGCCTGCACGGGGTGCAAGGTAAGCGGTAAGCCTGCGAGCTGCGCCGACGTAAATATTTTGGGCGCGAGTGTCGCATTCCACACAACCAGAACGTGCCCATACGGCCCATACGCGCCGCCATGAGCATTCAGCTCCATCACGATCAGCCCCGGTATCTGGTCTGGCCCGACATTCAGGAAGCTGAGATTCCGCTGCACTTCCGCGAACGTCGCCATGCGGAACAGCGAGGAGCTTTCGCGAATGCGCAGGAAATCCTGAAATACCGCCGCCGCAAACCCAATCTCGTCCGAAGTGGGTCTGAGCGCCGCATTTGCCAGTACCGGTTCCTCCATGGCCCAGTGGGCGCGGTTCTCCTTCGCGATCGGAAGCCCGATGCCCCAGTTGTTGCTGCCTCCGGTCCAGTCGATCTTGTTGAACCAATCGCCCGAGTCGTAGCTGTTTCCATCCATGCTTTTCGACCGCAGCAGGTCGTCGGCCGCCGCGAAAAACGGCACGCCCTGGCCCAGCGCCACCAGGCTGATCGCAAGCACCTGCCGCCGCGCCCGCATCGCTGCCGTATCGCCCTCGGCGGACTTAAGCTGCAGGGCGTCGAACAGGATTTGGTTGTCATGCACGGAAACATAATTGACTGCTTCCACAGGGCTGGCCGTATAGCCGACGGGCTGGCCCCCGTAGTCCAGCTGCCCGCCGTTTACCTGCTTCCCCGTGCTGTCGGTAAAGGTGTAATCGCGCAGGTTGCCGGCCAGCCCCGCGCGAATCCAATCCGTCCGGTGCAGCAGTGTTGCTTTCTGGTCGTTGGGGGCTGTGCTTTCCGAGGTATAGCGGCTCGCGTCGGTGAACAAACCCGTCGCGAAGCCCTGGATGCGTCCATCGTCGAACGGGCCGCCGCCGCGTACGCCGTCGCGAAGGCGGTCGTTGAAGCTGCCGATACCGTTGCCGTACAGGTTCCCTTGCGACGCATTTACGCCGAGCGCGCCGTTCGCGGTTTCACCAAAGTCGAAACCCTCGCCGTAGATGTAGATTTTCGACCCGTCCACGCCGTCCTTTTCGAGCGTGAGCTGCCGCAAAGCCTGCTGGATTGCCTTTAGGTTCGACATAAAAGTGAAGCTCATGATGTCGAATCGGAAGCCGTCGATTTTGTATTTTTTCGCGGCCCATACGATGGCATCCTCTTGCAACTTGCCCATCATCCGGTGCTCGGTCGCGGTGTTGGCGCAGCAGCTTGAGGTCTCGAGCACGCCATCGGCGTCGAGGCGGGTGTAGTAGTTCGGCACAATCCGATCGAGGATAGAGTTTGACGCCTCGCCGAAGCCGCTGGTGTGGTTGAACACAACATCCTGAATCACCCGGAGGCCGCTGCGGTGCAGCGCCTGCACCATCTGCCGGTACTCAAACACGCGGTTGTCCGGGTCGACGGCGTAGCTGCCTTCGGGGGCCAGGTAGTGGTCCGGATCGTAGCCCCAGTTGTAGGCGTCCTCACTCTGCACGGCGGCCACGGCAGCCTGCTGCTGTTCTCCGTCGGGCGGGTAACCGCTCAGGTCGCCGGTTGCCTTCCAGGTGCTTTTATCCTCGTTGACCGAGTTGAAATGGAAAGTCGGCAGCAGGTGAACCGCTTTCAGCCCCGCCCCGGCCAGGGCGCGCAGATGCCGCATCCCGTCTGAACCGGCGTCCGTAAACGCAAGGTACGTCCCGCGATGCTCTTCGGGCACGGTCGTGTCCCCCACGCTGAAGTCGCGCACATGGAGCTCGTACATACTCAGATCGTTGACGCGCGCGAGCGCCGGGGCGCGGTCGCCGTCCCAGCCGACGGGCTTGGTGTGCGGGGAGTCGAGGTCGGTCAGACGGCTCTTTGTGCCATTGATCGCGAGGTCGATCGAATATGGATCGGTGACGATGTGTTCAGCAATCGTGCGTGTGGCGGGCGCATACACCCGCACGGCAAACAGGTAGCAGCAGCCGGTCCAGCGGCGGTCGATCGACGCGGCCCACAACCCGTTCTGCTCCCGCATGGGCACAAGCAAGGCCGGCGTTGTGTCCGCTGCCGCCTGGAACAGTTGCAGCTTGACCGACTGCGCCGTGGGCGCCCACACGCGCACCTCCGGCAGCGTCCCTACAGCATGCGGGACGAACCCAAGCGGGCCGTCGTAGGCATATAGGTCGTCGAGCACGCCCGCCTGCTGCACGCCCGTGGCATACGTGAGGGTGCCGTCCGCGCGCTGGATGGATACCGCAAGCTGCCCACGCAGCAATGCTTGGTAGTCGGCGGCCTGTAAATTCGTCGGCAGCCGCAGCGCGGTGTAGCCGGTTTTCAGCTGTGGGAAACGCGCCAGCTGGGCCGGGATGAGCGCGCCGCCAAGGGTAAGCGGGAGACTCCTGCCGCCGGTCAGTCCGGTAAGCGTCACGGTGAGCCCGGCGTTCAGGTCGCTGCACAACGTGTACATGCCTCCACTCTCAGCGTGGGGGCTTGGAATCAACAAGGTGGCGTGATCGATCCAGAACGCCTGCTGCTTTAAAAAAATGTCGCTGAGAAGCTGCATGGCCGTCGGCCGCGTCAGAGGGGTGGCGGGGTCGCCTGGAATCACTTCAAACCTCATGGACCAGCGCGATATTCAGGTGCGGATCGCGCTGATGTTTTTCGTTCCTGATTGGATGTCCCGCACGACCAGGCAGAGGTCGGGTTTCCCAGGGACGCATCGCTGGGCAGCCGCGCTCGGGATACACTCGGAAATCAACGCGAGGGCCGTTTCTTGAGCGAAAGCAATACCCCCTACACGCGCTACCTGATTGCCATTTCAGGCCTCGGCGGCCTCCTGTACGGCATCGATGTGGGCATTATCGCCTCCGCGCTGCTGTACCTGAATAAGACCATCGACCTGTCGGTCCAGCAAACCTCGGTCATCGTCGCCGCGGTGCTGGGCGGCTCCATGCTGTCCTCACCGGTTACGGGCTTTCTCGCCGACTCGGTCGGACGCAAGCGGGTCATGCTCCTGGGCGGGCTCTTGTTTATCGCATCCGTCGGGGTGATCGTGCTGTCGCAAAGCTTTGCCGCGCTGTTTGTGGGCCGCCTCCTGCAGGGTCTAAGCGGCGGGGTGATTGCGGTGGCGGTGCCCCTGTTCCTGGCCGAGTCGCTGCCGTCGGAGTGGCGGGGCCGCGGCACGGGCGTCTTCCAATTCATGCTGACGCTGGGCATCGTGCTGGCCGCGCTGACCGGCTTCTTCTATACGCGGCAGGCTGAGGCGGCCATCGCGGCGGCCGGGGGTGACGCCACGCGCATTCTTGCCGCGCAAAACCATGCCTGGCGCGGCATGTTTCTGTCCGTCATCTACCCCGGCATCCTGTTCTTCGCGGGCTGCTTTGGGCTGAGCGAAACACCGCGTTGGCTCCACGGCAAGGGCCGTGTGGAGGCCGCCTTGGGCTCCTTGCGGCGCGCGGTCGGCGAGCGCCAAGCCCAAGCCGAGCTGGCGGAGATGAACGCGGTCGATGTGCCCGCATCCCCCACGGGGGCCCGCGGAACGCTTCTGCAGCGCCGCTATGTGCTGCCGTTCGTGCTGGCCTGCGCGGTGCTCGGGCTTAACCAGTTCACGGGTATCAACTCGGTGCTCGGCTATCTGGTCATTATTTTGAAGCAGGCGGGCTTAGACGCGAAGCAGGCCAGCGCCGGGGACGTCGTCGTTAAGCTCCTGAACATGCTCATGACGGTGTTCGCGGTGGCGCTGGTCGACCGGCGGGGGCGCAGGTTTTTACTTCGCTTGGGCACGGGCGGCATTGTGCTGGCGCTGCTCGGCGTCGCGGGGGCGTTCTATACCTTTGAGTCGCACCGGGTCGATGTCACGGCGCAGATGCCCGCCGCCCGCGCGGGCCTCACACTGCCCCTAGCTTCAATCCAGTCGCCCCTGACGGGCCCGCGCGCGCTTACGGTCGTTTACGACGCAGGTGAGGGCGACCACTCCGCCACGGCCCTAAGCACGGACGCCGATCCCGCGGTGCGCATTCCCGCTGCGCCGGGTCACGCGCTTACCATCAGGCGCGCTTCGCTTACGCCGGTACCGGGTCATGCGACCGGCATCCTGGTGGCGGCCTGCCTTGTTCTTTTTATCTCCGCGTATGCGGGCGGCCCCGGCGTGGTGGTCTGGCTTATGCTTTCCGAGCTGATGCCCACGCGCATCCGCTCAGCGGGCATGGGGCTTGCACTGTTGCTTAATCAGGGCGCGTCCACCGCGATTGCCGGTGTATTTCTGCCGCTGGTGGGGCGCTTCGGCTACTGGGCGCTGTTCTTTTTTCTTGCCGTTTGCACGGGCGTGTATTTCCTGATCGCGACCTTTGCGCTGCCGGAGACCAAGGGTAAGTCGCTGGAAGAGATCGAGCTGTTGTTTGAGAAAGCTTGAAAGGGTGTGAAAAGTCAAGTTTTCTGACAAGAGACGGCTCATCCTGAGGAGCAAAGCGAGGAAGGACCTGCTTTGGCTTGCAGTGCAAAAGAAATGAGGTCCATTGGCGCAAAGCGCTTCCACTTCGTTCAGGATGAGCCTTCTCTTTCACGTAAGAACTCTCACCCTCTCAAGTCAACAGCAGATCACCCGCACGCCCAGCTTCTCGATCGCTTTCCGCCGTGCCGCGGGCAGCTTTGTATCCGTGACCAGCGTATGCACGCTCGCGAGCGGGCACACAATCGCCGCGCTTACCAGCCCCATCTTTGACGAGTCGGCCACCACGATGACCTGCCGGGACTGCCGCACCATCGCGCGCGCCACCGTGGCTTCTTCCATCTCAAGCGTGGAGGCCCCCCGCTCGAGGTCGAAGCCGGTGACGCCGAGAAACACCTTGTCGAGGAAAATATCGTTCAACGTGGAAAGCGCGAGCGGCCCCACCAGCGCAAACGCCCAGGCCCAGGCCAGCGTGCCGCCGGTGAGCGTGGTCTTGATCGCGGGCTGGTTGCACAGCTCCATCCCCAGATTGATTGCGTTCGTCACGAGGTGAATACCGGAGCGGTGGCGCAATGAGCGCCCGACCTGCGTGGTGGTGGTGCCCGCGGTGATGCCTATCGTGTCGCCGACCTGGATCAACTCCGCCGCCGCGACCCCGATGCGGCGCTTCTCATCGACAAACCGCCGTTCGCGCGCCTGAAACGAAGTGTCGTAGCGGAAAGGCTCATACAGCAAAGGCTCAATCAGCGCGGCCCCGCCATGCGTACGCAGGATCAGGCCGCGTTTTTCGAGCCGCGTCAGGTCGCGGCGGATGCTCGGCGCGGAGCTGCCCGTTTCCTCGACCAACTCGTCCACGCTGATGTCGCCGCGGCGCAGCAGGGCTTTCATAATCTTGTCGGCACGGGCATCGATCTTCGCGGACACGAACGCTCCTTGGGGGCTGCCAACAGGAATGCGAGCCATTCTACCCGCGCGGCCCGGAGGTGCGAAACCATTTGGCGCGGGTAAAACTCTCGCGTACTCTGAGCACATCAAGCGTAAACGATCAGTTCGCGCCCAAGGTGGTCCTCTTGTCCCTGCCCGCACCTCCCGCGCCTTTTCCGCACTGGATGCTCGCCGAAATCCATGAGCAGCCGCAAACCCTGGCCCGCACCCTCGGGCGCTACGCCGACGGCGGACGGTTCCGCGAGGACGCGATTGCGCCCGTGCGCCACTGGCTGGCCCGGCAGCGCCGCTTGCTCATCTCGGGCAGCGGGTCGAGCCGCCATGCCGGTCTTGTGGCTGAAATCCTGATTGAGGATGGGAGCACCCTGCCCGTCGATGTGGAGTATGCGAGCGAGTACTCCTACCGCAGCCCCCTGGCGCGCGCCCACGCGGGCGTGGTCGTCATCTCGCAGTCTGGCGAAACCGCGGACACCCTCCAGGCGCTGCGTAAAGGCGCTGAAGGCGGCCACACCACGCTCGCCATCACGAATGCCCCGGATTCAACCATGGCCCGCGAAGCCGATGTATCCATGCCGACCGAAGCGGGGCGCGAGCTGGCCATCCCCGCGACCAAAAGCTTTACCGCGCAGATGCTGGTGCTGGAGCTGCTGGCTCTGCTCGCGGGCGAGCTGCACGGCGGGGAGCCGGAGCTTGAGCGCTCGCTCGCCCGGCTCGCAACCTTGCCGGAGCTTGTCGGCGAACAGCTCGCGGCCTGGGGCAGGGAAGCGGAAGCCGCCGCTGCCGCGTTCCAAGAGGCACGGTCGTTTCTGTTCCTGGGCCGGGGCATTCACTTCCCCATGGCGCGCGAGGGAGCGCTGAAGCTCAAGGAAAGCGCGTACCTGCACGCAGAGGCGTACCCTTCAGGCGAGCTGAAGCACGGGCCGAATGCGCTGGTCGATGAAGGGACGCCGCTCGTCATGCTGGCAACCGTGGACCACGCCAACCCCGAGTCCGTGCTGCGCTATGCGAAAACTCTGCAACTGATGCGCGACATGCGCGCGCAGGGTGCCGCTGTGCTTGCGGTCGCGAACCGGGGCGACAAGGATGTACCCGCGCTGGCGCAGGCAACGATCTTTGTCGAGCCCGCCGGAGAACCCATTCTGGCCATCTGCGAGGTCATTCCTCTGCAGCTGCTTGCCTATCACGCGGCAGTCAACCGAGGGATCGACGTGGACCGCCCTCGCAACCTGGTCAAGGCGGTAGTGGCGGAGTAGCGGCCCGTTCACAATTTCGCTTGCGTCGTGGCAGGGTTGCGGTTACATTGGGCTTCATTCAAGAACAAGAGTGTTCAAATCTGCATCATTTGCACATTTTGAAGGCTGCCCGGGAGTTCGCCGAAGCCGCCTGCCGTACATTGCGGATGCCGCCGGGCACAAGGATTGTCATCCGCTGAGAGCATACAAGCGCACACAAACCCCGAACAGGACATAACAATTGAATCGCCGGAGGCCAGCCCCGATGAACGCACGCTTTGCCGCAAGGAGCAGCATCCTTTTCGCCCTCAGCTGCTGCACGGTCGTCCACGCGCAGGACATCAGCGCAAAGATCACCGGCACCGTCACCGATCCGTCCGGCGCGGTTGTGGCAGGCGCGACCGTCACCGCGACCGAGTCGGCGCAGGGCGTTACGCACGACACCCAAACAAATGCTTCCGGCGTGTACTACCTGCCCGCGCTGCAGCCCGGCAACTACGCCCTCACGATCAAGGCACCCGGCTTCACCACGCAGCAGCGGCCTGCATTTGCGCTTGTGCTCAATCAGGTCGCCCGCGTCGATGTCGCGTTGACCGTCGGGCAGGAATCTCAGACGGTCGCCGTTACCGGCACCAACCCGCTGCTTCAAACCGACGCGAGCTACCTGGGCACGGTGCTCGACGC
This sequence comes from uncultured Acidobacteriaceae bacterium, assembly GCA_964244985.1. GTDB lineage: Bacteria > Acidobacteriota > Terriglobia > Terriglobales > Acidobacteriaceae > EB88. The sequence continues at coordinate 7,474 of CAXTKZ010000001.1, forward strand.
GCATGCGAACGTGACACTGCCGCTTGCAACGCGCAATTACAACCAGCTCACGCTGTTGACGCCCGGCGCGGTTTCACCCAACCCGGCTGCGTTCCAGGGCGCGCAGGCGAGCTTCCAGACGGGCCGCCCGTACATCAACGGCAACCGCGAACAGACCAACAGCTACGTCCTCGACGGTACGGACAACAACCAGATCGATAACAACGACGTAGCGTTTTCTCCAAGCGTGGATGCGATTCAGGAGTTCAACCTGATCTCGCAAAACGCGCCCGCTTCCTACGGCAACTTTCTGGGCGGGGTCATCAGCGTCACGCTTAAATCGGGATCGAACAAGTTCCACGGCAATGTATTTGAGTTCATCCGCAACGATGCCCTGAATGCGAACTCCTGGGCAAACGGCCTGACCAAGGGCAATCCGTACATTCCCGGGTCGAACAATCCTGATGGCACGGGCATCAAAGGGAAGCTGCGTTGGAACGAGTTCGGCGGCACGCTCGGCGGCCCCATCCTCAGGGACAAACTGTTTTTCTTTGTCGACTACCAAGGCTCGCGCTTCGACCAGCCAGCTACTGTCCGAACGTTCAATGTACTCACGACCGCGGAGCGGCAGGGGGACTTCGGCCTTTTGTGTTCGGGCACTGCTGGCTTCAATGCCCAGGGTATTTGCTCCGATCCGACAAAGCAGATTTATAACCCGATCCCGGGCGCGACCCCGAGTACACGTCCGGCCATTCCCTTCAACCGCATCCCGCAGAACCTGCTTTCCCCTGCCGCGCAGGCGATCGTAAACTCCAACCTGTATCCCGGTCCCACCAACGCCAACAGCACATCCAATCAGTTCAACCGGACGCAGTCTTCCACCAACTCCGACCAGGGCGATTTGCGGCTCGACTACTCCGCGAATGAGGCGAATAAGTACTACCTGCGCTACTCGCAGCAGAACATCACCAGCCCTTCCACAAGCACCCAGCTCTTGTTGGGCAACGGTTTGAGCACCTTTCCGCTCTACAACGCGGTGCTGGACTGGGATCACACCTTCAGTCCGAGTCTCCTGAATACAGCGCGTATCGGCGGCAGCTACTTTCCCGTGACGGAGGGCTTCTCAAACCCCACGGGACAAGACTTGCCCGCGGTGTTCGGGATCCCGGGCGCGACCCCGGGCCAAACCTTTCTGCCGGCGCAAAATTTCAACGGATCCGCACTCGCAAGCAATCTCGGCAATATCAACCAGGTGCAAATCTTCCACGACACCGTGTTGGAGCCGCAGGACCAGCTGACTTGGGTGCGCGGCAAGCACACACTCAACCTCGGTTTTCAGTTCATCTACTACAAGAACAATGTGAACTACCCCGGCCAGTCCGGGCTGGCCGGCCAGTTCTCCTATGACGGTTCGTTCACCAGCAACCCGGCTATCGTGGGCCCCATCGATCCGACTACAGGCAAGCCGTCGTCGCAGTCTCTTGGTTTTGCCGAGGCCGACTTTCTCCTGGGCTTGCCGCAGACGATCGGCCTGGGCAACGGACCCGGCCGGAGTCTGCGCAACAAGCTTTTTTCCGGCTACTTGCAGGACAACTGGCGCGCGACCAATAGCCTGACCCTAAACCTGGGCCTGCGCTACGAGCTGCAAACCCCGCGCTTCGAGGCGGGCAACAACGCCGTGAACTACAACCTGCAGAATGGCGCGGTGGAGCTTGCCGGGCAGAACGGCAACTCGCAGGCCTTGTACAACCAGTACAACGGCCCCACTGACTGGCAGCCGCGCGTCGGGTTCGCCTGGCAGCCGGGCGGCAACCAGCAAATCGTACTTCGCGGCGCGTACGGGATTTCCAACTTTACCGAGAGTACCGGCACCGGCAATCTCCTCTTCCAAAATCCCCCTTTCGCCGTGCCGCGCCAGGTGACCTACACCGGAAAAACGCAGGAACGGCCTGGCTCGACTCTCGACCAGGGCTTTTCGGCCTTTCCGGCGGCGGCCTGCACGGTGACGGGCGCGCTCAGCTATTCACCGGCATGCTTTGCGGGTACGGCGATCCATGCCTTCGATCCGAACTTCCGTCCGGCGGTGTCGCAGCAATACAACCTGACGATGCAGTTCCAGCTCAGCAACTCTTCCACGTTCCAGATTGGATATGTCGGCCAGAAAGTCGATCACCTGGCGGCCATCTCACTGATCAGCCAGAATGTGCTGAATGGGAACGGGACTGTCTCGCCCAGCCCTTATCTCAACGCAACCCTTCAAGGAGAAGTGGGTCAGGCGCGGCTCACCTCCTCGGTCGGCTTTTCCAACTACAACTCGCTGCAGGCCAGCTTTCAACAGCGTATCTTTCACGGTCTTGAGTTCCAGGCGAACTACACCTGGTCGAAAACCATGGGCAATACGTCCGGCTTTTTCGCGCAATACGGCGATGGAAATCCCGGTGCTACACAATCGGGAAACAACCACTTTTTCTTCCAAAACACCTACGATCCGCGCGCCGATTACGGACGCGCCGACCAGAACCTGACGAACGTCGCGAACGGCTATCTGACCTATGAACTGCCGGTCGGCAAAGATCGTCAGTTCGGCAAAAACCTGAACCGCGCGGTCGACGCGGCTGTCGGCGGCTGGCAGGTGAACGGCCTTTTCACTCTCCACGGCGGCTTCCCCATCACACCGCAAGCCTCCGATGCGTCCGGCACCAACTTCTCGGGCTTCCCGCGCGCGAATTGCAGCGCCAGACCCATCATCAACGGTCTGGTAAAGACGGTCTCGCCTGCACCTCTCGGCTATCAGTTCCTCAGCGCGTCCGGTCTGTCCCAACCCACAATGGGCACCTTCGGTAACTGTCAGGTCGGTTCGTATACCGGGCCGGGACTGCAGCAGTTCGATGCCTCGGTGTTCAAGAGCTTCCCGATCATTGGGGAGGCGCAACATATCGAGTTCCGCGCCGAAGCCATCAACGCTCTAAATCATCCCATTCTGGTTGCGCCGAACTCCACCCTCGGGCAGGCTTTCGGTGTCATCAGCAACGCGCAGGGCGAACGCAACCTGCAGTTCGCGCTCAAGTACATCTTCTAACCGCCACACACGCGCGCCGGGAACGAGGCTAGTCTCCTTTCCGGCACTTTTCCTCGAAAAGGTCCGTTTGAAACTCTCCGCCCTGCTTACTCTTGCTCTTTTGCCCGCCGCCGCGCTTGCCCAGCCCAAGGCGATGTTTTACCTGGAAAATAACGAAGCCTCGGTCCGCTCGTTCAATGAGCATAAGGACAAGATCGATATCCTGGTCCCCACCTGGTACGACGTGACGGCGGAAGGCGTGGTTGCGGGCGGCCCCAACCTACCCATCATGCAGACAGCCCACGCCGCGCATGTGGAGGTGTTTCCCATCTTTGCGTTGATGAACAAGGCGGATGACCACAAGCTGCTGGGGGATATGCCAGCGCAGGATCGGATGATTGAGGGTTTTCTCCGGGAGTGCAAAAACAACGGCTACCCCGGCATTCAGTTCGACTTCGAGGACATTGCCGCCTCCGACCGCGACGCGTTTTCCGCGATGGTGCGCCGCACAGCTGACGCCCTCCACCACGAACACCTGCAGGTGCAAATCGCGGTGGTGCCGAACGCGCCCGGCTACCCGGGCAAGGGGCGGTTTTCGCAGTGGATTTTTGAGGATTGGCGCGGCGTGTTCGACCTGAAAGCGCTCGCCGCTTCGGTCGACCTTCTATGCCTGATGACCTACGACCAGCACACCCGCTACACCGTGCCGGGGCCGGTCGCGGGTTGGGCCTGGACGACCGAAAACATGCAGTACGCGCTCCAGTACGTTCCCAAGGAGAAGCTGTCGCTCGGCATCCCGCTGTACGGCTACCACTGGTTTACCGGCGACCCCGGCCTCGGTAAGCCGACTCAAATCCCAAACCCGACAGCCGAGTACATTGCCGCACCGGACACGTACTACTATCGCGACACCTACAAGGCGCACACCGAGTGGGACCCGATCGACCACACTGCTTTCATGTGGTTCTACCGCGACCAGATGCGTGAGTGGATTTTCTTCACCGACCGGCGTACTTTTGCGGACCGCTACGACCTGGTGAGGCAGAACGGGTTGGAGGGGTTCTGCTCATGGGTGTTGGGGCAGGAAGACCCGGCCATCTGGGCTTTGCTGCCGTCGCATCGCTAGGCTCCCAGGGTATGCAAAACCCACCCCGCCGCGGCACCGCCAAGCAGCGGCCCCAGCACGGGTACCCAGCTATAAGCCCAGTCCGACCCTCCTTTGCCCGCGATCGGCAGCAGGGCATGTGCCATGCGCGGCCCAAGGTCGCGCGCGGGGTTGATGGCGTAACCCGTGGTACCGCCAAGCGATAGCCCAACCCCCCATACCAGGCAGCCGACCAGGAAGGGGCTCAGGCCCGCGGCGGCACCGGTGGTGAGGACCAGCTTCGAGCCCATCGCGCCGACAACCAGAATCAGCACAAAGGTCGCGATCGCCTCGGACAGCAGGTTTGGACCGTAGCTGCGGATCGCCGGAGCCGTGCAGAAGACCGCGCGCTTGGCTGCGGGGTCGTCCGTTTCGACCCAGTGTCCGAGGTAAAACAGCCACACCAGGGCAGCTCCGCAAAATGCGCCCCCCATCTGCGCCGCCGCAAACGGCAGCAGCTGCGAGAAATCTCGATGCTCGATGGCGAATGCAAGCGTGATTGCCGGGTTCAGGTGCGCATCGGGGCTGCCGAACAGGTTTGCCGTAAAAACGCCGCACATTACCGCGAACGCCCACCCGGCTGTGATCGCAAGCCATCCCGCGCCCTCGGCCTTGCTGCGCCTCAACAGCACCCCGGCGACGACGCCGTCGCCCAACAGCATCATGATGAGCGTGCCCATGAACTCACCCAGTAAAGGCGACCTCAAGGCTGCACCATGTATTGCTCAGCCAACGTGGTGAACGCCCCTACCTGCGCCGCTGCCCACGCCTCGTCGCGCCCGAGCTCCCCGGCAAGCAGAGATGCCGTGCGCGGAGCCATGGCGATGGCGGCACGGGCGTTCAGAAATAGCGCCCGCGTGCGGCGCGCCAGCACGTCCTCAACCGTGCGCGCCATCTCTTCGCGTGCCCCCCACACCACTTCAGCCGCGAGGATGGGCAGCTCCCCATGTAGCTGCTCCGCAAGCTCGGGCCGCTCCGCCGTGAGTGCTTCAATCCGCGCGGCGTCGGACCCGTACACCGCGAGATCGCCGTTCGGTTGCGCCCAGCCGTGAATGCGCAGGTCCGCGGTGCGGCAGGGCGCATCCGGCAAGCGCCCGAGCGTCGCCGCGTGATTCACCGCGTCTTCGGCCATGTGGCGGTACGTCGTCCACTTGCCGCCCACGATTGTCAGCAGCCCCGAGGCGTCGATGTGAATGGTGTGGTCGCGCGACAAGGCTGAAGTTTTGCTCGCGTCCGAGCCCGCCGCTTTGACAAGCGGACGGATACCCACATACACGCTTAAAACATCCTCGCGCCGAGGAGGGCGGCTGAGATACTCGCCCGCCGTTTGGAGCACAAACTCAATCTCCTGCTCAAACGGCAGCGGCTCGTAGGAAGGCGCATCGATGGGCGTATCGGTGGTTCCAACCACGGTATGCCCGTGCCAGGGGATGGCGAACAACACGCGCCCGTCGCTGGTGTGCGGCACCATGACCGCTGTATCGCCGCGCAGGAAAGACCGGTCCAGCACAAGGTGAATGCCCTGGCTCGGCGCAACCATCGCCGGTGCCGTGCTGTCGGCCATGCGCCGGACTTCGTCGGTAAACATGCCGGTGGCATTGACCACCGAGCGGGCGCTCAGCTCAAAGCGCTCACCCGACTCGCGGTCTTCGGCGATCACGCCGTCCACAAAGCCGTCCGCGCCGCGGCGCAGCTCCACCACGGGCGCGTAGTTGAGCACGACGGCCCCATGATCGGCGGCCGTTTCAATCAGCCCGATCAGCAGGCGCGCATCGTCGAACTGCCCATCGTGGTACACCACGCCGCCGCGCAACCCATCCTGCCGGAGCGTGGGAATGCGTGCAAGTGTTTCCTCGCGCGACAGAATGCGCGACCGTCCGAAGCCGTACTTGCCCGCGAGCAGGTCGTAAATCTTCATGCCGATGCCGTAAAACGGTGCCTCCCACCAGGAATAATTCGGCACCACAAAGGGCAGGTCGTGTACCAGGTGCGGCGCGTTTTGCTTCAGCAGGCCGCGCTCTTTCAGGGCTTCCATGACCAGTGAAATGTTGCCCTGTTCCAGGTAGCGCACGCCGCCGTGCACCAGCTTCGTGCTGCGGCTGGAGGTGCCCTTGCCGAAGTCTTCGCGCTCCAGCAGCAGCGTTCGGTAGCCGCGTGTTGCGGCGTCCACCGCAACCCCCGCGCCGGTTGCGCCGCCGCCGATTACCAGCACGTCCCAAGGCTCTCCCTCGCGGAGGCGGCCCAGCATTTGCTCACGATTCATCCCTTCAACCTTTCTGAATGCCAGCCGCCTGCGCGCCGCACGGCTTCGTGCCATCGGTCCATGTGCCCATCCATCGTCCGGGCATCGCCGCGCGGTTCGAAGACCGTATCCGGCTCGCGAACCCGCGCAATCTCGTCCGTGCCGCTCCAAAAGCCGACCGCCAAGCCGGCCAGATATGCCGCGCCCGCGGCTGTCGTTTCGAGCGCCGCCGGCCGCCGCACCGGCAGCCCGAGCAGGTCCGCTTGAAACTGCATCAGCATGTCGTTCGCCGCCGCGCCGCCGTCCACCCGCAGCTCGTGGAAGGGCGTTTGGGTGTCGCGCGTCATCGCCCGGAGCACATCGGCAACCTGAAACGCGATGCTTTCAAGCGCGGCGCGTGCAATGTGTCCCACGGCGGTCGAGCGTTGGAGCCCGATGATCATCCCGCCCGCGTGCGGGTCCCAATACGGCGCGCCCAGGCCTGTAAACGCCGGCACAAACACTACGCCCGCTGAATCCCCAACCGAAGCTGCAACCGCCTCCACATCCGGCGAGCTCGTGAAAAAGCGCATGTTGTCGCGCAGCCATTGCACCACCGCCCCGCCTGCAAAGATGCTGCCTTCAAACGCGTATTCGAGTTTGCGCGCCGGACTGCACGCAAGGGTCGTCAAAAGCCGTTCGCGCGACAGCGTGAACTCTCCACCGATGTGTTGGAGCAGGAAGCATCCCGTGCCGTAGGTGTTTTTTGCATCGCCCGGCGTCGTGCACAGCTGCCCGAACAAGGCCGCCTGCTGGTCGCCCGCGATCCCCGCGATCGGCACACCGACCAGTTCCTGCATAGTGGAAACATCGGCGATAGGCTCGCTTGACCAGACCACCTCCGGTAGCATGCTCAGGGGAATGCCGAAAAGCGAGAGCAGGTCCCCGTCCCACCGGTCCTCGGCAATGTTGTAAAGCAAGGTGCGGCTTGCGTTGGTGCGGTCGGTGATGTGCCGCCGGCTGCCGGTCAGGTTCCACACCAGCCAGGAGTCAACCGTGCCGAAAGCCAACTTGCCCGCTTCGGCGGCGGCCCGCGCGCCCGCTACGTTTTCGAGGATCCAGTTGATTTTGGTTGCGGAAAAATACGGATCGAGCAGCAGCCCGGTTTTGCGCCGGATTGCCTCTTCCTCGCTCCGCAGGCGCTCGCACAACGGTGCGCCGCGCCGGTCCTGCCACACAATGGCGTTGTAAACGGGCTTGCCGGTAGCGCGCTCCCAGACGATCGTCGTTTCCCGCTGGTTGGTGATGCCGAGGGCCGCGACGTCGCGTGGGCGCACCTGCGCCTTGCCCAACACCTCCACCGCGCAGGAAAGCTGCGAGCGCAGGATGTCGTAGGGGTCGTGCTCGACAAAGCCCGGCTTGGGGTAAAGCTGTGGAAACTCTCGCTGCGCGACCCCCGCCACCCGGCCGTCGTGGTCGAAAAGCAGTGCGCGGGAGCTGGTTGTGCCCTGGTCAAGTGCAAGAACATACTGCATCCGATTCCGCCTTACCGGTAAAAATAATCTGCGCAGCTTTCCTTAAGCGGCGCTGTGCCGCGGATCGGATTGAGAAGCGCTTTTCGATCCATGGGCGTATGGGCGTGCAGCGTGAGCAGCGCCGGAAACAACGCCGGGATGTACGCTAGCAGACCCGTGCATGCTTTGGCCATGGCCCCATGCGCACCCATAAGCAGTAAGGTGCGCGACAGGAGGCGGGGAACGAGTGAAAGTGCCCGGTGCGCGCGCCCATAGCTGCTGAGATCGCCCGCGCCGAGCGCTTCGCCGAGTGCCAGAGCCTGCGCGAATGCGAGGGATAAACCGTCGCCGGTAATCGCATCGACGCTGCCGGAAGCATCGCCCACCAGCGCGACAGGTCCGTGATGAACGGCCCGGAGCGTTCTGTGTACCGTCACCGCGCCGCGCGGGGTGCTTGCGGGTGTCGCGCCGTCCAGCATGGCGGCTACGGCAGGGAAGCGCGCCAGCGCGGCGGCCATGTCATGGAGTGGGGCATCGGCGACGATGGCAATGCCCACGCTGCCCACTCCGACAGGCGTGATGTAAGCCTGCGCCCCGTCGATCCAATGGACCTCAACATGGTTGGGAAGCCTCTGCCCCGAAGCCAAGTTGAAATGCTGGCGCAGCGCCCAGCGCTTGGAAGCCACCGTGCCCGCCCCAAGCCCGGCGGCGGCGCGCACCGCCGACTGTGCCCCATCGGCACCGATGATCCAACGTGCCCGGCGCTGCACTCGATTGTCCAGGAGCACGGTTTGCCCGTCGACCAGCCGCGCGCTTGCCGGGAGTACCGTGACGCCGAGCGCCCGTACCCGCGACTGCAACAGCCGGTGAAGCACGGTTCGACGCACCCCAAGCCCCCCGGACAGCTTCGCCGACGCGCGAAATCTACCGGCGTAAAAAGCAATCCCGTCGAAAGCCGCGCCGCTGCATCCGAGTGTGTCCGGCGCGATGCCGAGCCGCGCAAGCGAGCCGAGCGCCAAGGGGAGGAGCCCTTCACCGCAGCACTTGTCGATCGCGTCGGTACGCGGCTCGGCGACCTCGACCGCCAAGCCGCACTGCGCCGCCACAATGGCCGTGGCAAGCCCGGCCGGGCCGCCCCCCACGATCAGCACATCTGCATCCATCCGCGCTACTGGCTTTGCAGCTCTTCGAGCAATACCCGTGCTTTTGTGTTCAGCGTTTGTGCCCCGTCCAGATCGTTTTCCTCAATGGACTGCTTGGCTCGCTCCAGAAACGCCCGTATCTGCAAAACCGCCGCACGTTCATCGGTGGTCGTCGGCTCTTTCACTTTGCCCAGGCGACCCTCCAGTTGTTCGATTTCCCGGTTCATGCGCGTTTTTTCAGTGTTGGAAATCGCCGTTCCAGTGGACAGGTTGCCGAGCTCCGGTGCCGCTTCCTGCGCGAGCGTCGAGCTGGTGACGTTGCCGGCGGTTGCCGTTCCGCCATTGACCGGGGTACCGTTCGCGGGGACGGGGGAAGGTGCCGCGGGTGTGCCGGACGCAGGGTTGGGAGCCACTTTGGCCTCCCCTGCCTCCGCAACCGCGGTTGGTGGGTGATGTGCTTTTCGGTGCAGGCTGCGCGGGTGCTTCACCTGAGCCGGCTTAGGCTGCGGCAGCTCCAGCGGCGCAAGCTGTACGTTCGGCTTGGCCGATTGCGGCAGGGTCGGCAGGGGGGTAATGACCGTGATGGGTGTCGGCGCGGCAGGCGGTGCCGTGGACGCTTGCGGGGCAATCACCGGCGGCTCGGTATGCCGGCAGCCGAGGAGCCCGCACGCCAACAGGGCCGCACACATACCCACTCGTTTTTGCAGCTTACAACGCTTCACACTTGTTCCTCGCCAAGCAGCACTTCCGCCTGCGCCTCGCGGTTTCCGTCGCGCTCGCCCGCCCGCATCAACGGAAAGCGCAAGCTGAATGTCGTTCCATGCCCCGGCTCGGAGTCCACCTCGATAACGCCGGAGTGGAGCTGCACAATCCGGTAGCACATCGCGAGGCCGATTCCGTTGCCATCCTTTTTCGTCGTAAAGTACAGGTCGAAGATGCGCGGCAGGACCTCCGCCGCAATGCCCACGCCTGTATCGGTGACAGTGAGCACGGCCTGACGCATATCCTCACTCAGCCCGATCCGCAGCGTCCCGCCGGAAGGCATGGCTTGTGTGCCGTTCAAAACGATGTTGAGAATTGCCTGACGAAGCATATCAGCATCGGCCTTGATCCATACAGCATGATCCGGCAAATCCGTTTGGAGGGCGACTCCCTGCGTCGCCAGTTCCGCGGAAGCCAGCGTCAGGACGCTGCCGGTAATCCCGCGGAGATCCTTGTCCTCGAGCTGCAGCTCCATGGGACGGGAAAAATCCACAAGTGTCTGCACAACCCGGTCCAGCCGCTGGATTTCGCTCTGAATCACGTCAAGGTGGCGCAGCGCGGGCGACTCCGGGCCGCTCAGTTTGTTGCGCAGCAGCTCGAGGTGCACCACGATCGCGTTGATGGGATTTTTAACTTCGTGGCCCACCCCGCCGGTCAGCCGTCCGATCGCGGACAAGCGCCGCGACAGCTCCAGCTCATTCTCAATCTCACGTACCGATTCAAGGTCGTGCAGGGTCAATAGCGCACCCAGGCCTTCCCGTTCTATGCCCGGAATCAGCTCAAGCGCGAGCCGTACGCGGCGTCCGTTTTCAGTTTGAATCTCCAGGGGCGGGATGGAGGTTCGGGTGGCAAAGGCCTCGCGCACGATGCGCCCCATCCGGGTCGAGCCGTCGAAAATGTCGGTAGCTTCCGCTCCCAGCATGCGGTCGCTCCCCCTGCCCAAAAACCGTTCCACCGAGCTCGATACCAGGACCGCGCGGCTGTCGCGGGTGAACAGCATCATGCCGTCCTGCAGGTTGGACAGGATCTGGTCCAGATTCTCCTTGAGCGCGGAAAAAACCTCCTCGGTGTTCCGCATACGCTCACCGATGCGCTCAATCTTGGACGATACCCGCAAAAGCGCATCGTCCTTGCCACCCTGCAACTCCCGCTCGGATGCATCCGCGGCTTCCGCATTTAGAAAGTCCAGTCTCCGGCTGATCTGTTCAATTGGCGCAAGCGCGAGCGTGGCCACGACCGCAGCCAGCAGCAGCGAAACCAACAGAGCCGAAATGGCGTATGCGCCGGCCTCCAGCAGGGAGGGACGGAAAACAGTCAACAGGAAGCTGGTGCGCATGCCGATGTGCACGGTAGCGAAGGTTTGGCCGTTGCGCTTCAGGTCAAGCGGCAGATCGTAAACGCGTGCCTTGCCGAGCACGATTTCGAGAATCTTGATGGACGACCGGTAACGCAGGCGGCCATACGAGGGCCGGTAGGGAAGCTGCCGGTCGGTGATGAGAGGATCTGTGCTGATCAGCGCATAGCCTCGGCTGTCGGTGACCGTTACATCGAACACAGTGGGCGAGTAGCTGATGATCGACACCATCAGCGCGTTCAGCGAGGCGTCGTCGCGCAGCACGGCGGCGACCTGGCCGCGCATCCGGCTGTAGGGCGCGGTCGGCTGGACGCTGCCGCGGATAGCACCCTGCTCGATCGCCTGCCGGGTGGCAAACAACACCTGGTGCGCGATGATGTCGGTGGAAGCGTAGCTTTGGTCGAGATACTGCGACAGTGAACGCGACAGGTACAGCCAGGAGGTCGCGGCGACAAGCGTGAATACAAGCCCTGTCACCTCTGCCACGAGTTTTGTTTTTAAGCGCATCGTGTTGAAACAAGACTACATGCGGGCAAAAGAAGGTGACTTTTGCCCGCATGTAGGAGCTAGGACGGCTGCCCCGGTGTTTCCGTCCGCTGCTCTGTGCGCCGCAAACGACTTTGGCTGTACTCTTTCAGCTTGTTGTGAAGCGTTTTCAGGCTGATGCCCAGGATTTCCGCCGCACGGGTTTTGTTGTTGTTCGTCGAGGCCAGCGTTTTCACAATCAGGAGCCGTTCGGCTTCATCGACCGTGGTGCCTACTTCAACCTTGACTGAATTGGCTACCGCGCTGTCAGCCGAAGTTTCCACACCACGCGAGCCGAAGCCCGGCGGCAGGTGCTGCACGCCCACCGCATTGGAGCCGCACAGGATCACCGCGCGCTCAATAGTGTTGCGCAGCTCGCGCACGTTGCCCGGCCAGTCATACTGCATCAACCGCTGCAGCATGCCGGGGTCGACGCCCGGTACCTCGCGGCCATGCTTTTCATTCATGTCCTGGATCATCGCTTCCACGATCACCGGGATGTCTTCCTTGTGCTCGCGCAGCGGCGGCATGTGAATGTTGAAGACATTCAGACGATAGTACAAATCCGCACGCAGCTGCCCGGCATAGAC
>CAXTKZ010000001.1:19862-31846 GCA_964244985.1 uncultured Acidobacteriaceae bacterium
CGCATCTTGCGGGAAGACCCGACCAAGGGCCCCAGTACGCCTGTGTCGCGCAGCTTGCGGCGCGTCACTTCCAGCTGACGCTCGGTTTCCCGCATGTGCGTCGCATTGTTCAGCGCCGTGCGCAGCCGCATCGGGTCGACGGGCTTCTGAATAAAGTCGTATGCGCCGATCTTCATCGCCTGCACCGCAAGTTCGATCGAGCCCTGTGCTGTGAGAACCACAACGGTGCAGTCATTCTTGGTTGCAGACAGCTGCTGGAGCAGTTCGATGCCGTTCATGCGCGGCATTTTCAGGTCAGTTACGACGATGCCAGGCCGCCATGGTCCGACCTTTTCCATCGCTTCCATTCCGTCGCCGGCCATTTCCGTTTCATATCCCCACGAGGAGACCAGCTCGGCCAGGCCATGGAGCGCATGCACTTCATCTTCAACAATCATGACGCGTTCTGCGTATGCCAAGGTATTTCCAGTCTGCGGCACGGGGCCGCTTCGGTTTCCGCTGTTCCGGCTGCAAACTCCAGCTTCTCTCTAGTCTGCATCAGAAGGTGGGCAGCGCCAACCCCATTCGGGCCTGGTCCGCGTTATTCTTGCTCTATGCTGCCTTACGAAGTCGAACCGGAAGCACTGCGCGTTCAACTACAGAATAGCCCAGAGATGCCACTCATCCTGTTGGACGTACGCGAGCCCTGGGAAGTTGAAACAGCGGCATTTCCGGGCAGTGTTTCCATGCCGATGGGTGATATACCCTCTCGCGCCCACGCCGAACTCGACCCGGACAGCCGCATTATTGCAGTTTGTCATCATGGCGTGCGCTCGCTCAATGTCGCGACCTGGCTGCGCGCGCAAGGGTTTGAGCAGGCCCAATCGCTTGCGGGCGGGATCGACGGCTGGTCTGCCCGCATCGATCCGTCGGTGCCGCGCTACTGATTCAGTAACGTAAAGCAGCAAGGAAGTAACTCGATATGTCCCCTGCACTTGAGTACGCCCGTGCGCACCAGGTTCCCTTTTTAGAACAGTTGAAGAGCCTGCTGCGCATCCCTTCCATTTCCACACTGCCCGAGCACGCGCCCGATGTGCGCCGCGCAGCGGAAGTTCTTCGCACCGAGCTCGAGCGCATCGGCATGGAGCAGGCACAGCTTGTGGAGGTCGCGGGCGGCCATCCGCTGGTATTGGCGGAGTGGCTGCATGCGCCGGGGGCACCCACCGTGCTGTGCTACGGCCACTACGACGTGCAGCCGCCCGACCCCCTCGACGAGTGGGTTTCGCCGCCCTTCGATCCGCGGGAACGCAATGGAAACTTGTACGCCCGCGGCGCGGTCGATGACAAAGGCCAGATGTACATGCACCTCAAGGCGCTTGAATCGTTGTTCGCGGCGCATGGGGGCAGGCTGCCGGTGAACGTGCGGGTGCTGCTGGAAGGTGAGGAAGAGGTTGGCGGCGAGGGCATTGCGGCATTTGTGCGCGCGCACCCCGAGCGCTTGCGGGCGGACTTCGCCCTTGTCTCCGACACGGAAATGTTCGCTCCCGAGCTGCCCACCTTGTGCGTGGGCCTGCGCGGCATGATCTATACAGAGGTGGAGGTGCGCGGCGCGCGTACGGATCTCCACTCCGGCATGTACGGAGGAGCCGCGCCAAACCCGTTTGTGGCGCTCGCGCAAGTCATCGCGGGCCTGAAAGATCGCGACGGACGCATTCTGATTCCCGGCATCTACGACAACCTTGAAAAGCCCAGCGCCGATGAACTCGCAGCCTGGGCGCGCTTGCCATTCGACGAAGAGGCGTATCTGCGCGACGAGATCGGTGCGTCCGCACTGGTGGGCGAGCCCGGCTACTCCGTGCAGGAGCGCACCTGGGCGCGACCCACTTTGGAGGTCCACGGGATGCCCGGCGGCTTTATCGGCGCGGGCGCGAAAACCGTGATTCCCGCAAAGGCGACCGCGAAGATCTCCATGCGCCTGGTGCCGCCGATGGAGCCCGCGGATACCTTTGCCCGTTTCAAAAAGCATGTTGAGTCGCTTACGCCGGAGGGTGTGACCATGGATGTCCGGCTGATCCACTCGGGCGATCCGATCGTGATCGGCACCGACAACCCCTACATCCGCGCGGCGTCCGAGGCGCTGCGGCAGGTATGGGGCGCGGAGCCGGTGTTTGTGCGCGGCGGCGGTTCCATCCCCATCGTGGGCGACTTCGAGCGCGTCCTGCATATCCCGACGGTGATGATGGGTTTCGGGCTGCCTGACGACGGGCTCCATGCGCCCAATGAGAAGTTCCACATCGCGAACTTTCATCGAGGGATCGAAACGATCATCACGTTTTTCGAGCTGCTCCGAGCGCGCGCCTGAGAGCTTTTGTGCTGGCCGGGGGCGCAAGCAGCCGTATGGGCCGCGACAAAGCCCGGCTTCCCTGGGGCGGCCAAACGCTGCTGGAGCATGCGCTGGGCAGGCTGTGCTCCGGGGGCTTTACACCTGCGGTCGCCGGTTTGCGTGAGCCGTTCGCCGCCGGCGCGCCCTGTATCTTGGACAACTTTCCCGGCGACGGACCGCTCGCGGGGATGGAGGCGGTGCTTCAGTCACTCGCGCATGAGCCCCCCCAGTCGGTGCTTTTTTCCCCCGTTGACCTGCCGCTCTTGCCCCCTTCGTTTTTGCAATTTCTAGGGCAGCGGGCGCGGCAGACCGGCGCTGCCGTGGTAATCCCGTATGCCGGGGGGCGCCCACAGCCTTTGTGTTCCGTGCTTTCAACGGAGCTTACGGGGGCGGTGACGGAGGCGCTTAAATGCGGAGACCGCAAGGTGATGCGCGTGCTTGCACAGGCTGCCGGCGCAAGCGGATTCGATACGTTTGAGGTCGAAGCGCTGGCCCCGCTGCACGGTTGGGAGCCGCATCGCTGGTTCAGCAATGTGAACTACCCGGAAGATTACGCCCGACTGTGCGTAACATAGCCCTAGCCATGCCCGAAGAAAACGCCGCGCCGGACGAGCAGCCCGAAGAAAAAGCCGACCTTGAACACCTACCCGAAGGGTTCGGGTATATCGAAAAGTTCGTCGAAGAGCCTACGCCTTCCGATGATGAAATCCGTGAGGAAACACAGGAAGCGGAGCAGGGCAACCAGCAGCCGTACATCGCATTTGAGCATGTATCCAAGTCATTCGGAGACTTTCATGTACTTCGGGATGTGAGCTTCTTCGTCAACTCCGGCGAAACCATGTGCATCCTGGGCCGCTCGGGCGTGGGCAAGTCCGTGTCGCTGCAACAGTTGATGGGTTTTCTCAAGCCGGATTCCGGCAAAATCCTTGTCGCGGGCGAGGACATTACCGGCCTGGACGAAGACCGGATGCAGGCGATCCGCCGCAAGGTCACCATGGTGTTTCAAAACGGCGCCCTGTTCGATTCGATCTCAGTGAGAGAAAACGTCGCGTTTCCCCTGCGTGAAAACCAGAAACTCGATGAGGACCAGATTCAGCAGATTGTTTCAGGCTTGCTGGAAATGGTCGGGGTTTCGCATGCCACGGGCGAAGAGCTGCCTTCGGCGCTCTCGACCGGGATGAAGCGCTCGGTTGCCATCGCGCGCGCCCTGGCCGCTCAGCCTGAAGCGATTCTCTACGACGAACCCACCACCATGGTCGACCCGCTGATCGCGCGGCGCATGGGCGACCTTATCCAAAAGCTGAAGCACCAGCTCAAACTCACCTCCATCGTCGTCACGCACGATATGCGCTTCGCCGAGCGCTTGGCCGACCGTGTGTTGTTTCTGCACGAGGGCACAGCGCGCTTTTTCGGCACTGTGGATGAGATGAAGGATACGGAGGACAAAGTGCTCCGGCAGTTTCTGGACCAGGACACGTTGGTGCTGCCGGGCTAGTAAGTTCTCATCGATCAACTGGAGGGGTCATCCTGAACGGAGTGAAGGACCTGCTTTTTGCCGTGTGCGAGTAGAAGCAGGTCCTTCGCTGCGCTCAGGATGACCCCTCTTGAGAGCGGGTAGAATCCCAACAAGCTCGCTTACCTGGATGACCGGTTGCTAAACTGATCGAGTGAAGATCGCGCTCGCACAGATCAATCCCACGGTCGGCGATTTCTCAGGAAATCTTGCAAAAATGCTGGCCTTTGCAGGTCGCGCCGCCGAGCAGGGCGCGCAGTTGGTCGTGTTTCCCGAGCTTTCGATCTGCGGCTACCCTCCCGCCGACCTGCTTGACAAGCCGGCTTTCGTGCGGCGTGCGCAGGAGATTGTCGACGAGCTCGCGCGCGCAACAGGGAAGCTGGGCATTGCGGTGATTTGTGGGTACCCTTCACCCGCCCCGCGCGCTTCGGGCAAGTGTGTGTACAACTCCGCTGCAGTTTTGGAGGGCAGGCGCATCACCTTCATCCAGCACAAGCGCCTGCTGCCGTTCTACGACGTCTTCGACGAGCAGCGCTACTTTGCGCCCGCGCCCGCGCAGCATGTATGCGAGATCGCGGGGGAGCGCGTTGCGCTGACCATCTGCGAGGACGCCTGGAACGACAAGAGCTTTTGGGAAACGCGCCGCTATCAGATCGATCCGATCGAAGAACTGATGCGGCCCGGCCCTTCCGGGGAGACTGCGTCCGTTATCCTCAACATCTCCGCTTCGCCCTTCTGGCGCGGCAAGCACGGCACACGCGAGCAAATGCTGGCCGCCATCGCGCGCCGCTACAGCAAACCGGTTGTGATGGTCAACCAGGTCGGCGGCAACGACAGCCTCCTTTTCGACGGCACGAGCCTTGCGCTCGACAGCAAGGGCGAGGTCGCCGCGCGGGGGCTGTCCTGCGAGGAAGACCTTCTCTTGTTCGACACAGAAACGGAATCCGGCGACCTGCGTCCTTCTGTTGCCGATGAGGACGGGCTGGTTTATCAGGCGCTGGCAATGGGTGTCCGCGACTACGTCCGCAAGTGCGGTTTCAGCAAAGTTTTAGTCGGGCTGAGCGGCGGCATCGACTCTGCTCTGGTCGCCGCGCTCGCGGCCGATGCTCTGGGCGCGGAAAATGTCACCGGCATCGGCATGCCCAGCGAGTACTCTTCCTCCGGCTCGATCGAAGACAGCCGCGCGCTCGCGGCCAATCTTGGAATCCGGTTTGAGCTGGTCCCCATCGCGCCCATGTTCACCGACTTCAATCAGGCGCTCCGGCCGTTGTTCAGAGACGCACCCAGCGACTTGACTGAAGAAAACCTTCAATCCCGCATCCGCGGCACACTGCTCATGGCGCTTTCCAACAAGTGGAACGCGCTGGTGCTGACGACCGGCAACAAAAGCGAGATGGCGACCGGCTACTGCACCCTGTACGGCGACATGGTGGGCGCGCTTGCGGTGATCGGCGACGTGATGAAGACCGAGGTGTACCGGCTGTGCCGCTGGGCCAACCGCGACCGCGAAACGATTCCGCAAGCCATTCTTGACAAAGCGCCCTCAGCCGAGTTGAAGCCGGGTCAGCTGGACTCCGATTCGCTCCCGGACTACGCGCATCTCGATCCGACGCTCGCCGCCTATATCGAGCATTACGAGACCGCCGAGCAGATTGCCGAGCACACCAGCCTCCCGCCCGATGAGATCGCGCGCGTCCTCAAACTGGTCGAGCGCAGCGAATACAAGCGCCAGCAGGCCGCGCCCGTGCTCAAGGTCACGCCGAAAGCGTTCGGCATGGGTCGGCGGTTTCCGATCGCGGCAAAAGCGGAAGTCTAGAAAGTTCTCTGTCGACAAAACTCGCTGGGGTGAAAATTGAAGTTGAGGGATTGGTTCGTCCTTGTGTTTCTTATCGGTGCCGGAATGCATTGCGCGCAATGCATTTTCTACGACAACACATCTGCCTTAGACCTCAATAAGTACGAGCACGGGGAAGAAAGAATGCCGTTCCAGGGCAGGGTCGGCATGATGCCTGTACTGCTTTGGGCTCACAACCACTACGCCGCCTTCGCGGCTACCACCGGAGTAAACCTGCACATAGGCCGCGAAGCATACAGCCCCGAAAAGTACATCAGCTTGCGGGTGGGGATGCTTTGCATGCTGGTGATCGTGCTCCTATGTGCCCGCTATGGACGACGTGCGGCACCGGATCTTTGGTGGGTGTGTCCAGCTTTGGCGGTCATGACTTTCTACAGTTCAGCCGCGGCGCGTGTGAACCACGCCATCTGGTACCCATACGATCTGCCCCATGCGGCCCTGTTTACCGGGGCGTGCCTGCCCTGCTGAGCGGGCGCTGGCTGCTGATGGCGGCCCTGTTCCTGGTGGATGTCCCCATGCGCGAAACCGCCGTCTATCTGCTGCCCTGCCTGCTGGCAGTAGGCTGGGCGAAGGGCAAGCCAACGCGCGCGGCGGTTTACGCCGTACCTATGGCGCTTTACTGGCTCGCGGCCCGTCTCGTTATCGAGCACCGCTTCCGCGCTAACATCACAGATGTAGGCATCCACTACGTGCTGAACCGGGCAGCTCTTCTCTACCCTGCCTACTGGCCGCAGCTGGCCAGTGTTATCGGTTTTCTTTGGATCCCGCTTGCGCTCGGGTGGCGTAGGCTGCCCCTTTTGGAACGGTCGCTCCTCATGGGCGCACTGCCGGGCTTTCTTATGTCGTATGTGTTCGGCATCTGGTACGAGACTCGGGTATGGCTTGAGTGGAATGCGATCGCCGCCTGCTTGTGTTTCACCATACTTACGGAATACCTCAACACCCGGAAGATACGAGAGTTCAGTCCAGATGTCGGCAGCTCGGTGGAGTTGCTTAGCTGAGATCGTGGCCAAGGCGCAGGTGTAGTTTTATGAGTGCGCGGGCAGCAGCACCAGCTGCCCGCCGCGCTGCGTATGGCTTAGCCGCACGATATGCGGCGTCAGCATAATGACCAGGCTGTCCCGCGTCGTGGTCGTGTTGTGATTGGTCGACAGGCGTAAACCCGGAATTTCGCTCAATCCCGGGATGCCGATCAGGGTTGTCGATTCCTGGTTCGACAGCTGCGATACCAAGACTGTTTTCTCGCCCGGTTTAACAGTTACGATCGAAGTGGTTTCGCGGTTGTTGATGATGGGATTGCTGTTGAGCGTCGCCCCGCTCAGGCTTGAAAGCTGGAGCCGCAGCTTCAGCGTTACATCCTTGCCTACCTGCACGCGCGAGGTCGCGGTCAGCATCAGGCCGATGTCCTGGTACTGCACCTGCGGTATCGATGCGTTTTGCGCGGAGGAAAGGGAAGACAGGTTCACCCCGAGGTTTTGGAGCGTGTTCGACAACCCGGCCGAGGTGATGCCCGCGATGTTTGCCGAGCCGGTCGCCAGGTTGGAATACTGCGAAGTCACGATGGGGTAGCGCTCCCCGATCTTCACCGTGCCTTCTTCCTGGTCGAGCAGGCGCAGTTGCAGTTTGTCGAGCATGCGCGTGTCTGACGTGTTCAGCTGAGCGTTCGCGGTCGCGGAGGTCAGGGTCAGACCTTCCAGGGTGATGCCGCCGCCGAAAGTGGCGAAGGGCTGCGACAGCAGGGTGGAGCCGGCCTGCCCCGACAAGATCAGCGCAAGCGCGATCTCCTCAATGTTGCCGGGGCTCGCGAGGCCGCTCGATATGATTTGCTGCACCAGCGATGGATTGCTGCTGACGAGGCTGTTCAGCTCGGAGGGCACGTTGAAGACGTTTGTGGTTTGAGGCAGCTCCGCGCCGAGGTTGTTTGTCCGCTGCGTCTGCACCTCGTAGATATTTACGTCGAGCATGATCTCGCTCCGGCCCGCGAGCAGCTCGTTGATCTCGGTGTTGAACGCTTTGAGCCGCAGGGCGGGCGCGCGCACGGTTAGTGTGTTGCTCGACTCATGCACTGTCGCCTGCTGCGCGTCGAACACATTGCGTGCGATATTGCCGACGTCATTCATCTCCTGCGTAGTCAGGGCCGGCAGGTACACGGTTTCCAGCGCGAGGCGCTCGTATTTGCCCCGGTTTTCCTTTGTGTCCGCTGCGATAAGCACGCGCCGGGGATCGAGCGGCACTACAAACGTGCCCGTCGCGAGCGTCAGCATTTCGACCGCTTGAGCAAAGGTCACATCGTCCGCGTCGAAATGAACGCGCGTGGCGTCCACTGAAACATCGAGGCTTGAAGTGATTCCATACGCGCTCAATACCTCCCTGATCAGCTCCCCCTTCGCCTCCATCGTGTGGAAGCTGCGCCTCTCCGTGAGGGGTGCAAGCTCCACCACTGGCCCGGCGTCGTCCCGTATAGGATTCAGGGTGGCATCCTGCGCCGGTTCATCGTCGACCATGTCGTGCTGGTGCTCCACCACAAGGGGGTTGCGGCTGTCCTGCGCCGCGGCGTCTCTCATCAGGGAGCGCGCTCCGGCTTCGTCCCCCTGCAAGCGCAATTTCAGCGCCCGCTGCATCTCCTGTGTCGCCAGGTTGTCCCTGGCGATGGCGAGCGCTGCCTGGTAGTTGGGGTCGGTCGGGTCCAGCGAGGCCGCCCTGCCGAAAGCGTCCGCCGCGCGCCGCAGGTCTTTCGCCTCGATCGCCTTGCCGCCCTCCACGAAAGCCCGCTGCGCCCGACCCCTGTCGGCACCGCTGACGTGCGGCACGGGCGCAGGTTGTTGAGCATGGGCCGCTCCCACGAACAATGCGCAGGCAAGCAGGGACGCGACCCGCTGCATGGTTAGCGCGCTCCCGCGGTGTGGGCCAAAAGCGCTTCGAGCGAGGACGCGCACACCTCCGGCCTCGCCTGCATCAGCTCATCGAACGAGTAATTGCCGGTAGCGACCGCGATGGTCGGCAGTCCGTGCGCACGGGCCGCGGTCACGTCGTGCTCGGTATCGCCCACCACGCATACCGTCGCGTCGGGCCCGGCTGCTTTCCGTGCCAGGGCGAGGGCATTGCGGATCATGTCTGAACGCACCTCGTAATCGTCGGCGAAGCCGCCGAAGGTGAACCAGTCCCGCAGCCCCGCCTGCGTCACCTTGATCCAGCCGATGGCCTCAATGTTGCCGGTTGCGACACCCAGGGCCGCGCCTTTTTGCTTCAAATGCGCGAGCGCATCTTCCACGCCGGGCATGACCAGGAGGTCCATCTCTGCCTGTCGCGCCGTCACGCGTTCGGTCATGTGGTGAAAGATTGCCGGGACATGCGGCCGCCACCCGGCCTCATTCATCGCCGTCAGGCGGAAGGCATCGCGAAGGATGCCGGGGTCCGTATTGCCGTGGAGCACCACGCCGTCCAGCACCAGCGGCGCGCCCATTACGTGTTCGACAGCGGCGAAGAACGAGTCGTAATGCACACGGTCGCGCGAGCGCAGCAGCGTCCCGTCGATGTCGAACAAGTACGCGCCCTGCCCGTCCCAGCGGAAGCCGGGCTCGATGTACACCTGCGTTTGTGCCTGTAAGTCTGTTTGGGCCATACCTCAAAGGGTAAAGCACGGGCTCATCGCGAGCCGGTACGCCTTGCCTCTTGGATTGGACTGACGCCGCGGGGCGGACGTTTCACCCCGGCACGCATATCCGCGGGATCGATTTCAAGCTCAGCGATCATGCGGCTCAACGTATTACGGTGAACCTGGAGATCCTGGGCGGCCTTGCACTGGTTGCCCCGGTGCGCCTGCAATACCTCCAGCAGGAACCGTTTTTTAAACTCGCGCACCGCCTCGGAGTAGGTGATACCTCCGGCGTACATTTGGCCCACAAGGGAATCCAGTTCGCGTCGCACTCGTACTCTCTTTCTTAACGAAGCAGCCATCCACTCGTACGCTCATGCAGGAGCCGAGCGCCGAACCGCACCTTTTCCTTGAGCCCGGCGGGGGTGCCGACCGTGCTTTCCTGAGCCGCCGCCACAAAATACGGTCCGAGCCGCGAGCCTTGCAGCACCGACGAACCTGGATAAAACCCCAGCAGAAGCATAACGCCCAGTGTGACCAGCACGCCGCCTTTTAAAAGCCCAAATGCCGCCCCGAGCAGCCGGTCGGCCCAGCCCAGCCCCACCGTGCGCATTACCAAACGGATAGCCCGCGCCACCAAACCGGCCGCGATCATCACCCCGAGGGCGATCAGCAAAAATGCCGCTGCTTCCGCCAATGCCTGGGACCGAAGCCAGCCTTCAAACCACGGCAGCAGCCGTGTGTAGTAGGAGCCAGCAACCGCTATCCCCACAACAATGCCCGCAAGCGAAAACACCTCAACAAAGATGCCCCGCCGCCATGCCAGCACGGTACACAGCGCAAGCACCGCCACAATCACCCAGTCCGCGGGCAGCATGGCTAGAGCGCCAATGTGCGCCCGACCAGCAGCCGATACGCTTCCGTGTACTTTTCCAATGTTTTTTCAACCACCTCCGGCGGCAGCGCGGGGGCAGGCGCTTGTTGGTTCCAGCCAATCTCAAGGAGGTAGTTGCGCACAAACTGCTTATCGAACGAAGGCTGCGCCCCGCCCGGCTTCCACCCGTCGCGCGGCCAAAAGCGGGACGAATCCGGGGTCAGAACCTCGTCCGCCAGGACGATTTCGCCGTTTACGCGGCCAAACTCGAACTTGGTGTCGACCAGGATAAGCCCGCGGGTCTCAGCATGCGCACCCGCGCGGGTGTAGATCTCCATGCTGAGCGCGCGCAGGGCTTCGGCATCGCGCATGCCCAGCTGTTCAACCATCTGCTCAAAAGAAACATTTTCGTCATGCTCGCCGCCCTGGCTTTTTGAAGCTGGAGTGAACAAGGGCTCAGGCAGGGGGTCGCCCTCACGCAAACCAGGGGGCAGGGCGATGCCGCAGACGGCACCGGTCGCTTGATAGTCCTTCCAGCCGGAGCCGGAAAGGTAGCCCCGCACCACGCACTCTACAGGGAACATCTCTGCACGATGCACGAGCATCGAGCGCCCCTGGAGCAGGTCTCGATAGGGCTGGAGCTCCGAAGGGAAGTCATCGACATCAGACGCGATGAGGTGGTTCGGGATGCCGCTCAAAAACTCGAACCAGAACAGCGAAAGCTGCGTAAGCACCACGCCTTTACCGGGGATGGCGCTCCCGAGCACGTGGTCGAAAGCTGAAATGCGGTCGCTTGCCACCAGCAGCAGGTCGGCTCCAATCGCGTACAGGTCGCGGACTTTGCCGCTTGCGACCTTGAGCGTTGGGGGCAGCTGAGGCTCGAGAACCTGTTGCAAGAGGGGAGGCCTTTCCGGGGTGGACCACGCGGGGCCGCCGATACCCGATTCTCAAGCTGCTTTTCCCCTTTGTCAATGGAAATGGGCGGCACGGAAAGGGGAAGGTAAGCGCAACTTTTCTCGCCCGGGCGGGCTTATGCCCGTGGCGGGTATTCTGGATCGATGCGGGTGCGGGTGCTGTTTTTCGGGGTGTTGCGGGAGCTGTGCGGCGCGGGCGAGCGGTGGGCCGTCGTCGACGAAAGCGCCACCGTCGGTGTGCTCCTGACAGATTTGCGCCAAGCCGCCGAACCCCGGATGGAAGCTCTTTGGCCGCGATTGGCCGTTGCCGTCAATCGGGAGTACGCCGCCCACACGCAGCCGCTTGCGGACGGGGATGAAGTGGCACTGCTGCCTCCGGTTTCCGGCGGGGCACCGGCGGTCCTGCTCACCCATGAGCCTCTTTTGGCCGACGCAGCTCTAGCGGCACTCAAGGCCGGCTCGGACGGTGCGGTAGTGGTGTTCGACGGAATTGTGCGGGACAACACGCGCGGACGCCGGACGGAGTACCTGTTCTATGAGGCATATGAGGCAATGGCGCTCGAAGGGATTCGCGGCCTGGTCGAAGAAGCCTGCCGCAAGTTTCCCGTGCGGGAGGCCCTGCTGCACCATCGGCTGGGGCGGCTGGACATCGGCGAAACCAGCGTGCTGATCGCGGTCGCTTCCGCCCATCGCGGGGCGGCGTTCGACGCGTGCCGCTGGATCATCGACACGCTCAAGCAAACCATACCGATCTGGAAAAAAGAGTTTTTCACGGACGGTGCCGTTTGGGCCGACGGTGAGCCTTTCCCCACGGCCCTGACTCCCGGCGCGCAGCCATGAAGCGGCTCGCCACCCTGCTGAGCGCTCTGCT
>CAXTKZ010000001.1:31946-39946 GCA_964244985.1 uncultured Acidobacteriaceae bacterium
GCCCCGCACGGGCAGGGGATGGACCGGCTTTCCTTGTTTTCCTTCAATTCCGATGTGCGCGAGGTGACGCCCTTTACGGCGAACATTCGGCAGGTCGATGGGGGGTTGGGCTCCCTGAGCCGCGGCCCGGCAACGGCATTTTATGCAGCCGTGCTGCTGGCGTCGCAGTCGCTCGGACCGCGTTCCGGGCGCAAGGTGCTGGTTGTGGTTTCGGACGGCGGCAATACCGTCTCCGGAACGTCCTACGACGAAGCCCTGGCCGAAGCACAGCGCGACGATGTGCGCGTGTACTCATTGATCGACACGCCTATAGAGGCCGACGCGGGGCGCGATACCGCGGGCGAACACGCCATGATTACCCTGAGCCAGGAGACCGGCGGCCGCGCCATCTACGTGGACCAGAGCGGGCTTGGAGGGGCGCTGCGCAAAGTTATCGATGACCTGCGCACCCAATACCTGCTTGGCTACTATCCCCAGGCACAAGGGCCGCGCAACCCTCTCGGCGGCGCGGACGGCTTCCGCGCCCTGCATGTCACGGTGGGGGGATTGCCGGCGGGGGTCCAGGGTACGCCGCACTACCGCAGTGGGTATTACCGCGCTAAAACCACGCCCTAGAAGCGGACTTATCCGACGGAGAGTCGAAGCCGCAATAGCCTCCATAAGACCGCTTTTAGCCTTTACAATGGCTCATGCCAACGCCACGCGTTTCCCGGACCGTGCTTTCCGGCGACAGCGGCCAGGAAGCTTCCTACCTGCGCTTTCTCAGCGAAAAACAGGTTCCGGTCGCGGTGAAGCTGCGCGACGGGGAATCGGTTTCCGGCTGGATCGAGTATTTCGACGAGCACATGATCCGGCTCACCCGCGATGGCAACCCCAACCTGTTTATCTACAAAGACCAGATCCGCACCATTAGCGAGTTTCCGCGCCGCGAGGAAGCACGCCGGAAAGCCGCCGGACGCAAAAGCGAGGGAGATACATGAGCAGCCTGCCCGAAAATGTCAGCTGGGATTTCGTCGAGAAAGCCGCACCGATTGCGCTGGAAGCAGGCGCGCTGCTGCGCGAGTTCTACGCGCGCGGCGTCGAAACCGAGTACAAAACCGATGTCGACCTGGTGACCGAAGCCGACCGCACCAGCGAAAAGCTCATCCTCGATCGCCTGAGCGAAGCCTTCCCCGACCACGGCATCTTCGGTGAGGAAGGCACCCGGCAGCGGCTCGGAAGCCCGTATCGCTGGTACGTGGACCCACTCGACGGCACCACGAACTTTGCCCATGGGTTTCCGGTATTTTGCGTGTCGCTGGGGCTGGAGCACCGCCCCCCCGGAACGCCGGACGATGCGGATGGCGAGCTGGTTGCGGGCCTCATCTATGACCCGCTGCGCGATGAGCTGTTTGTCACGGAGAAGGGAAAAGGCGCGTACCGGAACGGCCGCCGCATGGAGACTTCCAAAACACCGCGGCTTGGTGAAGCCCTGCTCGCGACGGGCTTCCCTAGCCGCTCGCGCCACCAGAACCCGAATGCGCACTTTTACCATGAGTTCACCATGCGTTCGCACGGGGTGCGGCGCGCCGGGTCGGCCGCGCTCGATCTGGCGTATGTCGCCTGCGGCCGCATCGACGGTTACTGGGAGTTTCGCCTGAATCCCTGGGATACCGCCGCGGGCGCGCTTCTGGTGTTGGAAGCGGGCGGCACGCTCACGCGCTTCGACGGACGCCCGTTCCGGCTCGACTCCCGCGAGGTACTGGCCACGAACGGCCCGCTGGCGGGAGAACTGATCCCCTTGTTTGCCGATATGTTCGCCGGACGCGGGCTTTCGCCGTTACCCAGCCCCACTGCCCTTGCCGACGAGCGCAAGGGCGTTTGACGCTCACACCCCGGCTGCTAAAATCAGCCCAATACATCGTATTGGAGACGCTTCCGCAATGGCTTACATAATCGCTGAACCCTGCATCGGCACCAAGGACTCCGCCTGCGTCGATGCCTGCCCGGTCGACTGCATTCACCCCAAGAAAGACGAAGGCGACTACGGCGCTGTGGATCAGCTGTTTATCGACCCGGTCGAGTGCATCGACTGCGGCGCATGCGTGCCTGTGTGTCCCGTGTCGGCTATCTTCGCGGGCGATGATCTGCCGGAAAAGTGGGCGCATTTTGAAGGGAAAAATGCCGCGCATTTTGGGCGATAAGAACTGCTAACGACAGCAAAGCCGCGCCTCCGGGCGCGGCTTTCACTGTTTACGAGAAGGCTTTACCTCTGCTTGTGTAAGTTGTAGAGCATTCCGCCTGGCGGCGCTGAACGATCTTCAAATCCGCTGTCCAGCATAACTAGGATGATCCTATGGTCCGCCTCAATTTGCTTCGCGTGATAAGTGACGGCTTTTGCTTGTAGGTATTGGACATGCAATTCATTGTTGCTTATCCAAGAAATGTTGCAGCCGTAAGCTTCCGCACTGCGGGCTGCTCCGTAAAGCGCTGCCGCTTTGATAGAAGGTCCGCCGCTGCTCTGCTTGATTGAGATCACGTAGCCGAAGGAGGTCGTAGCTCCACCGTTGGTTTCCTGTACGATCGCTTCTAGCTTTCCGTCTGGAGATAAGGCTTGAGCTACCTCGTCAACGCCATAACGATTGCAGGATAATTGTGTAAAGAGCAGCAGTAAACCGATTGCAACGCTGAGCCTCTTGCTCAATTGTAGACGAGCACGCAAAGTTCTTAGCACATGACCTAAATTCAGCTTTACTTTGTGCAGTAACATACAATAACCCTAAAAATGCTGGGAGTTAGTTTATTCATTAAGGGCCATGACTATCTTAAAAGACGATCTGCCCAAAGCCATAATTATTGATAGAGAAATAGCCAGCATTAGAGTCGCTGGCCGCCACTGGCTTCACGGAAGACCGGGAACGGGCATCGGCGCTGTGCAGTGATTTCCAAAACGAGCGGATGGGGAAAGGAGCGGGCTGCAGGCCGGCGAGAGGCCGCGAGCTGCATTGCTCATTACTGCCCCTCGGGTCTTCATAAGATACATACTATATAGTGCTTGCGAGCCCATGCCGGATGTGCCTGCATGTTTAGCGGCATAGCCTGACAGCTGAGCTGCAGCTTGCGCAAGAGCCCATTGCGAGGAACGGGGATCGCTAAGTTCGGCAGGTGCGCCGAGATTCTGTTTATTGGTAAATATCTTGACTCGGGCAGGTTGCCCTACCTGGGACCAGTAGGGGTTCAGAAAAGGTTGATCGCGTTCAATGTGCCCTAAGCCGTTTGCCAGGTCAGGTTCAATCGTTGCTAATTGCTGAACCCGGGCACGAACCACAAAAAGAAAGAGGGAACTGGGAGGAGCAACACCGAAGGAGTTCGCTGTCCACTGACTTGCCTGACGCAGGACCAAAAGCATATGTTCCGTGACAATCAACTTCCGTGCCGAGTCGCGCGCCAGTATTGGATCATGTGCATCGATAATGCGATTTTCAAGGTCGAATTCTTTTGCGAGCTCGGGAATGACCGCTACTTTGAAGGCATATTGATAACGACTCGCATCACGATCAATTCCTAAAATTGCGGGATTTTGTTTTCCTAAAACCGCAATAAAGGTTTGCATTTGCTTATCTGTAGCAATCCACTGATTTGGCGCTTCACGCATGCCCATGGCTACGATGTTTGCAGCTTGTGAACGCTCGGCTGCAGTAAGCGGGCTTCCACCGCCGACGAACTCCAACATGGTGATTTCGCGGTTTACCAAAGGCTGCATGGTGTTACCGGTTTGTGCAACGAGACCTAGAGGGAGGGAAAGAAGAAGTGTGGCAATGAATCGAGCGATCATAGATTCCATTTCGTGTCAGAGCCTTCTTGATTGACCAGAGGCTGCCGTAAGACATGCAACTGGATCATAACAGTTGCACTGTCGGGGAGAAGCCGGTTCGGGGCCCCGATTCTTTGCAATTTGCCTAGGCAACGTACGAAGCTCTAGCGCGAGGGCCTTCGGCTTCTTCAGTGACATCGCTTGCCGCAGCCTGAAGAGCCGCCCGCATTCTTCCATTCCTTACGCTGTAATGATTTGAGGGCAGCGCGGATGATCTCATCTGCGCTGCTATACTCTCCCTGATCGAAACGGCTTGCGACGACCCTGGAATCATGTTCAGTAAGCTGGACCTGTAAGGTTACTCATGCAAGCAGCCTGCGCCCTAAAACTCACCCCACAACTGCTGGTTGTACACCTCGTGGTGGAACTGCACTTCGCTCGGTTTTACAAAGGTGCCCAGCAGCTTGGGACAGCGGTCGGCGGAGGCTTGCTTCAAGTCGGCGAACCGGCCTTTTACGTCTTCCCCCAATAGTTCGCTGGTCCACTCCGCTTTTCTGAAGTCGGCAAGTGCCGTGTAGATGTTATCCGGCAAGTACCGCTCTGCCTGGCGCAGATTTGCGATGTCCGACTTCCTGCCTTCCAGACCGGACTTGAATACGGACAGCAGCACCAGATACGGGTTCGCATCCGGCCCCACCGAACGCACTTCCACCCGCGCGGACTTTTCATTCCCGATCGGCACCCGCACCATCGAGCCGCGATCTGTCGCCGAGGCTTTGATTTGGTTCGGCGCTTCAAAGTGCGGATCGAGCCGCCGGTATGCATTGACGCTCGAGTTCAGCAGCAGGCAGATGTCATTGCCGTGGGTCAGGATTTTGTCGATGAACTCCCAAGCCATCCCCGAGAGCTTTTCCTCGCCCGCGGCGTCCCAAAACAGGTTTTTGCCATCCTTGGTGATGGAAACGTTTGTGTGCATGCCCGAGCCGTTGACGCCCACCACCGGCTTCGGCAGGAACGATGCAGTCATGCCCATCTGTTGTGCCAGCTGACGGCAGATCAACTTATACAGCTGAATCTGGTCCGCCGCCGCCACCACCTCGCCGTAGGTGTAGTTGATTTCGAACTGGGAAGGTGCGACCTCCGGGTGGTCCTTTTCATTCTCGAAACCCATCGCGCGCTGCACCTCTGCCGCTCGGTCGATAAAATCGCGCAGCGGGTCGCCGGGCAGCGAGTGATAGTACCCGCCGTGGTTCATGTACTCGAACTTGCCGTGTTTTGAGAACAACCGCTCTGCGTCGCGGCCTTCAAACAGAAAGCCCTCAATCTCGTTCGCCGCGTTCAAGGTGTAGCCGTTCTCGTCGAACTGCTTTTGCGCGAAGGTTTTGAGCACACCGCGCATGTCGCCCGCGTACGGCTTGCCTTCTTTATCGATCACTTCGCCAAAAACCAGCACCTTGCCCGCGCCGAACACATCCGCCGGCGGCCAGTAGAACGCAGCCCAGTCAATGCCCAACCGCAGATCGCTTTCCCGCTGCGCCGTAAAGCCGCGGATCGACGAGCCATCGAACGTCAGGTTGTCGTAGCTGGCTATCAGAAAATCCTTGTCGTAATCCAGCATATGCAGGCGGCCTTCCAGATCCGAGAACATCACGGTCACGGCCTTGATGCGGTCCTCGCCCTGCAGGTATGCCAGGCGCTTCTCGCGGATCTGCTCGGGCGCGACCCGGCTGCGGCGCTCTTTTTTGGCCTGGAGGTTCAGTGTTTGCAGCTCGGAATAGGGAAGGGAAAGAAAATTGCGCAGCTCGCTCAACTGTGTGGCTCCTATGGGAACGTTGCTGGCCGGCAGCCCGCAACGCGTTTTCATCCAACAGCCTACAATCCGCGTTTCGATTGCCCTAACTGTATTACCTGCGCTTATGCGGCGCATCAGCGTTGCTGATACCCACACTCTGCCATGATGGAAGTGAGTGGCCATTCAGCTCCAATCCGAAGCAGTCGTTCTGCGCACCTGGCCCGTGCACGAAGCCGACCTGATCGTTTCGCTGCTGACCCGCGAGGCGGGCAAGATCAAGGGCGTCGCGAAGTCGGCATCGAGGTCCCGGCGGCGTTTTGGCGGTGCGCTTGAGCCGATGACGCATGTGCTGGCGCACTATGCTGTCCGGCCCCGGCAGGAGCTTGTCCGGCTTGACTTGCTTGAAATCCTTCACTCGCCCTTGTCCGAGCCCGCCGACTACGCCCGCGCCGCCGCGCTCGCGTTTTACACAGAAGTGCTGGATGAAATGCTGCCTGACGGCACTTCGTTTGACGTCACGCAGGATGCCGTGTTCCGGCTCCTTGTTGCCGTGGTGGAGGAAACCCGCGTCGACCGCATCTGGATGCCTGTGACGTACTTCGCGCTGTGGATGGTGCGCCTGATGGGCTGGATGCCGGACCTGCGCCGTTGCTCGGTGTGCCGGCTTCCGTTCCCTCCGGACGACCCCGCCTGGTGGCATCCCGAGGCGGACGG
Source organism: uncultured Acidobacteriaceae bacterium (assembly GCA_964244985.1). Classification (GTDB taxonomy): domain Bacteria; phylum Acidobacteriota; class Terriglobia; order Terriglobales; family Acidobacteriaceae; genus EB88. The sequence goes on from CAXTKZ010000001.1 coordinate 38,246, forward strand.
CCTGGTGTGCGACCGGCACCGCAAGCAGCACGCGTTGACGCTGTCGCCTTCCTCGCGCGCGCTCGCCGGGGAGCTGTTCCGCACGCCGATTACGCGCTGGGCGGCAGAAGAACCCTGGTCCCGCAACCGCGCCCAGGATTTGCGCCGCTTCACCATGCAGGCGCTGGAGCGGCACGGCGAGCAGCGTTTGCAGTCGGTAACGGCGCTGATCAAACTGGGGGGCTGAGGGCCCCTTGGGCGGCTGGCTGCCTCCGGTACACTCATTTTGTATGGCGGACGCTTCCGCCCGCGAGACCCGCTCTGCCCCAGCCGCTTACCTTTCAAGAACTTCTGTTCCGCCTCCAGACCTTTTGGGCCGAGCGCGGCTGCGTGCTCCAGCAGCCCTTCGACATCGAGGTCGGCGCGGGCACCATGTCGCCGGAGACGTTTCTGCGCGTCCTCGGGCCTAAACCGGTGCGCTTGGCGTATGCCCAGCCCTCGCGGCGCCCGGCGGACGGCCGCTATGGCGAGAACCCCAACCGGCTGTACAAGCACACGCAGTTCCAAGTGGTGCTCAAGCCCCCGCCGGGCAACGTGCAGGAGGTGTACCTCCAGTCGCTCGCGGCGCTCGGTATCGACCTGCGGGAGCATGACCTCAAATTTGAGGAAGACAACTGGGAGTGGCCGGTAGGCGGGGCTTGGGGGGTGGGCTGGCAGGTGATGCTCGACGGGCTGGAGATTACGCAGTTCACGTATTTCCAGCAGTGCGGCGGCATGGATCTGGACCCGATCGCGGGCGAGATCACCTACGGGCTTGAGCGGATCGCGGGTTTTCTGCAGGATGTGGATTCGATCTATGACATAGTGTGGGCGCGCGATCCCAAAACCGGCGCGGCTGTGACCTATGGCGATATGCGGCTCGGCGAAGAGCTGCAACTCTCTGTCTATAGTTTTGAGGCGGCTGAAGTGGACAAACTGTGGGAGCACCTACGCTTGTACGAGGCCGAATGTGGCGACCTCCTCGCGAGCTTTCGCGATGCGGAAAAGCTGGCAGGCGAGCATGCCCGGCAGCACGTGCGTTTGCTCGAGGAGCAAAAACCGAAACCCGATCTGAAGCGCTTTCCGGTGCTGGGCGCGTACGAGCTGGCGCTCAAGTGCTCGCATCTGTTCAACCTGCTGGATGCGCGGGGGGCGATCTCGGTCACCGAGCGTGTGGCGGTAATGGCGCGGCTTCGCACGCTGGTGGTGGGTGTGGCGCGTGCGTATGCCGTGCAGCAGCGGGAGGGTGCCCATGCTTGACTTCCTGCTTGAGATCGGCTTGGAAGAGGTGCCCGCGCGGATGCTCGCGGGAGCGGAGATGGAGTTAGGTGCGCGCGTCTCAGTCATGCTGAAACGCGAACGGCTTATTCCTTCGGAAAGAGAACGCGATACCTTCTCAAGCCCTCGTCGTCTGGCTGTGCTGATCAAAGACGTGAGTGATGTGCAGCCCGACATGGAGGAACAACTGACCGGGCCGGCATGGTCAGTTGTGTTTAAGAACGGCGAGCCCACGCCTGCGGCCCACGCGTTTGCCAAAAAAGCCGGGGTCGCGGTCGCCGAGTTGAAGCCGGTCGCCACCCCTAAGGGGGAATACGCGCAAGCGGTCGTACAACGTCGCGGTAGAACCGCCATCGAGGTACTTACCGAGTTCCTTCCAAAAGAGATCGCCGCCCTCAACTGGCC
>CAXTKZ010000001.1:40046-42210 GCA_964244985.1 uncultured Acidobacteriaceae bacterium
TTTGCGGTCGAGGATGGCGCGGGTAAGCTGATGCCCCATTTTCTCGCAGTCTTAAACACGGAAACGGACGAACGCGGAGAAGCAATCATCCGCCATGGCAACGAGCGCGTGCTGCGCGCGCGGTTCAACGATGCGCAGTTCTTTTGGGACTTCGACCGGAAAACCACACTGGACGTACGCCGCACTTACCTTGAGAAAGTTACGTTTCAAAAAGACCTGGGCAGTTACCACGAAAAGACAAAGCGGACTTTAAGTATTGCATTGCAGCTGATGGATACCGCGCGCCGGCAAGGCATTTCGGTCAATCAATCCGTGTTGACGCAAGCCGTCGAGCTCGCGAAAGTAGACCTTACGACCGAGCTCGTCAAAGAGTTCACCGAGTTACAGGGGATTGTCGGCGGCCTTTACGTGCGCTATGACGCAGAAGGTGAGTACACGGATAGAGAGGCAGTCGCGCAGGCTATCTACCACCAGTACCGCCCCGCGGCCATCACTGAACCTATTCCACCCACTATCGAAGGTCAGATACTCGGACTCGCCGACCGCATCGGCACCATCGTGGACCTGTTCGCACTCGGGCTAGAGCCAAGCGGCTCGAAAGATCCTTACGCCCTTCGTCGTCAGGCAAACGCCGTCATCAAAATCCTGGCCGTTTCCAAGCTGCCTTTAAGCCTTATCGAATTGCTGCAAGCGGCGGATAACCCTGGTGCGAACGTGCGAGCCTTTCTGCGTGAGCGCTTGAGCTACTATCTCGGGGATGTCCAGAAGCTGCCGGCCGATGCGGTCAATGCAGTGTTGGCGGTCGGCTTCGACGATGTCCCCGACGCCCACGCCCGCGCAGACGCGCTTGCCGCCGTGCGCGGTTCGGATGATCTCCAGGCTATCTCCGCCGCGTGGAAGCGCACGAAAAATATCCTGCGCCAGGCAGAAGAAAAGGGAATTGAGCGTGCGCGCGCCATCGAGGATGCGCTGCTTGCCGATGATGCCGAACGTGCGCTTGCCGAAGCCGTCGCCGTGCTGATTCCGCGTGTGGAGGCCTTCCGGGAGCGGCGTGACTACCGCGCGGCGCTTGAAAGCATCGCCACGCTGCGGCCCTTTGTGGACCGCTTCTTCGACACGACCATGGTCATGGTTGAGGATGAGCGACTTCGCGCCAATCGGCTGGCGTTACTCGACGGAATCATGCGGGAACTGGGCCGCATCGCGGACTTTTCAGAGCTCGCCCCGGCATGAAGCGGCTGCTCCTCGCGCTTGGGCTCACCTGCGCGGCGCACGCGCAAACCATGCCGCTGCTCCAATTTGCCGAGCTGGGAGCTTGCAAGCTCGACTCCGGTTCGGCCATCCAAAACTGCCGCTTGGGTTATCGCGTTTTCGGTACGCCCAACGCGCAGAAGACAAATGCCGTTCTATTCCCGATGTGGTTTGCGGGCCGCTCCGGCGATGTGGGCGCGCTCGTCGGCGCGGGGCCGAACTTTCTCCTCGACACGAGCAAGTATTTCGTGATCGTCGTCGACCCATTTGGTGACGGCGTTTCGTCGTCGCCCTCCAACAGCAAGGCACAGCGGGCTGCGGCATTCCCGATTTTCACCATCCGCGACATGGTGCGGGCCGAGGAGCGGCTGCTGCGCGAAACGCTTCACCTCATGCATATCCACGCCGTGGTCGGCCAGTCCATGGGCGGCATGCAGGTATTTGAATGGGCGGTCGATGCACCGGGAATGATGGACGAAGTGGTTTCCATCGTGGGCACCCCGCAGCTTTCCTCCGCCGACCTCCTTCTGTGGTCCATGGAGAAGGAAGCGCTCGAACAAGATCCCGCATATATGCACGGAGCGTACGCCCAAGAGCCAGCGCTGCCGCTCGTTGCCGCCATCCACCAGATGAACCTGTCTAGCCCCGCGTTCCGGGTCAACCACACCACCCGCGAGCAGTTTCCTAGCTTTTTTGCACAGACCGGGGCAGACTTCCACGCCGGCTCCGATGCAAACGACTACTTGCGGCAGGTAGAGGCCATGCTCACGCAGGACATCGCGCACGGAGGCGACATTTATGCGGCGGCGCGGGTCATTCAAGCAAAGATGCTGATTATCAACGCGACGGAAGATCATATGGTCAATCCCATCCCGCCGCTCAACTTCGCGAAGCTCATCCATGCGCAGACGGT
>CAXTKZ010000001.1:42310-59080 GCA_964244985.1 uncultured Acidobacteriaceae bacterium
CAGCCGCTCCCACATCCGCAAATGTGAAATGCTCCGCTCGGCTTCCTGTTTCCGCACGCCAGCACTCAAACAGCCGCCCGTAGCTCAACGTGAGCAGATCGCGTGGCGCAAGCTGGAGTTCCGCGACCCGTTGGTCGATCCAGGCATCCGGACCTTCCAGCTCCGCGAAAACCCCGATCGGCGTTTCATCGATCACGCAGTGGCCCACCTCATCCGCGAACTCGGTCCGCCACTTTTCATACACAAACGCGGGCGTAAACCCAAGCTCCCCAAACACGGCCGCCAATGCTTCCCCGTCTTCAACCGCGGTTTCGGTTTCCTGCCTGTGTTTGTGCAGCTCTGCCGGGTTGTGATTGGGGAGCAGACGCTTGTGTGTCAGTACCCAGCGGTCCCCATAGCGGCGGACCCGCAAAATGGACCGCGATGCGCGCAAGCGATGATCCGGCGTGTCGAACAGTACGTTGCGCTCAAAGGTGCGTGGAGTCAGCTCCTGGAAGCCCAGCGACCCTAACTGCCCGACAAGCGCCGGAATGCTTGCCACCCGAAACTTGACCTCGATCTCGACCGAAGACATAGCTTTCAGCATAAGCGAGTGCAATGATAAAAGCGTGACGCTGCGGCTCAGGAGTACCCCGGAAGGTATTGCCGAAGCCGCCGCGATTTTGCGCGGGGGCGGAACGGTCGCCTTCCCCACGGAAACCGTTTATGGCCTCGGTGCCGACGCGCTTTCACCCACTGCTGTCGCTAAAATTTTCATCGCAAAGCAACGACCCGCCTGGGATCCGCTGATCGTCCACATCGCCGATTGGGCTCAGCTGCCGACTATCGCGGCGCATGTGCCTGAGCCGGCCCGGCTGTGGGCGCGGCAGTTTTGGCCCGGCCCCCTGACGTTGCTGCTGCCGCGCGCGCCGGCCATTCCCGATGCCGTGACCGCGGGGCGCCCTCGGGTCGGTGTCCGTATGCCGCGCCATCCTGTCGCGCAGGCCTTGCTGCACGCCGCAGGCGTGCCGGTTGCCGCGCCCAGCGCCAATGTATTCGGCCATGTCAGCCCCACCACGGCGGCGCATGTGCTCCATGATCTCGACAGACGCATCGACGCCGTGCTCGACGGCGGCTCTTGCGAACATGGGATTGAGTCTACGGTGGTGGATGCGTGCGAGGACCCATGCGTCGTGTACCGGCCCGGTGCCGTCACGCTCGACCAGCTTCGGGCGGTGTGGCCGCGGGTTGGGCTCCATCGCCCAACGCCCACGCTTACGGCCCCCCAAGCGCTGCCTTCACCCGGCGTGGGCCTGCGCCACTACGCTCCCCGCGCACCCCTTCAACTTATCGAGTACGGCTCGTCGCAGGCGAACAATCTACTGGCCGCGCTGCAGAAAAACAGCCAAGGAACCGGCGTTCTCCTGCCCGAGGGTCTGCTTTCGCCCGCGCAAGCTGCCGCGCTTCCACTCGGGGTGCTCGTGGAACCATGGGGTCCCTGGTCGCGACCCGAGGAGCTGGCGCGCCATCTGTTTGCCGGGTTTCGTGCTCTCGACGCCCGCCATGCCGTCCGCATCGTTTGCCCGCTGCCGCGCGACGAGGGAATAGGAGCGGCGCTGTGCGACCGGCTCCGCAAAGCCGCCCGCACCTCCTAGCTGTGAGTCTCGCCGGCCTTGTACAGGTATTTTATAGATCGCTTGAAGATCAGCATCCGCGTGCTGTTGCGCACTTTAATGGTGTCGCGGTCGCACCACTCCACCACGCCCGCAATCCGCTCACCGTCTTCCAACACAAACACCATGGGCGTTTGCGCCTGGATCTGCTTTTGAAAGTAAAACACTTCGGCGTGTCCCGCAGCCTCGGAGCGTATGTGCTTATGAGGCAGGAAACTCTCATGCATGGCGAGCGGTGCCGGTCCGCGCAGCCTCCTGGGCGCCTGTGCCAACTGCCGCTGCTCGGGCAGGCGGGGTCGCACCAGCTTGCGTGGTCCCTCGGAGATGTGCGGTTCGGCGGCACCCAGTTGAGCTTTCGTTGCCGGGAGAACCGCTTCGGCGACCGGAGGAAAGGCCTTCGACGCATGCGCCATGGGGGAAACCGCTTCTCTTCAGCCCTGAAAACGCGTTGGGAAGCATCGCCGGGAACTGGTTGTCAGATGTATTCAATGCACATGGTAGTCCAGCATACCGACACTGGCAACGAGGCGCGTTTACTGGCCCATTCGCGCGGCAGACTTGCCGAAACCGGCGGTCATTGCGTCCAGGGACAGGCTCCGCAGCAGGTTGCGCCGCATCCCGCGCTCCACCTCATCCACCCCACGCGCTGCGCTCTCAATCCATGCGTGGCTTACCCCTTCAGCCATGGCCGTGAGCTCACGGTGGAGGTCGACGTTGCGCGCCATCGCACCCTGTCCGGCCTGGAGAACCAGCAGGTCGCGCAGCAGCCCGCGCAGGCTCGCGAGCACGGCTTCAGTTTTCTGCTGGCCTTCGGCACCGGCGCGAAATGCTTCCGTCGCGCGAAAGATCTCGCTCCAGTCGCTTCCGCGCAAGCCGCCGCGCAGCAACAGCAGTGCCGTAGCACGGCTTTCCTTGTAGGCTTGGGCATCGAAGCCCAATGCCGCGCCCGGCGCGCCTTCGCTCACCCGCGCGGCCAGCGCCCGCTCGGGCTGTTTCCACTCCGGACGGCGCTCCGCCAGCAGCGTTTCAAGCTCGGGCGCGGGCAGCGGACCCAGCGTAAAGGCAGCCATGCGCGAGCGGATGGTCGGCAGCAGCTCGCCGGGGTTGTTCGACAGGATCATCAGGGTCGCGTGCGGGGGCGGCTCTTCAAGCACCTTCAGGAGCGAGTTGGCTGCTTCCTTCATAAAGGAGCTGCTTGTGAAGATGAAAAACGCCCGCCGCGCCTCCACCGGCACCCGGTACACCTCGCGGATCACCGTACGGACCTGGCCCAGCTTGATGAGCAGCTGCGGCGGATCGGGCGGCACCACCAGCACGTCGGGATGCGTCCTGACCAGCACCCGCGTGTCTTTCTTGTCGACTTCGCGCAGCTCCTCACGAGCTGCCACCGCTTCCTCAACCCGCGCGCGCAGGGGCGCCCCGGCGGCGATGCGCGTGCAACTCGAGCACACGCCGCAAAAATCCGGTGGGACGCTGTGGGGCGCCTGCAAACAGTTGGCCGCCTGCGCCAACATAAGGGCAAGCGTGTATTTGCCCACGCCGCGCGGCCCGCTCAGCAGGATGGCATGGGGCAGCCGTTCGCCGGCGAGCGATTCCCGCAGCAGGCGCACCGGTTGGGCGTTGCCCAGGTAAGCCTCAAAACCCATACCGCGAGCCTAGCAGGAATTACTGCTGCTGCTGGCGTTGTTGGAGCTCCAGCAGCCCTCTTGCGGGTGGGGGCGGCGGTGCCTGCGCCCGCTCCACCATCACCGACCAGTCTTCCGGGATGGGCAGCTCGCGGTCCAGCGCGGGCGGCTCGTCGAAGGCGTCCACCTGTACGGCGACATACAGCTCTGTCGAGGTTTTGCCGCGGTACAGGCCGTGTGTGGGTGGTACGTCGGCGTAGTCGCGGCCCAGCGCCGTGCGGAGGTGCCGCTCGTGCGCCAGTGTGTCATTCGTCGGGTCGAACCCCACCCACCCCAGGTGCGGCAGAAACGCTTCCACCCAAGCGTGAGTCGCGTCGGGCAGCGAGCGGTCGTGTCCTTCGCGCACATCCGAAGGCCGCTGATACAGGTAGCCGCTCACATAGCGGCAGGGAATCTTCAGCGTCCGGACAAGCGCGATCATGGTGTGCGCGAAGTCCTGGCATACCCCTTCACGGGAGCGGATCGCGACGTCGATGGGCGAGTCCACGCGCGTCGACCGGGGCACGTAATTGAAATATTCATATAGCCGCCGGTTGAGTTCGCGCACCACCATCAGGGGGTCGTCGCGGCGCCGGACTTCAAGCTCGTCGGCCAGCCGCAGCAGCGCCTCCGACGGCACGGCAAACTCGCTCGGCAGCAGCATTTCCCAGTAGTCGCCTTCCGCGACCATCGCGTCGAGATCGTCCCACGCGGAAGGCGCGAGAAAGTGCGGAATAAGCGACAGCGGCTGTTGCTCAATCAACGACTCCGCCACAATGACCAGCTGCGTATGCTCGCCCGGGATATTGAAGTGCTGGACGTTGTTGCCCAGGTGGTCGCGGTAGGAGAACACCCGGCAGCGCGGGCTGACCGACAACGAAAATTGGAGGCAGCGCTGGTTGGAGTCGGAGCGCGGGTGCATGCGCGTTTCCATCACGCTTTCACTCACCGGCTTGCTGTAAATAAACTTGGTCAGGTGCCGTACGGAGTAGAACTTCATGGGGAATATCGCTCCCAAACTTGATCGAGATTGAGCCGGAAACCTGCGACCGGGCCAGTGCCTTCAATTGTGTTTCCGTGAACCTCGACCGGTTCCGCCGAACCTGCCTGATAGATGAATACACGTCGTGCATGAGGATCGAACAACCAGCCCAGCGGCAGCCCATTTTTCAGCCATCGCCCCATGACATGCTTCGCTTCGGGGAGCGTATCGCCGTACCCAATTAACTCCACAGCGAAATCGGGGCACACACGGGCAAAACCGTTCCGGTCTTCTTCCGTGAGCCGCGCGGCTGTTTTTTCCGTCAGGTACGACGTCGCTGGTCCGCGCATCGATCCATCCGGCAGGAGGTATCCGGCATGCATCAAGCACCGTCCGCGTTTGTGTGTCTCCCACCAAGTACCAAGCTCGCAGCAGATGACGACATTTGCCCCGCTCGCACCCATTCCCGGCAGCGCACGCATCGCGATCGCTCCATCTTTCCTGCGCTCCACTCGGAAGATGTCATTCAACTCACAGAAGCGAAGCAGTTCACCATCGCTTAAGGGCGGGTCGAATTGCAGGGTGCGCGGCTCCAGCGTGGCGGGCGCGTGAATCAGCAGCTCAGCCGGGTCATGGTCGTAAAGGTCCACGGCACCACTCTACATCGCCAGCGCCGTCTGCACCGAGTAGTGAATGTAATCCCGGTAGAGCAGGGTGTGGACCCGGCGGCACTCCCGCAGCACCATTTGCAGGTACTCGCCCACGCCGCCGCCCAGCACGTCCGCGATCTCCACGAACCGGAGCGCCGCCTGCAAGCGTCCCGCCACCCGCACCAACTCCTGCGGGGCGAGCCGGCCCGACTCCTGTTCAAGGGCTGCAAGTGCCTCCCGCAAACGGTCCACCGAGTAGCGGACCGAGTGCGGAAAGTCCTTGTTCAGCAGCAGGAATTCGAGGATTTGCGGCTCCGTCAGGTCCGCCGTGTACACGTTGCAGTACGCCTCAAACGCGGTGCACGAGCGCAGCAGCCCCACCCACTCCAGGAACTGGTGCGAACCTACCGGACGCTCCTCGGCATCAGCGTTCAGCTCGTACACCGAAAGCAGGGAAGCGATAGACGAAGCGCGCTCGACCGAGCGTCCGATCTGGATAAACTGCCAACCCTCGCCGTGGCTCATCGTGGTGTCGGTCACACCCTGAAATAAATGCAGCCCGTCAAGCACCTCGGCCAGAAAATCCTCGGGCGAGGCGGCAGACTCTTCCGGCGGCGCTTCGGTCACTAGATGGTAAAGCCGGTTCAGCTGCAGCCACTGTTCAGAGGAGATTTCCTCCCGCACCTGCCGCGCGTTTTCCCGCGCTTCCGCGATGCAGCTCCGTACTGAGGCCCCGCTTTTGCCGTCGTGCGTCAACATCAACACCAGCGCATGCGAGTCCCCCGACCAGGCATCGGGGGCCATGCCGAGCGCGAGCAGCAAACGCCGCCAGCGCGCGTCCTCCGTGGTCGAGGAACGGTCGAGCGTGAGCGAGAAGTTGACGTCGAGCATACGCACGGTGTGCTCGGCGCGTTCGAGGTAGCGGCTCATCCAGTACAGGCTGTCGGCGACGCGGGATAGCATTGGTTAACTCCGGCAAAAAAAGCTCATTCGTGCATTCAAAAAACAGGGTCATCCTGAACGAAGTGAAGGATCTGCTTCTGCTGGGAGGCGAGCGAAAGCAGATCCTTCGTCGCTCTGCTCCTCAGGATGACCCCTTTTTGAAAAAGCCTTTCCATTCGGTTTAGGAGCGAAACAAAGAACTGGCTTCTGCACTTACTCATCCAGCACCCAAGTATCCTTACTTCCCCCGCCCTGCGACGAGTTCACCACCAACGAACCCTTCGGCAGCGCCACGCGCGTCAAGCCGCCTGGCACCACCGATACCTTGTCCCCATACAGGATGTAAGGCCGCAGATCCACATGGCGCGGCTCCACGCTGGAGCCGTGCCGGTCCACATCCATCAGGCAGGGAGCGCGCGAAAACTCAAGCGTCGGCTGGGCGATGTAGTTGCGCGGGTTGGCTTGAATCCGCCGCGCGAACTCCTCGCGCTCTTCCGCCGTAGACTGCGGCCCAATCAGCATCCCATAGCCGCCCGACTCACCGACCGCCTTCACAACTAGCTTATTTAAATTGGCGAGCGCATAACCGCGCTGCTTCTCGTCGGTCATTAGATACGTCTCGACGTTTTTGAGAATCGGCTCTTCCCCGGAGTAATACTTGATGATCGCGGGCACGTACGCATATAGGGCCTTATCGTCGGCCAATCCGGTTCCGAAGGCATTGGCGAGCGACACGTTGCCCGCGCGGTACGCATTAAACAGCCCCGCCACGCCCAAGATGGAATCCCCCCGAAACGCGAGCGGATCGATGAAATCGTCATCCACGCGTCGATAGATTACATCCACACGCTTAAGCCCGGCGGTGGTCCGCATGTACACGACATTGTTATGCGTCACTAAGTCGCGGCCTTCCACCAGCTCGATGCCCATCTGCCGCGCAAGATACGTGTGCTCAAAGTAGGCCGAGTTATACACGCCCGGCGTCAGCAGCACGATGGTCGGCTCCGGCCGGCCTTCCGGCGCAAGCGCCCGCAGCGATTGGAGCAGCACCTGCGGGTAATGCTCAATAGCTCGCACGCCATACTGGCGGAAGATGACGGGGAAGGTCCGCTTCATCACCCGGCGGCTCGACAGCATATAGCTCACGCCGCTCGGCACGCGCAGGTTATCCTCAAGCACCGCGAACGAGCCGTCATTCAGCCGCAGCAGGTCGGTTCCGGTGACCGCGATGTACACATTCCGTGGCACCTGGAGGCCGCGCATCTCCCTGCGGAAGTGCGGGCAGGAGTAGACGATCTCCCGTGGAACGGCACCGTCCTTCAGGATTTTGCCGTCGCCGTACACGTCGCCCAAGAACTGGTTGAGCGCGGTGATGCGCTGGATCAGTCCGCGCTCGATCGTGCGCCACTCCGCCCCGGTGATGATGCGCGGCAGCAGGTCGTACGGAAAGATGCGCTCCGTGCCTTCCTTGCGCCCATACACCGTAAACGTGATGCCCTGGGTCAGAAAGCTCAAGTCGGCGGAGTGCTTGCGGCGCAGCAGCTCTTCATTCGACAGAGAGCGATAGGTATCGAGCAGCAGGCGGTAGTGCGGCCGAATCTCGCCCGCCGGCGTGAACATCTCATCGTACGCGCCGTCGAGGAAGTACTCGCGCAGAAACGGGTCGGCGAACCGCTGCATCACGGGATCGACGACCGTGCTCATCGGGAGCCCTCCGGAGAGTCGAGCCACTTCGAGATCACCTCAAAGTGCTTCAGGTTCGCGATGCCGAACGAGGTTGTCAACGCGACATCCGACGCGTCGCGTCCGGTCGCCATCAGCACGCGGCCCAGGCGGGGCCGGTTGTGGCGGGCATCGCAGGTCCACCAGCGGCCGCCCAGGTACACCTCAAACCACGCGGAGAAATCCATGGGCGAAGCCGCCGGTGCTACGCCGAAGTCGCCCAGGTACCCGGTTGCATACCGGGCCGGGATGTTGAGCGCGCGGCACAGCGTAATGGCCAGGTGTTGAAAGTCGCGGCACACCCCGGTCCGCTCTGTGTATACATCGAGCGCCGTTTTCGTCGGCCGCGCGAACGGGTACCCGAACTGCACTTTCCAATTTACCCATCCAAGCACCGCCTGTACCCGCCCCCAGCCCGGCGGGAGATTGCCGAACAAATCTAATGCGATTGCGCCCATGCGATCCACCTCGCAGTAGCGGCTGTTCAGCAGGAAGTGCAGCACCTCGTCGGGCAGCTCTTCGACCGGCACCTCGGGCGCATCGACCCCGGCCTCGTCCTCATGGTCGGGCGCGGTAACCTCCAGCACGTTGTGCAGCCGCAGCGGCCCGGCGGGCGCATGGAGGCGCGAGCACCGGTTGCCGAACGAATCCACATACTCCCGTACTTCGATCGCGGGCTCGACCTGCAGCGCGTCGGGCGTCAACAGGTGGGGTTCGACTGAAGGATGCACATGCAAAAGCGCGACGATCGCCACGGGCGAGGGAAGCTCAAAGCGCAGGTCATAGCCGAGGCGGAGATGCACGGTCTAGGGCCCTCCTGAGAATGAAATAGAAAGAAACAAACGCTTCGGCGGGTGCGGGCAGGGTCCGGGCTCGCCGCCGGTGTGCTAAGACTGTAACAGGTGACGGGTGGAGCGCAAGCAGCTTTTCGCCCGGAGAACTGCTTGCAACGGCCTCTCCCCTTCGTACAAGAACCGCCATAAAAGGAAGTGAATGACCTATTGCCTCGGCATCAAGACGCACGAGGGCCTAGTGTTGGCCTCGGACTCACGCACCAACGCCGGCTATGACCAGGTCAACCTTTGCCGCAAACTCCACACCTTTTCTGTTCCCGGCGAGCGCGCGTTTGTGATTCTCACGAGCGGTTCGCTGTCGATCACGCAATCGGTTGTCACGCTGCTCAAGGAAGAGTTCGACCGGGGTGAGGGTATGGCCGCCGCGCGGAGTATGTACGAGGCTGCCCGTGCGGTAGGCACCTGTGTGCGCCGCGTTTCAGCCATCGACCGCGACGCGCTCGCGAAAGATGATTACTCCTTCAATATCCACCTATTGCTGGGGGGCGAAATAGCGGGCGGCGAGCCCGAGCTGTACCTTATCTACCCGCAGGGCAACCCTATCTGTGCCACCGACGACTCGCCATACCTGCAAATCGGAGAGGTGAAGTACGGTCGCCCCATCCTCGACCGCGGCATCGATGCACGCCTTACTTCGCTGGACGCCGCATCGAAATATGCGCTGCTGAGCATGGATGCAACCATGCGGTCCAACGTAACGGTTGGGCCGCCGGTGGAGCTGCTTCAATACCGTCGCGGCTCACTGCTGCTTGACAACTATCGGCGGTTCTCCTCCGGCGACGCGGAGCTCGACCTGATCCACTCGCGCTGGGAGCAGGCGCTGCGGCGGGTGGTGGAAGACCTACCGAACATCCGGTTCAAAGGCGAGCAGGAGCACGGCTCAACCGATGGCAGCAAGCCTTAGCACCTTTGTGCACCACCTGCAGTATTGATGGAATGCCTCAATGGGCAAATACCGCTTCCATCATCTTCACCTCTGCTGCATTGATTTTGGCAAGCGCGGAAGCCATCGCTGGGCGGTCGTCGATTGAGGAAGCGAGCATGGCCGCTTTGAGCCGGAACGCGCTCTCCCGCAGCAGGATTTCCGCATCCTTCAGCTTTTTCGCGTCCCGCGCCAGGGCCGCGTCCATGGCGACGGTGTACGCTTCCACCGATCTCAGCGCCAGCGCCCCAGCTTCGGAATCGCCCTCCGCCAACTTCTTATTTGCCAGTTCAGTGGACCCGCGCACTAACTGGGCATATAGATATGTTTGTTCCTTCAAGCTCGCGTGCTGCGCTTTGGCTTCCAGCGCCTGGAGCACGGAAGAGTCGAACAAACGATCGTCGGAAGCCCGCAGCTGAGGGGCATTGTAAAGAGTGATGGCAAGGATAGAACAAGCGAAACCAGTGGATACGCGCATCGGAGCACCTCCCTGTGCATCCGTCCGAGCCGCGGCTTACTTTGCGAGCGCTGTGAGACGATGCCTGGCCTGCCAAACCTCGTCCGGGTACCCATTGCCCGCCGCCTGCAGAAACTGCCGGTACAGCTCCACCGCGCGCTTGGATAAGTGGAGAGTATCGTATGCAGTGGCCGATAGGAAATAGCTCGCTGCGGTAGGAGGCATTACTTTCGATTGCATGGCAAGCGCATCAAGCACCTCCTGCGGGCGATGCACCGCCGATGCGGCAAATGCCAGGCTTCCCCAGGCATTTCCGTCAGTCGCGTCGAGCCGGGTTGCCTCTTCCAGCAACGGCAGCGCCGCTTCCGGTTTGCCCTCGCGAATGAGGGCGTCGCCCTGTCCGGCCAGCAGCGCGGGGTCATGCGGGTGCGCTTGCAGAGCCTGGGCATAGAGCGGTTCGGCCTTTGCTGCCGCGCCGCTTTGCGTATAGAGGTCGGCCAGCATCGCCGACACATTTGCGTCCTCGGGGCTCGCGGCATGAACCTTTTCAAGTGCCGCAACTGCCTCGTTCTGCTTGCCTTGCGCGCTCAGTGTCTGCGCCAGCTGTGCGTTCAATGCAGGGTTTGCGGGATCGTCGGCCAGTGTTTTTTTAAGCACAGATTCCGCTCCGCCCCAGCGTTTCTCCGCGATCAGCAGCCCAGCCAGTCCACCGCCTGCTTCAGCCCGCTCCCCGCTTTTCGCGGGCGCTTCGTTCAAAACCCTGCCGTAAGCTGCTGCCGCTGCATCGCTGTCGCCCAGCCGGCCTGCAATCCGCCCCGCCAGCAAGGTGTCCGCTGTGGTCTCGTGCCCTTGCCGGAGCGCCGCCACCAGCGCGGTGCGGGCTTCCTCCGGGTGCGACGGTTCCTCGATCCGCGCCAGGGCTCGGTTGGCCTGCGCCTGGGCTTCGGGGTTTGGCGGTTTGGGTGTGAGCTTCGCCGCGGCTTCAAGTTCCGGCACCGCGTCCGCGCCGCGGCCCGCGCGCGCCAGCAGCAGACCCAAGGAAGCATGTGCCTCAAACTGCTCGGGATCGGCCGCGGCAGCCTTGCGGTAATCTTCCTCCGCTCCTTGCGCGTTTCCCTCGGCGTCCTCGGCGTAGCCCAGGTCGTATCGCGCCCGCGCGTCAGCTGGATGGGCCAAAAGGTAGGGCAGCAACAACCGGAGCGCTCCCGGATAGTCCTCGGCGTCCAGTTTTGCTTCTGCCTCGTTGAGCGGATTGATAGCTTTAGTCGATGAGGTGTCGTCCACGCTCGTGCCCGGGGGCAGGGCTGTCGCCTGAGCGCGGCAGTCCGCAGCCGCGGCAAGCGCCAAGGCGAAAAGAAGAACGCGCACTTACGCGACCTCCACTTCCACCCGCGCCTCATGCCCGGCAAGCGCGCCGCGCAGCCATTGCCCGGTATACGACAGTTCGCTTGACGCCACCTCTTCCGGCGTGCCCACCGCGATCACCTGGCCACCACCCGAACCACCCTCCGGCCCCATGTCGATTACCCAGTCCGCGGATTTGATCACGTCGAGGTTATGTTCAATCACCAGGAGCGAGCCGCCCCCATCGATCAGCTTGCGAAAGGCCATCAGCAGCTTGTTCACATCATCGAAGTGCAGCCCCGTCGTCGGCTCGTCCAGCACGTACAAGATGCGGCTCCCTCCCGTTTTATTTCGGCTTTGGGGCGCGATCCGGGCCGCGGCCACATGCGACGCCAGCTTGACCCGCTGAGCTTCACCGCCGGAAAGCGTCGTCGCCGACTGCCCCAACCGGACGTATCCAAGCCCGACCTCGTCCAGCACGGCGAGCTTATCGACAATCTTGGGATTCCCGGCGAGAAAACGCAGCGCTTCCTTGACCGTCATGCCCAGCACCTCATGGATGCTCCGGCCTTTGTATTTCACCTCCAGCACGGACGATTTGTAGCGCGTGCCGCCGCACTCCTCGCAGGGCAGCTCCACATCGGCCAGAAACTGCATTTCGACCGTGACTGTACCGTCGCCGTCGCATACATCGCAGCGCCCGCCCGGCACATTGAAGGAGAAGTGCCCCGCACCATAGCCGCGGCGCTCCGCCTCGGGTTGCGCCGCAAACAACTCCCGCAGCGCGTCGAAAGCCTTGATATACGTGACCGGGTTCGACCGCGGCGTGCGTCCGATCGGGTTCTGGTCCACCAGGACGATGCCGTTCAGGCGATCGGCATTTTCAAGTGTGCGGAAAGACCGCGTAGGATCGCCGCCCTCAGGCTCGCCCAGTGCATGTGCGACCGCCTTGTAGAGCACTTCGTGCACGAGCGTCGATTTGCCCGAACCGCTTACCCCCGTGACGCAGCATAACGTGCCCAGCGGGATCGCGATGTCGACGCCTTTCAGGTTGTTCGCCCGCGCCCCGCCCAGCCGCAGCCAGTCCTTGCTGGCCGGGGCAGGCACGGCGCGCCGCTTTGCCGGCACGGGGATCGTCATGGCACCGCTCAGATAGCGCCCGGTCAGCGAATCCGCGGAACGCGCGACCTCCTCAACCGTACCCGCCGCCAGCAAACGGCCGCCGAACTCACCCGCGCCCGGTCCCATGTCGAGCAGGTAATCGGACGCGGCAATCACATCCGGGTCGTGCTCGACCACCAGGATGGTGTTGCCGAGATCGCGCAGGGCCTTCAAGATACGGATCAGCTTTTCCGTGTCGCGGCTGTGCAGGCCGATGGAGGGCTCGTCCAGCACATACAACGCGCCCACCAGCTGCGAGCCGAGCGAAGTCGCGAGCTGGATCCGTTGTGCCTCGCCGCCGGACAGGGTCGAGGCAAGCCGGTCCAGCGTCAGGTAGTCCAGGCCGACCGCGTCCAAAAAGCGCAGCCGCTGCTGCACCTCTTTGAGGATCGATCCGGCGATCTCGGCCTGCATGGTCGTCAGCTCCACGTTTTCAAAAAAGCTGTGCGCCGCCGTAATCGTCATGCCTGCCGCTTCGCAGATGTTGCGCCCGGCAATCCGCACCGCACGCGCTTCGGCCCGCAGGCGCTGGCCTTTGCACTCCGGGCAGGTCGCATAGCCGCGATACTTCGACAACATCACACGCACATGCAGCTTGTACTTCTTTGAATCCATCAGCGTGAAAAACCGGTGCACGCCTATGAAATCACTGGAGCCATCGAGGATGAAGGCTTGCTGGTCGGGCGTCATCTCATACCAGGAGATGTCCGTCGGGATGCCATGCTGCTTGGCGGCGCGCTTCAGCTCTGTGCCGTAAGGCGTGTACTTGGGCCGCGTCCACGGGTCCACCAATCCCTCGTCGATGGAGCGGTTCTTGTCCGGCAGAATCAGGTCCAGGTCGAAGTCGATGGTGTTGCCGAAGCCCTGGCAGCGCGGGCATGCGCCGAATGGGTTGTTGAACGAGAACAAACGCGGCTCAGGCTCTTGGTAGATGCGATGGCAGGTCTTGCATTCAAAGGCAAGCGAAAAGCGTAAGCGCACGGGCGGAGCGGGCGTCGGCTCGCGGCGGACGATCTCGTAGATGATTTCGCCGGACTCCCGGTAGCCGATCTCCGCCGCATCGACGACACGCGCCCGCACGTCGGGCGAGACCGCGATCCGGTCCACCAGCACATATAAGGGCTGGGCCCAGTCGATGTTCAGGAGCGATTCGGGGCTGGAGAACTCGTAAATAATTCCGTCCTGGTAAAGCCGGTTGAACCCGCGCCCGCGCAGGTCCATCAACCGCTCGCGCATGCCGGGGCTTAGTTCGCCGGGGTTCGTTTCAGGTGCTTTTTTCGCGGCTGCTTTTTTGAGCGCCACCTGCGAGCTGCCGCGCCGCGCCACCCTAACGGCAGGCTCAGGGGAAAGCGGCTCCACGGCTGCTTTCACGTTCGCCGGACGGACTGGAAACAGCGCATGCAGCCGCGTACTTTCAGGTAACGCGAGAACCGCCGCCGCGATCTCATCGACAGTATCGCGCTTGACCACGCCGTCGCAGACGATGCAGTGCACGGTCCCGCAACGCGCGTATAGCAGGCGCATGTAGTCATAGATTTCCGTCGCCGTCGCGACTGTCGAGCGCGGGTTCCGGGTGGTGTTTTTTTGCTTGATCGCGATGGCCGGCGCGAGGCCGTCGATCAGATCCGCATCGGGCTTTTCAATCCGCTCTAGGAACTGCCGTGCATATGCCGACAACGACTCAACATAGCGCCGCTGGCCTTCGGCGTAGATGGTGTCGAACGCGAGCGAGCTTTTCCCGGAACCCGACACCCCTGTCACCACGGTGAGCTTGCCATGCGGGATGGAGCAGTCGATGTTCTTGAGGTTGTGCACCCGCACGCCGCGAAGCGTAATCTCGTCAACCAAACGCGCCCTTCCTCCCCTGCCACGCTCGAACGGGCGGGTCAAACTTCTATTATCCTGCAAACGGCGTGAGTACCTTCGTACCGGCAGGAGCTAAAATGCGCGGTATAAAATGGCGGCATGACGAACACGCAATTATTCCTGGCCATCGGTCTGCCCATCTTGATTGTGGTGCTTGGGTTTGTGTGGAACAGCAAAAGCAATCGCGCTGAAATCGCCATTCTTCGAGGCGAGATGAACGTCAAGTTTGCGGAAGTGAACGGCAAATTTGATGTGATCGCGGTGCACCTCGCGGCGATTAACCGTACGCTTGAAATCGTGCAGCAAGACCTGAAGCATTTCAACGACGTTATGAACGGCTTGGACAAGCGCCTGCAAGTCCTCGAAAGCCAGCCTTAGCTTACGGGCTTCTGCGGCGTAAATAGGGCTCCGAAAAACAGCAGAACCCCGCCGACTACGATTGCCGAATCCGCGATGTTGAAGTCCGGCCAGTGGTATCGAAAAACCGTGACCTCCAGGAAGTCGGTCACCATCTTGTACTGAATCCGGTCCCACGCATTGCCGAGCGCTCCGCCCAGCACCAGAGCGAAACCCAGCGCCGTCCATGAAAAGCGCCGCCCTGTTCTGAAGAGCAGCCCGATGAGTACTGCGGCGGCAAGAAGCGAAAACGCGGTCAACGCCCAACGAGTCGGGTTCGCGGGGGCGTCGTTGAACATGGAAAATGCGGCGCCCTCATTCAGCACATGCGTCAGCCGGAACACACGCGGGATGACGGTGATCGAGAGCCCTTCGGCGATGTGTTTCTGGATCCACAGCTTGCTTATGCGGTCGAGCGCGATGATCAACAGCGTGATCAGGAAAAAGGGAGCGCGCCAATCTATCTGCCGGCGTGTGCTGTACCCGTGCTGGGCAGGGAAGGTGGCCACTTATGCTCCCACTCGTTCGCCGGTTTCGCGCGAGTATCCCATGGTGTCGAGTGCGTCCGCGCAGCGCCCGCATACCTGCTCCCAGGGGCCGTAAGTGTCAGTGTCGCGTTGGTGTCGCCAGCAGCGAGTGCATTTACTTCCATCTGCAAAACTGACAGTAAAACTGTGCATGTTGCCGATCGGTTTAGAAGTTGTCAGGTCCGCGTTCGCTTTGAGCTCTACTTCTGAAACGCCAAGCAGTTCTTGAAGGCTCTTGATGTAAGTAGAGTACAAACGTCCTATGTGATTCGAGCCGGTCCATGATTCAACATAAAGATGGACCTTAGCATCTAAAGCCTTTCCCAACTGTTTTGCTTTGCGGAGCTCTTCTAAGCTTTGTAGAACGTCATTTCTGAAAATAAGAAGCCTTTTGAAATCCGCTATAAGTATGTCGTCTGCTATGAAAGCGTCCGGATTTGGAAATTGTGTCATATGCACACTGCGCTCCCGCCCCGCAACTTCCGGCAGATATCCCCAAACCTCTTCCGCCGTAAAGCTCAACACCGGCGCGACCAGCCGCACCAGGGCTTCCGCAATCCGCCACAGAGCCGTTTGGGCCGAGCGCCGCTCCACGCTTAAAGGTGCAAGCGTGTACATCCGATCCTTCAGCACGTCGAGATACAACGCGCTCAGATCCACAATGCAGAACTCATTCACCGCGTGATACACACGATGAAACTCCATCGCCTCGTACCAGCCCGTGACTTTCTCGACTAACTCGCGGGTGCGCGCCAGCATATACCGGTCCAACGGCAGCAGCTCTTCGTCAGTCACTGCATGTAAAGCCGGTACAAACCCAGCTAAGTTCCCCAGCAGAAATCGAAACGTATTCCTCAGCTTCCGGTAGTTATCCGCCACGCGCCCCATCAGGTTTTCGCTTGCGGCCACGTCCTCGCGGAAATCCACCGACGCGACCCACAACCGCACAATCTCCGCGCCCATGCGGTTTGACACATCGACCGGGTCCACGCCGTTGCCGAGCGACTTTGACATCGCCCGGCCTTGTTCATCGAGCGTCCACCCGCTGGTCGCGACTTTCTTATAGGGCGAGGCCTCGTCGTCGCGCGTGCCCACCGCCGTCAGCAGGGAGGTGTGAAACCACCCCCGGTATTGGTCGCCGCCCTCGAAGTACAGGTCCGCGGGCACACCCAGCGCCGCATCGGCCTCCAGCACCGCGCGCCAGCTTGAGCCCGAGTCGAACCACACGTCGAGAATGTCCCGCTCTTTCTCCCACCGGTCCACAGCTCCGCATCGTGGACAAGCCCGCGATGCGCCCAGTAGTTCCCCCACGGAGTGTGCATGCCAGGCACCGGCACCTTCCTCGCGCACCAGCGCAACCACCTTCGCGTTCACCGCGCGATCCCGCAGCGGCTCATGGCAGCCGCCGCATAAGAAAATCGCGATCGGCACGCCCCACACCCGCTGTCGCGATACGCACCAATCAGGCCGCGTCGCGATCATGTTTGCGATCCGCTCCTCGCCCCACTTCGGGTCCCAGGCGATGTCCTCGCGGATGCGCTGCAGCGCCCGCTCGCGGAAGGTCCGGTCGCCCTCGTCCTCGTCGCCGGACAACCGCGAGTAAGGCATCGCGGTCTCCATCCCGATAAACC
>CAXTKZ010000002.1:0-49227 GCA_964244985.1 uncultured Acidobacteriaceae bacterium
GAGCAGCGGACTCATAATCCGTTGGTTCCAGGTTCAAGTCCTGGTGGGCCCACCAGATGTAAATCCAGTAAGATGAATAGCTTGTTGGAGTTTATGCAAGCCCCGAACGCCTGTGAAAACTCTATAAGTGGCTGTTCGCTTTCGCCCGAAGTGTCTCATGAACTTTTCTCTTTGCGGCTGTTCATGGTCGCCAGGGCGGTGGGTTTTGCAAGGCGGGAAAACCTAATTCTGGGTGCGTCTCAACGCCATGCATACTGTGTGCGGCTCGGGCCGGGTTTATCTATTCCGTTCAGGAGTCCCGAACCATCGATTTGTTACGTCAACATCCAAAACGCAATTCGGATGAGGTGCTGAGGCGTGGCGGATAGGATGCAGGGTAAACCAACATTCATGTTAGGGTTACTTTTTCTGTTGAAGGAGACCTGTGTGCACTGGAAACAGCGGAACCGCGGCTTTACCTTGTTCGCGCTCACATTTTTCGTTGCGTCCGGAACGGCCGGAGCGCAAGGGCAAACTGAAAGCTACGATCCCCGTGTCGCCTTTGCACCGCTGAGCCTGCCTGACCCGGTCAACATCTACCGATCGAGCAACGGCGCGCCCGGACCGGGTTACTGGCAAAACCGCGCGAGCTACACCATGCATGCGACCCTCAACACGCAGGCAAAGACGCTTGAAAATGATGAAACCATCACCTACGTCAACAACAGTCCGGACGTGCTCCAAACCTTGTGGCTGCAGTTGGACCAGAACATCTATCGCAAGGACTCCCGTGCCCGCTTGGCCAACGACGGCCTTGCGCGCCGTCGCAAGCAGGCAGTGGAGGACGATGCAGCCGTGCATGAGACGGAAGGCTACGTCTTTGACGCCGTGGAGATTGAGGCCGGCGGCGGACGAGCGAAAGCCGACTACCTTGTCGACGACACACGCATGGCGATTCGTCTCGCGGCACCGCTGGCCGCCAAGGGCGGCACGTTGCGGATCCACCTGCGCTATCACTACACGATACCCGGCGTTTGGGGCGGGCGCACCTCGTGGGGCACGTCTAAGCAGGGTGACATCTACGACATCGCGCAATGGTATCCGCGCATGTGCGTCTACGACGACCTGCACGGCTGGGATACGCTGCCCTACATCGGCAGCGAGTTTTATCTTGAGTACGGCGACTTCGACTACTCCGTCACGGTGCCCGCGAATATGATCGTGACCGGTTCCGGCGAACTCGTAAATCCAAAAGATGTGCTCACGGGCACGGAGGTGGAACGGCTCGCGCAAGCCCGCAAAAGCGATGCAACCGTTTACATCCGCAAACCCGAGGAAGTGGGCGACCGCGCATCGCGTCCGAAGCAGGGAGGCACGCTCACCTGGCGGTTCCATATGGACCAGACGCGCGATGTGGTGTGGAGCGCCTCACCTGTTTTCGTTTGGGATGCCGCGCGCATTAACTTGCCTGATGGCAAGACCGCTTTGGCGCAAAGTGTGTATCCGCCCGAGAGCATCGGGCCCGATGCCTGGGATAAGTCGACCGAGTATGTGAAAAACACGATTGAGAACTTTTCTAAACACTGGTACCCGTACGAGTGGCCCAACGCGATCTCGGTCGCGGGCTTCTCGTCCGGCATGGAATACCCGGGCGTTGTTTTTGACGGAGTGGACGACAAGGGCAGCTTTCTTTTCTGGCTCACGGCGCACGAGATCGGCCACGACTGGTTTCCGATGATTGTCGGTTCAAACGAACGCCGGCATGCCTTTATGGATGAAGGCTTCAACACATTCATCGACATCGAGGAGTCCGACTTGTACGCGGGCGGCAAGTACGGCCCGAAGCGCGATTCTGAATACTCAGCCGGAGGCGAGCCGCCGGACACCATCCTGAAAGTGTTGGATAACCCCCAAGCGCCTACGCTGATGGCTCTCGCCGATGCCTATCCCGGCGCGCTGGGGCACCCGGTGAGCTACTTCAAGGGCGCTTACGGAATGGTGCTGCTGCGCGAACAGATTCTGGGCCCGGAGCGCTTTGACCGTGCATTCCGCAAGTACATCCGCGACTGGGCCTACAAGCATCCTTCGCCGAGCGATTTCTTCCGCGAGATGGACTCGGAGAGCGGCGAAGATCTCAGTTGGTTTTGGCGCGGCTGGTACATGGAAAACTGGCGCTATGATGTCGCGGTCGATGCCATCGATGGAGCGACGTTTACCCTGAGCAATCGCGGCCGCCTTGTACTGCCGACCCCGGTCGAGGTTACATTTACGGACGGTACCCAACAGCGCATCCGCGTGCCGGTCGAGGCCTGGTTGACGAAAGCGGTGTGGACCTGGAGCGGGGACGGACATAAGCCGATTGCCGCCGTCACCGTCGACCCGGACCACAAGCTGCCGGATGATGATCGCTCCAACAATCGGAGGACGGCACGTTAAACGAGCCATTCGATCGGGTCCCGATGTATGCGCTGCGGCGGTCTTGAAGAGCAAGCTAGTCGGCCGCAGTCTATTCCGGCGTATTCTTTGGGGCGATCCAGCCTGACTCACCCGATTCTGCTTCGCCATCGTCAGCGAGTACGTGTAGCCCAGGCCCACTGTATTGCATCCGTTCTTAGTTCGTATGAGCTTCTGCACGACTTAAGGGCCTGTATACGTCACCTTCGTATCGACAGATTCCAACTTGGCTGCATCATCGAAATGAAACCGGAGCGCGAGGGACTTACCAGAAACCATCGTGCCACCCTCTAGCTTGCGAGCCGTCGCATACAGCGTCTTTTTTGATGTGCCGAAGCTGAACTCAATCCCACGTTTCTTAAGATAATTATCTACAGTGAAAAGCGGACTGCCTATGGGTAGGTCGCTGCGAATTTCCAGGTCCAGCTCCTCAGGGGTGCTTCTGTTGATGTCAGCCACTTTTTTATCCACCAGAACGACCTGACTATTTCTTCGTGAAAAGAACACCCAGAAAAGCAAGGCCGCACACCCCAGGGCGAGCACGATCAGGATTGTTGACTTCACAGAGCGATTCATCTTCGTGCCATCCTCTCGCTAAGAATTTCGATTGTGGCAGGTTCCTGCAATGGAGCACAGAGGTGTTGGCTGAGCTGGCAGCAGCACAGGTAGAGAAATACTGGCTCTCGAAGCATGTACAGTTGGGTTATATCGTAGTGCCCCGGCATTGTTGGCCGGCGGCGATATGCGCTCGCGCTCCCTCGTTCAGGTTGCGTTTGACACCCTCAGGTGGGCCGCGTCGTTTGGGTGGCGAGTTTGAGTTCCGGGTTGTCTGCCTCGAAACCGCGTTTGTTTTCCTAAAATCGGCAGCGACCCCGAGCCAAGCAGAAAGCGACATGACCATTGATCGCTCAATTGCTGCAAGCGGCCCCACATGGAAGGCCAGAGATGCAGCGGCAGGGCTGCATGGGCTTCATCCATTCGGACCACTAATTCCCCCCCCCGAATTCATTGAAGAGGTCAAGGCCAACATGCGATTCTATGTGAACCGGACCGGGCTTCAGCCACCCGAAAGCCTTACAAGGGGCGAACTCTCCTTGTGGTTGCTGGTCAAAGAGGATGGAACGGCCATGGGTGTACCGTACACGCCGAATCCGACCGCAGGCGCGGCGGACTTCTATGTTGAGAATGGGTGCTGCCTCACCTGCGGAGTTCCGCAATCCGTAGCTCCTGACCTGGTCGGATGGAGCGACGAGAACGCCCATTGTTACTGGAAAAAGCAGCCACGAACTTCCGAGGAGCTGGATCAGGCACTCAAGGTTCTCGACCAGCAGGAGCTGGGATGTCATCGGTACGCTGGCTCGGACTCTGAAATCTTGGCGCGGGTCGCTCCAGAGCACTGCGACCATCCCATTGGAGATGTGGGTTTTCCTGCGCCATCCGACGGGGATGAGCTCACAACTCTTCCTGCGAACGGTCCCGGTTTTCTGCGCAGGCTACTGTTTCGTCTAAAAAGCTCCGGTTCAGTATCCGAGTGACGGTTTTCTCATGTAGTCGGTGCGTCTAAAACGACAGTGGATTAGTCCACAAGCTGCTTGCCATCTCCTCTGGTGCTGCCTGACAAAAGCGGCTGTCGGCTTAGAGGGCCCACATGGTGTAATTGCGGCAAAGTCTTATGTTTTCAGGGTTCCTGATGTTCCAATAACCTGGAGAGGCCCGCTTATTTCCAGCATGATGCGCAACAAGGCTGTTTGCCGCTTTCCCCGTCTTGTGCTTTCCGTGGCGGTCGTGATCTTCAACATCGCGGCCTTCGGGCAGCATCGTTCCATGTCGCACGCCGAGGCATCAGCCCGTGCGCAACGGCTTGTCGCCCGGATGAGCCTGGAGCAAAAGATCGCGCAAGTGCATGGCATCCACGATGCGACCCATGCCCGCTTCGTCCCTGGGATTCCGCAGCTCGGCATCCCGGCGCTGCATGTCACCAACGGACCTGCCGGTCCCGGGCCGGGGGGCGCGGGCAGCCAAAAGCCGGCTACGGCGCTGCCGGCACCCATCGCGCTGGCCGCCTCATGGGACCCTGCGCTGGCGCGCACCTATGGCCGCATCGCGGGGCTCGAAACCCGCGCCCTGGGCAGCAACCTGCTTGAGTCGCCGGATATCAATATCGCGCGGGTTCCACAGGGCGGCAGAGTGTTTGAAGGCTATGGGGAAGACCCTTACCTTGTCGGCCGGCTTGCCGTTGCGAACATCCAGGGCATACAAGCCACGGGTGTGATTGCAAACGTGAAGCACTATCTTGCCAACAATCAAGAGACAGGCCGCGAAACCATCAACGAGGTTATTGCCGAGCGTCCGCTGCGCGAAATCTATATGCCTGCGTTTGAAGCGGCGGTTACCGAAGCGCATGTAGCCTCTGTGATGTGTGCGTACCCGCGGGTCAACGGGGCGTATAACTGCGCCAATAAAGTCCTGCTGCACGACGTATTGAAAGGCGATTGGAAGTTCGACGGGTTTGTGACGTCGGACTTTGGAGCGGTTCACAGCACGGTACCGAGTGCGCTGGCAGGCCTCGATCTCGAACTGCCCACCGGGGAATACTTTGGCGAGCCGTTGCGCAAGGCGGTGGAGGCCCATGAGCTGCCCATAGCCGTGCTCGACCAGATGCTGGTGCGGCGCTACGCGAAGATGATGGAGCTTGGCTGGTTTGGACCGCAACATCCGCCCCACCCGATTCCGGTGCTGGCCGATGGAGCGGAGGCACGCACCATCGCCGCGCAATCGATGGTGCTGCTGAAAAATGAGCGTGCGGTGCTCCCGCTGCACCGCGAGTCGATCAAAACAGTCGCGCTGCTGGGACCGTATGCCGTGCGGCAGCGGACGGGCGGCAGCGGCAGCTCCCATGTGATTCCGCTGTATAGTGTGGCACCGGTCGACGGACTCGATGCGGCGCTGCTTTCGCAGACCAAAATCCTGTTGGGGGATGGGTATGACCTCCAAGCAGCAGCCGCGACAGCCGGAAAAGCCGATGTTGCGATTGTGATGGTAGGCGACGACGAAGGTGAAGATCACGACCACCCCATTGAACTGCCGCAGGCTCAAAATGACTTGATTGCCGCCGTGGCCAAGGCCAACCCGAACACTGTGGTGGTATTGAAAAGCGGGTCGGCCGTGCTGATGCCTTGGCTGCACGATGTCCCAGCGGTGCTGGAGGCTTGGTATCCAGGGGAGGAGGACGGCAATGCCGTCGCCGATGTTCTGCTCGGGAAGGTAAACCCCTCGGGTAAGCTGCCCCTTACCTTCCCGCGCAGCGTGGAGGATACTCTGGCGAAGAATCCCGATCAGTATCCGGGAGACGGAGCAACTGTGCACTATTCAGAAGGGCTCGATGTCGGCTATCGGGCATACAACACTCATGGCACCAAGCCGCTGTTTCCGTTTGGATTTGGTCTGTCGTATACAAGTTTCAACTTCAGCGGGTTGAAGGCCGCTGCGTTGCCGGATGGCGGTGCCATGGTCCGCTTTACGGTGACAAACACTGGCAAAGTCGCCGGTGCCGAGGTGGCGCAACTCTATGTCAACTACCCTGCCATAGGGGAAGGGAACGAACCCCGGAGACAGTTGAGAGGGTTTCGCAAGGTGATAGTGAGACCGGGCGAGTCGAAAATGATTGAGCTCAAACTCGGTTCACGAGCGTTCTCCTACTGGTCGGAACAAGGGCACCAATGGAAGCGGGCTTTGGGAGAGTTCACGCTGCATGTCGGCGACTCTTCTGCGGACACGCCGCTTACGGTGACCTTGCAGCTTCAATAAGCCCCGAGGATCCCGGACGGAGGGCGATGGGCGCGTGCTGTTGCCCAGTCCTTGTTCGGAGAGGGCCCCATATGCAGATGCAGTTCGCCTTCCGCGGTGATTTGCTCATGCGTCAGCCAGGCACGATCCAGATCCTTGCCGTTCAGCTCCGCGTGCTGGATAAACACGTTCTGTGCTGAATTTTTCTCGGCCACGATGCTGAACCTGGAACCTGTGATCGGGTTGCGGAGTACCGCCCGATCCACCATCGGACTGCCGAGAACATAGACACCCGTGGCGGCGTTGACCGGGTAGAAACCAAGTGAAGCGAATACAAACCAGCTTGAGATTTGCCCACAATCATCGTTTCCGGGAACACCCGCAGGGGTGTTGCGATACAGGCCGGCCACTTTGCGGCACCAGTACTGCGTCTTCCAGGGGGCGCCGGCAAAGGTAAAAAGATACGGGTGATGATTGCTCGGCTCGTTGCCTTGCGCATCCTGGCCAACCATGCCGGTGATGTCCGGCCGTGCATCAAGCACCAGAGACGGCGCGGTAAACAGCGCATCGAGTTTCTCCAGAAACGCCGCGTCCCCTCCATAAAGTTCGATAAGTCCCTGCACATCATGCGGCACACTGAAGCTGGCCTGCCAGGCATCGGTTTCCACGTAATCCTCTGTCTCCCGGTTGGGAGCGAAGGGTTCGCGCCATGCCCCGTCACTCGCCTTGCCTTGCATAAAGCCCGTCGCCGGATTGTAAACATGGCGGTAGTTGTGACTTAGCTGGAGAAACAGGGCGCTGTCTTCCGCTTTGCCCAGCAGTTGAGCAAGGGCTCCCGCGCACCAGTAGTCATACGAAAGATCGAGCGTTGCGGATACGCCCCCGGCATGGAGATCGCAGGGCACGTAGCCATGCTTGCGGAACATCGCCTGCAGCTGCCGATTGCCTCGAGTCTCCGCGCCGTTCAACGCAGTATCGCGGATGGCGGCATAGGCCGCTTCAATGTCGAAGTCGCGGAAACCACGGACGTAAGCGCCCAGGATCATGGCTGCCGCGTGGAAGCCGATCATGCTCCACGTCTCATTCGCCCACAACGGCCACATGGGCAGGGCATGCTGGCCGAGTTGCTGGTAGTCGAGGATCATTGTTTGGATGATGGCGTTTATGCGTTGGGGTTGCGCAAGTGTGAGGAACGGAAATTCGCCACGGTAGATGTCCCAGATGGAGAGGGAAGTGTACTTGGTGAAACCGGGGTCGCTGTGGTTCTGCCGGTCCTGCCCGCGATAGCATCCATCCACGTCGTTGTACGTTGCCGGGGCAACGAGCGAATGGTAGGCTCCGGACCAACACGTCTCTTCGGTGGCGGGATCGGGGAACGATGCATCAAGCACCGAAAGCGCTTTCGTCCACGTTTCGCCAGCCAGGCGCGCCACCGCATCGAAGTCCCATCCGGAGATCTCTGCCCCTAGATTTTTAGCTGCGCCTTCTACACTCACCGGCGAGATACCAACCCGCACGATGAGCTCCCCCTGCCCCGGCTGATTGGTAAAAATGATTTTGATTTCCTTGCCGGAGTAGTGCTTGCCGGGGCGCGCCGGGGTGATTGCGCCATCGACAGAAATCTCGGTTGACACCGGCGCATGGGACACTTCAAGTACGAAGCAAACTTCACGGTCCTTTGCCCAACCATGCGTCCGTCGTTTGCCGGTGATGCGCGTGGGGCTTTCGATCGTCAGCTCTGCGGCATACACCTGGCAGCCGAGGCCATGCACAAGGTCGACCATAAGGCCTTGTCGCCCAGCGTTGCCCGCATAGCGATAGCGGTGCATGCCGCAGCGGGTTGTGGCGGTCAACTCCGCCTGCACTTCGGGCGTTTCGAGGTAAACGCCGTAATACCCGGGGCGTGCGCGTTCCTGGTCGTGCGTAAAGAATGACCGGTAGCCAAGTTCGGATGGATCGAAGACCACGCCGGAGTGCACGCCAAGCGCCTCAATCTGCATCTCGGTAAGTGCTTCGACATGGCCAGGGTTCCAGAACCAGTTCACTTCCGCAAGCGGCATGAGGAGGATGTCACCAAGATCGATGCCGCCAGTTCCCTGCAGGTGCGTATGGCTGAACCCATTGATGATGTTGTCGCGATAGGCGTAGCCGGAGCAGTGCTGCCACTCATACCAGTCGCCCTGGGCGTTCCAGTGAGCGTCAGGCGCCCCGCTGGTGTCCGGGCTCAGCTGCACCAGGCCGAACGGAGCCACGGCACCCGGAAACATATGGCCGCGCCATCCCGTGCCGACCATTGGGTTGGCGGATTCGAGCAGCTTCGGCATTTCCTTGCCCGCGGCCGTCACCTGGCCGTTCACTGTTGAAAAAGTTTTACGAAGCGCATTTGCAGGCAGCGCGTTTAAACAGAAGAAAGCACCGGAGCTTTTCAGGAAGGCTCGCCGCTGCCATTTTTCGAACGTACCGTGTTTCATGCGGGCTCCTGATGGAGGGCTAACCCATAGTATGAATGAGGTCGAATTGTGAGCTTTGAGTGGAAGATGGGCGACATCTTTCCATGCGTAATAAGGTAGCCTTACCTTGCCGTGTGCATCCTCGTCGAAGAGCGCGGATTGACGCAGGCAGCCTATCCGCGGAGCTTGACCAGCGGGGGCAAGGCGCGAGCAGGCTCAGCACGGCCCTGCGTGTATCGGAACGCGTTGATCGATGGCCTCCACGTACCCTGATCACTCGATCCGAGTCGCCGCGGAACCTTTGTCATTCCGAGACGGAAGTGCGAGGGAAGAACAGCAAGCGGAATCGTCCGCAAACGATTTTCCGCGCAGCGCGGATTGCACCGGGTGTTGCGGATCTTCGCATACAGTGCTCTTGCGAAAAGGTGTTCCGTCCTACGGCAAACGCGGTCATCCTGCCGGCATCCCAGAGGGATACGGATTACTACCATGTGCTGCTGTCGCACTAAAGTAATATGAACGTTTCACCGGGAACGCCGATAAGATTCCAAGCATGCCTGCCGACCCCACCAGCAACCGAGGTTCTGCCGAAAAGGAAGGCTCCCATCTCGCCTTGAATGAAGTTCCGCGTTTTCAAAGCACCGCCGCTCCGGATTTGCAGCTTACCCCACAGCAAAAGCAGGATCTCCAGGTTCAGGAGATGAGCCGCCTCCTTCTGGAACATGCAGGAGATGGCATTTACGGCTTGGATCCGAATGGATGCGTTACTTTTGTGAACCGCGCCGCACTCGAGATGACTGGTTGGACAAGGGAAGAAGTATGCGGGCGGTTGCAGCACGAGCTTGTGCATCATTCGCACAGGGATGGTTCCCGCTATAACCGCGAGGAGTGTCCTATTCATCACTCACTCCGCGGCGCGCAAAGCAATCAGCGTGAAAATGAAGTCTTCTGGCGCAAAGACGGTACATGGTTTCCGGTGAGCTACACCAGTACTCCGGTCCTTTTGGACGGTACCAACGTCGGAGCAGTCGTTATTTTCCGCGACATCACGCTTCAAGTTCAAACTCACGACTGGGAACGGCAAAAATCTGCTATCTTCGCCAGCATCGTCGCGCTTGAGCCGCTATCGGAGACTTTATCTTTGATTGCCGGAGCACTGAACCAACTTCGCCCTTCGTTTGCAGTTGCTATTTTGGCCCGCGAGGGTGATTTTCTTCGACTCCGCGGCGAATCCAATCTGCCTTCCGGCCTTCAGGCCGCGATTGCAATTATCCCGCTTGTCGCGAAAACCCAGCTCTGCGGCCGTGTGGTGCTTGAACGGACGGCCATGCTCGAAGAGCGCACCTTCAGCGATGCGGGGAGTGATGCGGCTTCCACCAAACTTCGCGAGTGGTCGCTTCCTTTGCGCGCGCAGGATGGGGAAACCCTGGGTGCCCTTTCCATCTTCGGACAGATCGCGGTGCGCGATCAGGAGCAGCTTGCTCCCGTAGCCATGGAGGCCGCGGAACTTGCCCGGCTCGCTCTGGAGCACTCGCGGCTGCAGCATCAATTGGCGCATCAGGCGCAGCACGATGCCTTGACCGGCCTTCCAAACCGCATCCTGCTTGAAGACCGGCTGGAGAGGGCAATTGGGGCCGCAAAGCGGGCGGGGACGGAGGTTGCGGTTTGTTACCTCGACCTCGACCGCTTTAAGCAAATCAACGACACAATGGGTCATGGCATCGGGGATCGTTATCTGCAGCAGATCGCCGCTACGCTCAGCGCCAACTCACGCGAGGTGGACACACTCGCGCGCCAGGGCGGAGATGAATTCATTTTGGTTCTTCCCGGCCTGAACGGTCCCGAGGAGGCCCTGGCCGTCGGGCAGCGCATGCTGCAGCAGCTCGGCACACCCTTTGTGATCGACGGGCTGGATTTTTCAGCATCCGCGAGCATCGGAATCAGCTTTTACCCTCGGGACGGCGACCGTCCACTGACCCTGCTGCAGCACGCGGACACAGCCTTGTACGCGGCGAAACGCGGGGGACGCAATCAGGTCCGCCTGTTCAATCCGGCGCTGGGGGTTGAGGTCCAGCAGAGCTCCAGGATGCAGGCCGGTCTGCATCAGGCACTTGCGAAAAATCAACTTTCGCTTGTATACCAGCCGATTTACGGTACGGACGGCGAGCTGGAGGGCCTGGAGGCGCTGCTCCGCTGGCATGACCCGAACGAAGGCAACATCCCACCGGCTCGATTCATTCCCGTAGCCGAAGAAAGTGGATTGATTGTTCCCATCGGCGCCTGGGTTCTTTATCAGGCCTGCCGACAGATGGCCGTTTGGCAAGAGGAAGGCCTAGCCCGTACTCGTTTGTTTGTGAACATTTCAGGGGTGCAGCTGAATCGGGACGACTTTGCGGATACAGTGGCTTCCGCCCTTCTCGCGAGCGGACTCGACCCGGCCTTGCTCGGTCTTGAAATCACTGAAACATGGATTGTCGCAGACCCGCAAGCCGCGTCGGAGCGCCTCCTTGTTCTCCGTCGTTTAGGCGTCACCATCTCCGTGGACGATTTCGGCACGGGCCAGTCGTCGTTCGCCTACCTCCATGCCCTGCCGCTCGACACGCTCAAAATCGACCAGGCTTTTATTGCAAGGCTGGACGGAAACCCTCATCACCTTTCAACAGTGCGTGCAATTATCAACCTGGCCCGGCAGCTCGGCTTACGCACGGTAGCCGAGGGTGTTGAAACAGAACAGCAATTGCAATACCTGCGGGGCGTCGAGTGCGATTCCATTCAGGGATTTTTGTTGTCGAAGCCCGTTTCTCCCGAACAAGCGGCCACCCTGCTCGGCAAACAAACAATCGGGCTTGAAGCCGCGGCGCAAAGCAGTCGGCTCTTACCTGCACTGAAATAAACAGCCCTCACCTGATGTTGCCGTAACGCGATAGCGTTCAGCCCGCACCCCCATAAGCGCGTGTGCCGCAAAGGGAGAAGTCTCGCCGCGCTCTCCAGCCGGTTTGCAGCTCCGACCGTTGCCGCCTTAGAACCCCTCGCGTGCGCGGCCCCTTGTTTTTACAGTTATTTCACACGGCGATGGAGCTGATTTTCACGCAGTTCGCGAATAACAGGAAGCAACGAGAAGGGGTGCCTGGAAGACACTCCTGGTCGTTTCCCCCCTGCGGCCTTTTGGGTCCGCCCACTTTCCCGCGCCGCCTGTAACGCGCAAACAAGTACACACCCGGAGACAACCATGCGCCGCATCCCTCACCGCATCTCGCTCGCAAGCGCCCTTTGCACGGTCGCGACCGCTTCACTTTCCGCTTGGGCGCAAAGTGCTCCCCCAAATTCGGGCCAGCCTGTTGTGGTAAGTACCGGGCAGCGCATTACACCGCTCGCGCCCACAGGGGCGCGATTTGAGCCGCTCAACCCGGGGCTCCTCGACAACCCCGAATACACTGTGGGCCAGGCCGTCACCACCGTGCTGAGCCCCGACGGCAAGACCCTTCTGGTACTGACGAGCGGCTACAACCTGCTCAACTACACAAGCGGCACCAACGTGGGCAATCAAAACAATGCGGACTCGATCGAATGGATCTTCGTGTTCGACGTTTCGACGAAAACGCCTGTGCAGCTCCAGGCCATTGCGGTTCCCAACACGTACAGCGGTGTCGCCTGGAGCCCCGACGGGCAGAACTTCTACGTTTCGGGCGGCGACGACGACAACGTCCACTTCTACGGGCGCGCGACGGGCAAGTGGGCGGAATCGCAAGCGCCGCTCGCTCTTGGGCATTTGGCCCTCGCCGATGCGAAGACAAGCAGTGCGGGCGGCCTTGGGCTTGCGGTTAAGCCGGAAGCGGCGGGATTGGCCGTTTCGCCGGACGGCAGCCGCATTCTTGTGACCAACTATGAAAACGATTCGGTCACGGTGCTGACTAGGCCGAGAGGGTACTGGGATAAGGGAGGCGAACTGGATCTGCGGCCCGGTAAGGCGCAGTTCGCGCCTGCTTCCGGTGTCGCGGGCGGCGAGTACCCGTACTGGATCCAATTTAAAACCAACGACATCGCGTATGTGTCAAGCATTCGCGACCGCGAAGTGGACCTGGTGAGCTTTTTGGGCGTACTGGCGCGCATCAAGGTGCCCGGCCAGCCCAACCGCATGGTGATGAACAAGGCGAAAACGCTCTTGTATGTCGCGCAGGATAACGCCGACTCGATCGCGGTGATCGACACGAATACCAATCAAGTCGTCGATGAGATTCCTGTCACCGCGCCGCCCGCGCAGTACGCGAACAAAAACAACTACTTCGGCGCAAACCCCAACTCCCTCGCATTGTCGCCGGACGAGAAAACGCTTTACGTCACCAACGGCGGCGAAAACGCGGTGGCGGTCGTCAACCTCAACGGCCCGGGCGGCTCGTCGGTCGCGGGCTTGATCCCGACCGGCTTTTACCCGAACTCAGTCAGCGTAAGCGCCGACGGCACGCAGCTGTATATCGTGAACGGCAAGAGCGACACCGGCCCGAATCCGCAATACTGCCGGGGCCTGACCGCGGCCGCAGCCGCAGCTTGTCAGGCGTCCAATCAATACGACCTGCAGCTCAACAAGGCCGGCTTCCAGACCGTGCCCGTGCCCGCCGCCGCCGAGCTGAGCTCGCTCACCACGCGTGTGCTCCAAAACGATCACTTCGGCAGCACGATGACGCCGGCGCAGCAGGAAACGATGGCGTTCCTTCACCAGCACATCAAGCACGTGATCTACATCATCAAGGAAAACCGGACCTACGATCAGATTCTGGGCGACCTCGAAGTAGGCAACGGCGATCCGGCGCAGAATGAGTTTGGGGAAGCCGACACACCCAACTTCCACAACCTTGCCCGCAACTTTGTGGACTTCGATAACTTCTACGACGTTTCCAATGTGAGCTTCGACGGCTGGTCGTGGTCGACCTCGGCCCGCACCACGGATGTGACCGAAAAAGAGGTGACGGTCAACTATGCGGGACGCGGCGTGTCGTATGACACCGAAGGTCAAAACCGCAACATCGACGTTGGAATTCAGGGCACGGCGGCCCGCCTCAAGGCGCAACCCCTGCAAAGCGCGGACCCGGACCTGCTGCCCGGGCCGGGCAACGTGGGCGCGCCCGACAACGATGACGACGGCGGCCAAGGCCAGGGTTATCTGTGGAGCGGCGCGCTCAAGCAAGGGCTGTCTGTGCGCAACTACGGCTTTCTACTCGACCTGATCCGCTACAACCAAAGCCTGCCCAAGGGAGTTGCAATTCCCGAAGACCCCAATGCCTTCGCGGATAAAGTGCAGGTTGCGATCCCGGTCAGTCCTCAACTCATTTCGCTGACGGACCTGTACTACCGCGGCTTCGACAACGCCATGCCCGATTACTTCCGCTTTACCGAGTGGAACCGCGAGTTCCAGCAGTATGAGGCCGCCGGCAACCTGCCCAACCTCACCCTGCTGCGCATCATGCACGACCATTTCGGCAACTTCAGCAACGCGCTTAATGGCGTAAATACCCCCGAGCTCCAGATGGCGGACAACGATTACGCGGTTGCGTCCGTGATTGAAACGGTGTCGAAGAGCAAGGATGCTGGATCGACGCTGGTGTTTGTCATTGAGGACGATTCGCAGGACGGCGGCGACCACGTAAACGCGCACAGAAGCACGGCCTTTGTGGTTGGACCCTATGTCAAGCAGGGCTTTGTCGACGGCACTCGCTATAACACCGTGAACATGCTGAAGACGATGGAAGAAGTGCTGGGGATTGCGCCGTTGAACCTGAACGATGCGAACGCATTGCCCATGGCGAATGCCTTCGATACCGCCCAGGCGACGTGGAGCTTCAAGGCAACG
The DNA here is from genome assembly GCA_964244985.1 of uncultured Acidobacteriaceae bacterium. GTDB lineage: Bacteria > Acidobacteriota > Terriglobia > Terriglobales > Acidobacteriaceae > EB88. Next base: position 14,515 of record CAXTKZ010000002.1, read on the forward strand.
CCCTCCGGTTACCTGAAGAACACCACGCTGCCGATCCCGGCGACCGCCTATGCCGAAACCAGCGCCGCGCAGCTCCGTCCGCTCCATACGGCGCAATGGTGGGCACTGCACACCCGCGGCATGGACTTTTCGGTGGAAGACCACCTTCCGACCGCACGGTTCAACCGGGTGGTATGGCAGGGCGTGATGGGCGCGGAGAAGCCGTACTCAACCAGGCGCAGCGGCGCGGACCTGAGTGTAAATCGCGCTCAGTTCCTCAAAAGCTTCTACGCGCAGCAGCAACAGGCCAAGGCCGAACGCGGCACGGGCTTGCCGGTAGCCTCAGCTGCGCACGGCTCGCGCTGACCACTGCTCGGGAAGGCGCTTTCGCCAACCAGCGGGCGCCTTCCCGAGTTTCACTTTTCAACACTCCCAAGCGAGGAGCGGCCCGTGTTTCAAAGATTGCACCCCTTCCCAGCAGCTGCCTTTTTCGGGGCGTCGCTTTTTGCGTCGCCCTTCGCTCTCCACGCACAAGTCGACCGTTCCGCTGTAGCGGGAACCGTGACCGATGACAGCGGCAAGGCGGTGCCCGGAGCCCGCATTTTTGCGATGGCAAGGGCGACCGGGCTTCACCGCGATTCCGTGTCCGCCGCGGACGGCAGCTACGATCTGCCGGAGCTGCCGGTAGGCACCTACGAGATTCATTTTGCGCGGCAGGGTTTTGCCGAGGTGACTTACCCCGACCTTGTCCAGGCCGTGGGCCGCACCCGCACGCTGAACGCCGTGATGCACGTCGCCGGCGCAAGTGAGCTGGTGCAGGTGACCGACACAGCCGCCGAGCTCAACCAGACCTCCGACGCGCTGGGCGCAAGCATGGAAAAGAAGCAGGTGGAAGAGCTGCCGCTGAACGGGCGGAACTGGTCGACCCTGACCGCGCTGGTGCCGGGCGCAATCGATACCGGCGGCAGCAACCAGCGGTCGATCCGCTTTGCGGGGCGTGGCCTCGATGACAACAACTTCACTTTCGATGGTGTGGACGCGACGAACATCGTCAACCAGGCACAGCAGGCGTTTGTGCGGCTGGCGATCCCGGTCGGGTCCATCGAGGAGTTTCGTGTCGATACGGCTTTGTTTACAGCCGAAAACGGCAGCACGCCGGGCGGGCAGGTCGCGGTGGTGTCGCGCGGCGGCAGCAATCAGTTTCACGGCAGCCTGTTTGAGTTTTTGCGCAACAGCAGGCTCGATGCGCGCGAGCCGATCGACAATGTCAACCCATCCAAACCGCCTTTCCACATGAACCAGTTCGGGGGTGCGGTCGGCGGCCCCATCCAGCGCGACCGGACCTTCTTTTTCTTCAACTACGAGGGGCTAAGTCAAACGCTCGGGCAAACGCTGATCGGGCGTGTGCCCACCGTGGCGTACCGCGCGCAGATTCTCGCGAAAAGCCCGGCGCTCGCGCCGGTTCTTGCAGCATATCCGCAGGGTGGCGCGGCAATCGGCTCCGATGGATTGATTGCCGGCTTCACGGGCGAAGGCCGTCAGCTTGACGATGAAGATTCGGCGACGGTGCGCTTCGACCACCGGTTTTCCGCGAAGGATACAACCGATCTGCGGTTCTCCTACGATGCGGCCAAAAGCATTCTGCCGCTCAGCGGCGGCGGCACCTACACGCTGGACCGGCAGGAGGTCACCTCGCGCCCGGTCAACGGGGTGCTTGAATATTTGCACCTGTTCTCGCCCGCCTGGGTGAACGAGGCGAAGTTCGGCTTCAACCGCGGCAACGTGTACACCACAAATCTTTCCACGCTGGGGCTGCCATACTCGGTAGCTATCTCCGGCCTGACAACGCTCAACAACAACCAGCGCAAGCTGGGTGTGGGCAACTCGTTTTCGTGGATCGACACACTGACTTGGGTGCACGGGCAACACACAGTCAAGCTGGGCGGGGAAGCGCGTCGCATCCAACTAAACCAAGGCAACACGGCCAGCGGCACGGTGAGTTTCTCTTCGCGTGCGGCGTTTGCGGCCAACACTGTCAGCTCCGCCACGTTTGCCGACGCGCTGCCGGTGAACGGCCTCCGCAAAACGTATGTGCTCGCGTTTGTGCAGGACGAGTGGAAAGTGCAACCCAATCTGACGCTGAACCTGGGGCTGCGCTACAGCTTCTTCGACTCCTTTCACGAGGTGCTCGGTCGCGCCGTGCCGTTCGACTTTGCGACCTGCGGGCCGGCGGGCTTTTGCGGCGCGGGGGCGAGCTTCGGGCAGCCGCGCTATCTCGACCTGGACCCTCGGCTCGCGGTCGCCTGGTCGCCCGCTGGGCGCGAGGGCAAAACGGTGGTGCGCGCGGGCTTTGGGATTTATCACGGGGACGGGCAGCTCGATGACCAAAACCTGCCGATCTCAAATGAGGTGGGGCGCTACTCGCTGAATGGGCAAACCGGCGTCAGCTACCCGGTTACGCCCTTTCTGGTGGGCCTGGGCGTGACCTCGCCGCGCGACATGGACCGCGACCGCCACGATGCGTATGTGACCGAGTACGGCGCAAGCGTGCAGCAGGCGCTTGGCCAGGCCTGGGTTGGAACGGTGTCGTATGTCGGCAGTAAGGGGACGAACCTGCTGCGGACTTCGTACACCAACCTCGTCAACCCGGCGACCAAGGTGCGCCCCAACCGGTTGTTCGGGCAGGTGGAAACGCGCGGCAACCACAATGGGAGCTCCTACAATGCGCTGGTCGCCCAGCTGCGGCGGTCGTTCACGCGTGGGCTTTTGTTTCAGGCCAATTACCAGTTCGCGCATGAGATCGACCAGGACGCGGCGGGCGGCGGCGACTCCGATTTTCCGCAGAACCCGGCCGATTTCGCCGCCGAGCGCGCTTCGGGGGACTTCGACGCGCGCAACGTATTCAGCAGCAATCTTGTCTATGAACTGCCGTACGGGCATGGCAAATCGTTCGGCAACCAGCCCGGCGTGTTGAGCGCGGTTCTCGGCAACTGGCAGGCTTCGAACATCGTGAGCGCGCGCGGCGGGCTGCCGGTGAACGTGACGATCGACCGGCCCAGCACGTTTTCCGCCGCGAACCCGACCGGGGTGGCGACCGGGTACACCACCAATCAGCGACCCAATCGTGTGCCCGGCGTGCCTCTGACGCCGGTGGGCGGCTCAGGCATTCGGAACTGGATTAATCCTGCTGCGTTTGCGCCCGTAACCGGCGGCGGCTACGGCAGCGCGGGCCGAAACCTGCTGCGAGGCCCGGGATTGTGGCAGACCGACCTGAATTTGGACAAGAACATTCCGATGGGGGAAGCAGCCACCTTGCAGTTTCGCGCGGAGCTGTTCAACCTGTTCAACCGAGCCCAGTACGGGCTGCCCGCAGCGGACTTCTCGGGCGGTCCCGGCGTGTTCGGGGTGATTACGAACCCGGTGAACACGAGTCCAGTGGGGACGGGGACGCCGCGGGAAGTGCAGTTCGCGCTGAAGCTGAACTACTGAGTGAGTCGCGGGCGAGCAATATCGAAGGATCCGGTCGGAACTTCGTGCAAATGCCATCTTGCGCAGAAAGCTGCACCAGGATCGGTGCAGCTTTACGAGGAACCGACTGTGTGCGGTCACAGAAGGCACGGAAGAACAAGATGTGTAATTAAAGGAGAACTATAATTGCGCAATGGGCGCCCCCAAGCGCTGGGAGATACGCATGGCTGATACAAACGGGAACCACCAGAACGGCTCAAACGGCAATGAATATAGCGCTCAGGCCACCGAGCCGACGCTGACCACGCGACAGGGCCACCCTGTCTACGACAACCAGAATCTGCGCACCGTGGGTGCGCGCGGTCCGGCGACGCTTGAGAACTACCACTTTCTCGAAAAACTCACGCACTTCGACCGCGAGCGGATTCCCGAGCGCGTCGTGCATGCTCGCGGTGCGGCAGCGCACGGCTATTTTGAGCCGACCGGCAAAGTGGGGGATGAACCCATCGCGAAGTACACCCGCGCCAAGCTGTTCCAGGTCGCGGGCAAGCAGACCCCGATCTTTACGCGCTTTTCGACCGTGGTCCACGGCGGCCACAGCCCGGAAACTCTGCGCGATCCCCGCGGTTTCGCGGTGAAGTTCTATACGGAAGAAGGCAACTGGGACCTGGTCGGCAATAACTTGAAAGTGTTCTTCATCCGCGACGCGACCAAGTTCCCGGATATGGTGCACGCCTTTAAGCCGGATCCTTTGACCAACCGGCAGGATATGGGCCGCTTTTATGATTTCCTGGCGAACACGCCGGAAGCGACCAACATGTTCACTTATCTGTTTTCGCCCTGGGGCATCCCGGCGGCGTACCGGTTTATGCAGGGCTCGGGCGTGAATACCTATAAGTGGGTGAATGCGGACGGGATCGGCACATTGGTGAAATACCATTTCGAGCCGAAAGCGGGTATCAAAAACCTGACACAGGACGAGGCGAACGCGGTTCAAGCGACTAACTTCAACCATGCGACCCAGGATTTGTACGACGCGATCGAGCGCGGTGAGTATCCCGAGTGGGATATGTTCGTGCAGTTGATGTCGGACGACGCGCACGAGGAGCTGGACTTCGATCCTTTGGACGCGACCAAGATTTGGCCGAAGGAACAGTTCCCGTTCCTTCCCATCGGCAAGATCGTGTTGAACAAGAACCCCGACAACTACTTCGCCGAAACCGAGCAGGTGGCATTCGGCACAGGCGTGTTGGTGGATGGGTTGGACTTCTCGGATGACAAACTGTTGGTCGGCCGGACCTTTTCTTACTCCGACACGCAACGCTACCGCGTAGGCACCAACTACCTGCAGCTGCCGATTAACCGACCGCGCGGATGCCCCATCTTTACCGGGCAGCGCGACGGGCAGATGACGTACGAGGTGAACACAGCGCCGGGGCAAAACCCGCATGTAAACTACGAGCCATCCAGCCTGGGCGGCTTGAAGGAAGCGCCGCGCTCGGGCAAACCGCACGAGCCGATGTATGAGGGCCGTTTGGTGCGCCAAAAGATCGACCGCGAAAACAACTTCAAGCAGGCGGGCGATGTATGGCGGGATGAGTTCGACGAGACGTACCGCGCCGAGCTGGTCAAGAACCTGTCGGGCAACCTGGCTGTATGCATTCCGGAAGTGCAGGAAAAGCTGTTGAGCTACATTCAACAAGCGGATGAGGACTATTACACCCGCGTGAAGAATGCACTCGACACGCTCCTGAACGAAGGCGCTGACAAGCCGCAGGAAGAAGCAATGGAAATGGCTGGGGCCGCGGGGCACTCGGGGAACGTGTACTAGATCTATTTTGAAAAGGGCCATCCGTGAGGACGGCCCTTTGTTTAGTGTCGCACTATTAGCGATAACTTAACATACGGTGCTCAATCACATATCGGGTGTTACAGCTTGCATAAAAGCTACCCCGTATTGGGTGAAGTGGTACTCCGTTTTTAGAACAGTCCGCTTGCGCTGAGATGGCACGATATTGCCACCGAGCATTTCAAATCCGGTATCATCTACGACTATTTGCTTTTGGGCTAGCAGGCCAAGCCTTTGGTAGTCATCAATCATAAGATCTGCTTGCCGAAGAGCCTCTTGGTTTTGAGTAAAATCATCTTGTGCCTCAAGGGGAACTATTACTCGTTCAGCGTCAATCCTAATCTGTATGGACGGCTCATAACTTTCTATGAGCCTTGAATAATCAACAGGTAACTGGCCGAATGGAAAGGTCGGAGTAAAGTCGAGCGGTTGTGAAACATGCTTCCACAGGCGATCTAAGAACCGTGCTTCTTCCGGGCTGAGTTGCGAAAGTGTTTGGCCGAAAGACGGCAGCACACCCTTTGGCGCTGAAAGCGAAGCTTCAAGCAACTTTACAAAACGCTGTTGAAGTTCCTCATCACTTTGCGTGGTAGCAAGAGCTAACAAAGGCAAAATGCGTTGCACCTCTGCTTCGGCAAGCGCGGGTTTTCCCTTTCTTGCGGTTGCCCATTTGGTGCAAAACTGCTCTGCTGTCTTGCTTGTGTAGAAGTGAATTATGTCTGACAGTACTCCTAGTGTCTGGCCGACTCCTAAAGCCGGAGGAAGGAACAATGCTTTTGCAATTTCGGAATTGGCTAGTTCTCCCGCAGCCTTTCCGGCGGCTTCAACTAACAGTTCACCGGGATCATCTGTAGACACCCTTACTCCATGTGCAAGTTAATCTGCGGTGTCGCTATGTGGCTACTGTCCGCTCGCCCCAGTCGTAAACGCCCGCCCATCTCCCCGCCCGGTCAGCTGCCGAATCAAATCCACTTCGTGCTGCCGGTACGGTGTGTCGTCCTGTTTAAAGACTTCGTGAAACCATACTGTCGGTTTGCGCTCCACATACGGCACCTCCCAGGAGTCCCAGGGCAGATAGGTTTGTGTTTTGCCGGCGACCAGACCCCAGTTGATGGCGCCCACATGGTACTGCTTGGCGATCGGCAGGGAGCCGTCAAAGGTCGAGCCCGCGCCGCGCGCCATGTACTCCGTGCAGATGATGGGCCGTCCGAGCGGCTGCAGGCTCTTGATGCGCGCTTCAAACTGCTCGGGCCACTCATAGTTGTGGAATGAAATGACATCGGACTCGCGCAGCTGGATTTTCGTGGTCTCGCTTTCCTGCGCGGGGTCGGTCCAGTTGCCCACCCATACGCCGCTGGTCAGGGGCTGCGTAGGGTGTACAGAGCGCGCCCACCCAAACACTTTCGGCAGCAGCTCGTTTACGCGCGCGACCTTTGCCGGCTCGTCCGCAACCACGTCGCCGCCCTTATTGTTCGGCTCGTTCCACACGTCCCAACCCAGGATGCGGGGGTCGTTCGCAAAGTGGCCCACGACGCCTTTCACATAAGCTTCGAGCTGCCCCTCGTCGGCGCGGTCGAGCAGCCGCTCCTTACCCGGACTCTGCACCCAACCGGAGTTGTGGATGCCCGGAATGGGCGGGTGCTGCGAGCCCAGATGCGGGTTCGTCTCCCAGCAGGAGTCGAACAGAACCAACAAAGGCCGAATGTGGTGCTTCGCGGCGATGGTGAGAAACGCATCAAGCCGCTGCGTAAAGCCCTGCGGATCGCTTTGCCACAGCTGGTCCTGCAGGAACACGCGCATGGTGTTCATGCCGATGCTTTCGGCCATCCCGAGCTCTTTGTCGTTGATCGCGGGATTCCAGGTCGAAGCCTGAAACATTTCAAGCTCGTTGATGGCATCGGACGGGATGTAGTTCGCGCCCACCAGCCAGGGCTGCTGCGCATACCACTGGTTGGCGTGCTCGGCGGTCCAGCGGGCCGGGGCTTCCTGCGCCGCGAGCGATGAGCCGAAAAGCAGGGAAGCGGACAGAACAGCGGAAAGCAAGCGGTGGGGCATAGACAGACAAACCTCTCAAAAAACGTGCCGGATGTGGCGCGCTCAAATAGAACAGCGTCGCGAAAAATACTATACAGGCTGCCCGTGCCGGTTGGCTGCAATCATCGGCAGGCGCATGAGAGTTGCCGACCTGGGTTTGCAACCAAACAGACCGGTCACCCTCCGCCAAGCGCGTTAAAAAACAATCTGTAAAATCGTGCGGGATAGTTTCAGCGTCGTTGATTCAGATCATTTCCAATCCACTAGGTATGCCAGTCGGACCGCAGATTTTTCAAGGCCAAGGGCTTCAGCTTTCCTCGCCTGACGAACGGCGGCATAGTTCCTCTCACAAGTGTCCAGCACACTTGAAGAAGCAGCATCGGGAGAGCCGCTTCGAAAGACAGGCCGCGGAGCGTACGCAATGGCAAGTTGAATTTCCAAGGCCTTGGCCGAAGCGGCTGGCCGCTCCCGCTCCGAGAAACAGACAGGTTGAGTTATCGAGCGCTGCTTTCCGGCGGGTCCACCGGGAACATGCATTCCAAACGCAGCTCCTGCGCTGTCACTGATTGGGGCGTGCCGACCGTGGTCACCAGCGAGAAATAAGAGATGCGCTTCCCTCCCCTTCGACTGTAATCGGCAGGATCGGGCTTTCCGGATTTGTCGTCACGGGGAGGGTATCCGCGCCGGGGTATTTCCTGAGTCCATCGAGCAGAGCTTTGAGCGTCGGGTCGATCACCTGTCCCAGAGCTTCCCGGCGTACCCGCGCAAGGAGGACCGACGCTACGGTCTCCCACTCTTCCACGCACGGCCGAATGCCTGCGGGATCGAATAACAGCTCGAGCAGGTTGCGCGGCTTGGGAAAAGCCTCCAGATCGGTAAGCGAGCTGAAGAATGCAGTCCCCGCCCCGTTGGCGCGGATGACACTCCAGTAGCGATCCATAAGGAGCGCGGGATGCGGCTCATGATTGCGCAGCATCTGCTCAAAGGCACTACTGAGAATTGCCATCGTCGTATCGTCGAATGTCGCTTCCCGATACAGGGGAGCATAGCCGCTTGCGAGAAGCAGCGCGTTGCGTTCGCGAAACGGGATATCGAGCGCATCCGAGATGGTGAGCAACACTTTGCGGCTGGGGATGCTGCGGCCGCTTTCTACGAAGCTGAGATGACGCTGAGAGACTTCAATCTCTAAAGCGAGATCAAGCTGACTCAATCCGCGCAGCCCGCGCCAGTGTCGCAGCAGCTCGCCGAGCGCGGAAGATCGAGTGCCGCCCACGATAGGTCCTTTGCCGGTTGCAATCATGAGCCCTCCAAAAGAATCAAGACTTATTCAGACTTTCAGGTCTTTCTTCCGTGCTCAATTATGTGCGAGGGAATTGCTCGTTCGCAGCCGGCGCGAGAGGATCGCTCAGCTGCCGAGCAACGCTTAAAGCTTTCGAGGTTGGGTACATTGTGAACCCTGAAACACCGCCGTTCGTTCAGTCTCGAAAGCCATGGCAAATGCAACCGTATCCAGAGGAGTCCGAACTTATGAATCAACTTGAAACACTGTTGGAACGCAATAAGAAATTCACAGTGCAGCGATGCACTGCGGGTGCTTCCATGCCTTCCCTGTCACATGCTCTCCCCATGGTCAGGGGCGCTAGTCATCGGTTGCGCGGATATGCGCGTGGATCCTGCCCAGGTACTGGGACTTAAGCCAGGTGAGGCGGTGGTGATGCGGAACATCGGAGGACGCATTACACCGGGGCTGGTGGCACAACTGGGCATGCTGGGGCGCATTGGGGAGGTCGCAGGTGCGATTCCAGGAGGCGGCGGGGAGTTCCACCTTATCGTCCTCCAGCACACAGACTGCGGCATCACACGCCTCGCAAATGACCCTGCGCTGTTGATGCAGTATTTCCAGGTATCGGAAGATGACCTTCAATCGCGATCTGTCCGTGACCCTCGCGCAGCGGTGGCCACAGATGTTGCCGCACTTCGCGCAGTGCCCGGCTTACCGGGCGACTGGCTTCTTTCAGGTCTTGTCTACGACGTAGCGACGGGGCTGGCTGAAATGGTCGTTCCTCCGTCTCGGATGGGCTTCTAACCCTGCAAAGGACATTAGGAGAGGAGATTGCTTTCTTGATCGGTATCGCTGAGTTGACTCGTGGGAAACATACGAGCGTTTCAGAGAAGATCCTGATTGAAGCATAATCAAACGCTCATTTTTTCGATTGCCAAGTCTGAGCTTGTAGAGGCATAGTGTGTGCAACTTCAAGTCCGGTACATCCCGTGTTTGCAGTTTTGCCGCCCGCTTCGGATTCAAGGAAGGAACCTCACCCATGACGCACATCCGCACGTTTTCAGCCAAGCTGTGTTCTCCTTTTCACGTCTTCGCCGCCGGGCTGTTGCTGCTCGCGGCGCCCGGCGCGCACGCCGCCACCTGCGCCGCACCCTGGTCCGCAAGCGCCGTATACACCGGCGGCAATCCAGCCAGTGTGGGCTCAGTGAACTACGTCGCCAACTGGTGGACGCAGGGAAATAATCCAGCCACCAACAACGGCGGCAGCGGCTCGGGGCAGCCCTGGACCGCGACCGGTGCCTGCGGCGGGACAACACCTGCCCCGACGCCTGCACCTACACCGACCCCAACGCCCACACCCGCGCCTTCCCCGACGGGGCATCTGTTCGCGCCCTATGTCGACATGAGCATCTCCGCGGATGAAAACCTGGTGTCGATGCAGCAGCAGGCCGGGTTCAAGGGCGTCACGCTTGCATTTGTGGTTTCGACCAATGGCTGCTCCGTGGGCTGGGGCGGGCTGGGCGGCACACTGCCGACTGACAATTTACCTAATGGCGACACGGTTCTGCATATCGTGCAGCAGCTCCAGGCGGCCGGCGTGCAGGTGGTTATCTCCTTCGGCGGGGCCACGGGCACTGAGCCCGCGCTGAACTGTTCCAGTGCTTCGCAGCTGCAGGCGGTGTACCAATCGGTGATCGACCGTTATAAAGTCAAGCTGCTGGACTTCGACATTGAAGGCGGCGCAACGACCAATCAGGCTTCCATCACGCTGCGCGATCAGGCACTGGTTGGGCTGAAGAAAGCCAACTCGGGTCTTGTGATTTCGTATACGCTGCCGGTGCTGCCGACCGGGCTGATCGATAGCGGCACAAACATCCTGAAAAGCGCCAAGGCCGACGGTTTGCCGCTGGATGTCGTGAACGTAATGGCGATGGATTACGGCTCCGGGCAGGACAACGGCGCGCAGATGGGCTTGGACGCAACGGATGCCGCAAGCGCAACGGAAAACCAGATCAAGGCGGCCGGGCTGACCGCGACCGTAGGCATCACGCCCATGATCGGGGTCAACGACACCAACACCGAAATCTTCAACCTGAACGACGCGCAAACGATGTTGAACTTCGCGAACGGCAACAGCTATGTGAGCCGGATCGCGATGTGGTCGCTGGCGCGCGACAACGGCGGCTGCGCTGGGCAAACCTGGGCATCCCCGAGCTGCAGCGGTATTGCGCAGTCGAGCTTTGCGTTCAGCGCGAACTTCCGCAACTACAAATGAACTAATTCCAAGGCGAAAAGCCGGGTTAAACGCCCGGCTTTTTGCCGTTTCCACACCCGTGTACAAGATTTCACCAGGACGTAACCCTTTGCTCCTCGAGGCCTGTTATCAACCTTGCGAGGTGCTTTTCCATGAAAACGAACTTATTCACCACTTCCGCCCTTTTCGCAGCGGCGGCGGCTGCCGGCGCGCAAACCCAAAGCCATGCCAAACACGTGCTGTTGTTGAGCATCGACGGGATGCATGCGGTCGATTATCTAAACTGCGCGCGGGGTGTGAAGGGCGCAAACGGCGGCGCTCCTTACTGCCCCAACCTGGCATCGCTGGGGCAGGTAGGCGTGAACTACACAGCGGCTTCAACGAGCAAGCCGTCCGACTCGTTCCCCGGCCTGATGACACTGGTGACGGGTGCAACGCCGCGCACAATGGGCGTGTACTACGACGTGGCGTATGACCGCTCGCTCGATGCACCCGCGCTGACGACCGGCAACGGTGTCGCGGCCGGACCCTGCACCCCGTATGGCGTGCCCACGGGCACAACGACCGAGTACGAAGAAGGTATCGACCTGGACCAGTCCAAGCTGAACGGCGGTGCGCCCGGCGCTGGACTGACAGAGGGCGGCATCGCCTCGATCGACGCACGCAAGCTGCCGCGCGATCCCGCGGCGGGCTGCGCGCCGGTGTACCCCTGGAACTTTGTGCGGACCAACACGGTGTACAACGTGATCCACGCGGCGGGCGGCTACACGGCCTGGGCCGATAAGCACCCCGCGTATTCGTCGATCGGCGGCCCGGGCGGCACAAGCGTGGACGATTATTACGCGCCGGAAATCAACTCAAACGTGATCGCGCTGCCCGGCGTGACAACTTCTGAAGGCGCGTCCTGCGCTTCGGTTCGCGATACGGCGGGCGACCTGACGTCCTGGACAAACAGCTTCGCGAACGTTCAATGCTATGACCAGCTCAGGGTCAACGCAATCCTGAATCAGATCGCGGGCCGCACGCATAGCGGCCAGACGGCGCAGGTTCCCGCGCTGTTCGGCATGAACTTCCAGGCCGTGAGCGTGGGGCAAAAGCTGATTGAAGGCAGTGCGAGCGGCGGTTACCTCAACGCGGCGGGCGTGCCGTCGGCGCAGCTCCTCGGTGAGATTGAATATGTGGACGCGGCAGTCGGGGATATGGTCGCGGCCCTTAAGCAAACGGGGCAATTTGAGGACACGGTGATTATCGTGACTGCGAAGCATGGGCAGTCGCCGATCGACCCGAACCTGTACAAGCGCAACGGCACGGCAACCCCCGCAACGCTGCTCGCGAACGAGCTGCCGTTTTCCGAGTCGCCCGCCAGCGCAACCGGCATCGGGCCGACGGAGGACGATGTTTCACTGCTGTGGCTGAAGAATGGCGCGAATGTGAAGAACGCTGTGGAAACTCTGGAAAACAACGCGGCGGAAATCGGGTTGGGGCAGATTTTCTACGGGCCCACCTTGGCGCTCAACTACAACCTGCCGGGGCTTGGGCGGGGGCGCGACCCGCGGACGCCGGATATCATCGTGACGCCGAACGTCGGGGTGACTTACTCCAACAGCAAGAAAAAAAGGGAGGAGCACGGCGGGTTTTCGCATGACGATACCAATGTCATGCTGCTGGTGGCTTCCCCCGCGCTGGCACCGCGTACCGTTTCTGTACCGACGGAAACCGCGCAGGTCGCGCCGACGATCCTGACGGCGCTGGGCCTGGACCCGAATAAGCTGGACGGCGTGCGGGAAGAAGGCACCGCGATCCTGCCGGGGCTGGCGATCAGGTAAGTCGGAAAGGGAGCCGTTTCCGAGCGGCTCCCGCTTTGCACTTGAGTAAGTACCTGACCATATACCGAATGGACCGCAGCAGGAGCTCCAATTATTTTCTTCCGTCACCTACCACCTTTATCGAAACGCTAAATAGTACTATAGCTTCGGCTAGGGCAAGAGGTATGATCGCAGGCACCGTCTGAAAGGGAAAACGTTGGTAGAAAGCAAGTAGCGCGGCAACGTGGATCACTATAACAAGACACACTGCCCACCAAACCTTCCGCTCTCTCCTTTGCGACCAAAGAAACACTAGAACTGCTCCCAAAACCATTAGCGAAAAGAATCCCATTTGAAATGCTTTGGTATGAGAAGGCCAGTGGTCTACAGCGAAAGCTGCACTAAATCCTCCTATGAACACAGCAATTTTGAAAGTGGATTTTGCGTTCATTTTTAATGTGCATCCCCCGACGTTGTCATTAGACAGAAGCTAGTAGCCTTGAATGCGTTGTAGACGGTATAGCCAGTAGCTCTAATCAGTATCGCAGGTATTGCAAACTCACTGACTGCAGCGTCAAGCGTTACAGCTCCCCTCCAGCAAGAAACGAGCCTCAAGCCGAGCCACAGTTGCTCCAGCAAATACTGCAAAACTCTAGCTAGTCCATGGTGATCATCCTGAGCCGTAGACTGAAGACCTGCTTTTTGCTTGTGAGCGTAGAAAGGCAGAAGCAGGTATTACTCTGTTCAGGATGACCCGGTTTAAGCCCGGAGCAGCACGTTTGAAAACTTCAGACACTCTCTGAGGCGAAGGATCTGCTGCCCGCTACGATGCAGAAAAAAGCATGGCCTTTGTCGCTGCGCTTTTCAGGATGAGCCATGTTTTATAGCAGCCAATTCAAAAGAGCTAAGTGACCGCAATTTCCAGCTTTTGCCCCTGCGCCAGCAGCGCCTTCTGCACCACTACCCGGTCAGCTTGCACCGTGCCCACAGAGGCTGTCCGCAAAGGCACTCCGGAAGGCGGGTGTATGTGGACATGCAGGTCGGCGTTGAATCCTTCCGCGGCCTCGACCGACACTTTCCACCCCCCGCCCGCCTGCGCTTCCGTGGACCAGCGGACGTGGCCCCATTGCGTTGGGCAGCGCCCGACGGCGATGCGCTCACCCGGCGCGAACCAGTGTTTGGGGGCGGCTTTTTGCAGGTGGCACACCGCTTGCCTCCCCGGAACCTCGCTTTCCTCGTAGCACAAGAGCCAGCGCAGCCCAAGCGTAGGCTGGAGCGTGCTGTTGATCACCGCCGACCAGCCATAGGGGCTTTGCTCGCCGGGATACGAGCCGGGGATGTAGGCATCCTCGGGCGCGTAGCGGTTGCCGGAGTCGGCGGCGAAGCAGACTAACGCGTACAACGACAGCAGAAACGGCCGGTAATCCTCCTGCCGGATTCTGCCGTTCAACGTCCCATGCATGGTGAAGTTACTGGTGCGCGCGTTGGGGCCATCGGTGTTCAGGCCGACAATCTCCAACCCCGCGAGTGCGCGGTGCTTGAACTGTCCCGCGTCGATGAGCGGGTCACCCCAGTCGGCAAGAAACCAATCCTCTATAAAGCGATGATTCTCATAGCTCGAAAGCTCCGTGGGTCGGTGGGCGATGTCGTTCGACTCAAAGGGAGGAATACCGGCCGCGCGCATTGCAGGGATGCCCGCCGCAATGGTTGCGGCGAGGGAGCGCTCAATGTTTGTCCGCATTTCTTCAGCGACAGCTTTGTAGCGGGAAGCCGGCTCCGTTTTTCCGACAAGGGCCAGCACCCGTGCGTGCTCGGTGAGGCCGCGCCAGATGTGCGCCGCGTTCTGGTAGTAGAAAGGGTGCGACTCGGGAAAGTCGTTCGCCGGGTCGCCCAGGTCGGCTTCGGGCGAGCCCCAGATCAGCCCGTACCGCCGGTCGGGCAGCGGGTAGCGCTCCTTGCCGAACTCATACCGTTGGAGCACATAGCCGAGCATGCGCTCCAAAGTGGGCAGCCGCGCTTCAAACGCCTCCCGGTTGCGCGTGTAGTCGTACGCGCGGGCGTTGTTCCACAGAAACAACCCAACGTTAAGCGGCGCTTCCACCTGGTCCTGCGTGTTGTATAGAAAGTTACCGTCCGGCAGGATGTAGCGGTCGAGATAGTGCGTGAAATATGGGTTCGACTCCGCGGTTAAATTCCACAGCTGCTGCGCCCAGATGAACTCGTAATGCGCCACGGGAAACAGCGCGTGGCTGCGCTCGGGAATCTTGGTATATGCGCCTTCGCCCACTTGATAGGTCGGCTCCAGGCCGCGGTACGAGCAGCGGGAAAGCGTGATGCCGGCGCGTGCCGCATCCAGGAGCCACGGGTCAGGGATCTCGACCGGCATGGCGTTCTCATGGAAGTCGTGCCAGTGATTCCAAACGCCCACGAGCGCCGAGAAAAACTGGCCCGCTGTGCAGTTCCAGTAGTGCTCCTCATAGCCGGTGCCGGGGGTGTGCCCGGCGTCCGGGTCGGCACCGTTGCCCCCTTCGCGCACGCCCGGCTTGAGGAGCAGGCGCGATACCCGCACCCGGGCCATGGGCTGTGCGTCCGCGCCCGGCGGCAGCAGCATCATCACCTCATATCCGGCCTTGTGCGTGGCGTTCCACACGCCCGTGTCGGCTACGGGCAGGTAACCGCCGAGCAGGGTGCGCTTGCTCCAGCCGGGCTCGTAGCGGTATGCGCCGGGGTCGTCGAAGGGGAAAAACTGCTGGGGATCGAACAGCGCGCCTTCCAGGTCCGGAGCCCAGTCGTTCTGCGCATTGCGCACCGGTTGGCGGCTTGTGCCGTCGGCCCCCAAGTACACAGAGCGCAGCGGACCGGCTTCCTCGTTGGCAACCAGCGACCAACCGATGTACTCCGGACCCAGCGCGGCGACGTTCTCGTAGCAGGGGTCTTCCGTGGACCGCAGAATGTACTCGCCCGCGACGTCCGGGCCGGGCACCTGCTCACGCTTGAGGCGGATCGGGTCGGCGATTTGTCGGGGTTTGATACTTGCAAGATCGCCGATGCCCTTGGGGATCAGCGCGATGGTACCGGCGCGCTCGGTAACAAAGGCGATGGCTCCCCGATGGGTGGCGTGCTTCTCAAACACGGCGGTGCGCACGCCGTTGATCTCGACTGAGGCGAGCAGCTGCCAGCCTTCGATCGCTTCGCCAGGGGCAAGCGCGGCTGTTTTCGCGCCGTGCTTGGCGCTTACTCGGGTATCGGCGAAACCGGTTACGCCCGGCGGCGTCGCAAGCGCCTCCCGCTCGCCGGGCAACAGACGGCTGTACTCGTTCTCAACATGCGCGGGCGCGTAAGTTCCGGCTGGAGGACGCTCGGCGAATAAGGAGACCGACCCCGTCCCGGGGATGCCGGCCGCGCTGAGAAGGGAGAGGAACGTGCGGCGGTTCAATGGGCGGCTCCTAAAAACAGGCATTGCGAAAAGCCAGGCAGATTTACTGGGGCGGGCTTTCGCGTTGGGGTAACTCACCGGTAATACTTTGTTTCGCAAGCGTCGATTGCGAAACCGGTTACGGGGAGGGTATCATTCGTGCGAATTAAGAAGACACGAAAAATGCGGCACCAACTTTGGAGAGCCATGCGCACGAGGAATGCAAGAACGCCCCTAACAACTCGGTTGCTGCTGGCCGGTGCCATGCTGCGCAGCGCCGCTGTGCTGCTGCCCACGCTCCTGCTGGCGGGGACCGCGATGGCGCAGTTCAGCGCAAGCCTCCAGGGCACGGTGGCCGACCCGTCTGGGGCCGTGATCCCGAACGCGACTGTCACCCTGACGCAGGCCGATACGCAGCAGGTTCGCACAACGACGACAACAGGCTCCGGTAGTTACAGCTTCAGCAGTCTCGGTCCCGGTGCGTACACCATCGAGGTAAAGGCACCCGGATTCACTCCGACGCAGGTAGCGACGCAACTCACCACACAGCAGACCGCCGGCGTCGATATCAAGCTGAACGTCGGCAATGAGGCCACGCAGGTGAACGTCACCGAGCAGGGGCCCGCGCTGAACCCGGAAGAAAATCGTGTCGAAACGACCCTCGATACTGAGCAGGTCAGGACGCTGCCGCTGCAGAACCGGGGCACGCTGAACCTGGTGAACACGGCTCCGGGTGTGAGCGGCTACTCGCAAAATCTGGATAACTTCCAGAATGAACAAACCCCAAACGCAAACGCCAACGGGCATTTTTTCGGGGCCAACCTGTATGTTCTCGACGGCATTGAGGTTGACTCGAACATCACCGGCGGTACCAACAACATCACCCCGAATCCCGACTCGCTTCGTGAAATCGCCCTGCAAACGAATACCTTCGCTGTCGACTTTTACGGCGGCGCGGGCGTGACCACGGAAATGACAACCGCGTCGGGGGCCAATAAGTTCCACGGCACGGGTGAGATCAGCTTTTACAACCAGGATTTGCAGTCGCGGTACTACTTTTCGGGCGTCGGCAGCGCCATTCAGCCCTACAAGCGTTTTGAGTATTCGGGCACGCTGGGCGGCCCAATCTACAAAGACAAGACATTCTTTTTCACTTCAGTCGAGAAGCTGGCTTCAACAACACCTGCGGGCACAAATTTCTTTGCCAATGAAGATCCGGCTTTTGTCGCGTTAGCGAAGCAGAACTTTCCGCAAACGCTGGGAACGAAAATCCTGACGCAGTACCCGGCGCAGGGTATCAGTTTTCAAAGCGTCAAGTATTACACTTCGCCTGACCTAGCGACTCAATGCCCAGCACCGACCGGTAACTGCACTATTCCGTTTATTGATAACGTCAACCAGACAACGGCACCTTACAACAACGGGCTGCAGTACAGCGGACGGCTCGATCAGAACTTCCGCGGCGGCAAGGATCGCATTTATGCCTACTACTTTCATATCGATCACCAGGTTCAGACGATCGACCGCGCCCGGCTTTCAGCAGTGCAACCGATACCATCAGCGCCCTTTACTCGGCAAACTACACCCATGTCTTCTCGTCGAACCTCCTAAATGAAGCTTCATTCGGGTATAAGCGTGTTTTCGGCAACCGCACCGCGCCCGCGCCTGCCGTGCCTGAACTGATGCTGAACAACGCTTACGGCGTAGGCGCAAACGGCAATCCGGCTTTCGGCGGAGGCTTCGGTCCGGGCAGCTTCGCACAGCACCAATACACCTGGCGCGACGTAGTGACGTATGTGCGCGGCAAGCACAATATACGCGTCGGCTTTCAAGCGACGCATGGCAACGACTCCGCAGACTTCTCCGGCAACTATGTCCGGCCTTCTTTCTCCTTCAATAACGGCCTGGTCGACTTTGTACAGGACAAGGTGTATCAGGAGAATGTGGTTGCGTATAACCCGCTTACCGGTGCTCTGAAGCCGTTTCGCTTCGGCGCGCAGGTCAATAATTATGGAGTTTTTGCCTCCGACTCATGGCGGGTATTCCCTAACCTGACGCTGCAGCTGGGCATCCGCTGGGACGACTTCGGCAATCCATCGCCCTTTCTATATCCGGAATACACGCAAATCGCGAATGCGGTCCCAATTCATTCAACCCAGCTTTTGGGAACGCCTGCCGCAATCGATGCACAGTTTACGGATGCATCCATCCTGAACCGCAAGAACATCTATAACGGCAGCCTGAACAATAACTGGGCACCCCGCATCGGCTTTTCCTACGCGCCTACCAAGCGTCGCGATGTCACGATCCATGGCGGAGCCGGATTGTATTACGAGCAAATCAGCCTCGGCCAGGTACTCGATCAGCAGCGCGGCAACCCTCCGGGCTGGATCACTCCGAACTTCGGCCAGAACACAAACAATCCGAATCCGGTGGTCTACAACATAGGAAGCAGCAATGCTTTCCCGTACGGCTTTAAGTATCCGACGTTCAATGCGGGTTCCCTGGATGCAAAGGGCGGCATTGTAGGAACGTCGGCGGATGTAAGCGGGCTCGACCCCAACGTTAAGACGCCTCCGACCGTGAACTATACCCTGGGCGTAAGCCAGCAGCTTGGCTTGAGCGCTGTCGCCAGCGTGACCTATACGGGTTCTTACTCCTGGGATCAGCTGACAGCTGCCGACTTCAACCGCAGCGCCGGCGACCTGATCCGCAACGCGGGTGTATTGCAGCGCTTGAACACGAGCTTCGGGCGGATCAACTACGCTGCGAACTTCGACACCGGCAACTACAACAGCGTTATCTTCGGGCTGCAGCAAAGGTTTAAAAGCATCGACTACCAGGCTTCGTATACCTGGTCGCACGCGTTGGACTACGGCACATGCGGCACTCGCTATGTATTCAACAATGGTACGGATTGCCCGCCGGATCAGCACGGGTTGGGGACGGCTTACTATGGAACATCGTCCTTTGATGAACCGAATAACTTCAAGCTGGCGGGTTCTTACACGCTTCCCGCGCCGAATACGTTCCGCGTACTCAAGCAGGCGGCGGGAGGGTGGCAGATAACGCAGCTGTTTGTGGCACAGTCCGGTACGCCGTGGACCGCTGAGAACTTCGCCGGCTGGGGCGGTGCAGCCGACGACGGCGGCTGCATTCTGAATGGGGTCATTCAGTCGGTCACCTGCGGCGACTACAACGCGGACGGCAACGCACAGGATTATCCCAACGTCGGTCGACTTACCCCGCATAAGTTCAAGCATAACCAGTATGCGCGTACGGGAGGGGTTTTTGGAACGCACGCCGTAACTGCGATGGAAAACGGCAAAGCCATCTCCATTACAGAGCCGAACGGCTTTACCGCACCCGCACCCGGCACGGAAGGCACTGAGTCGCGCAACACCTTCCGCAATCCGGGGCTGTTTGAGTGGGATGCAAGCGTGCTGAAGAACAATGGGCTGCCATGGTTCGGCGGCGAGAAAGCCAACCTGCAGCTCCGTGTAGACGGCTTCAACGTCATCAACCACACCAATTTCAATACGCTCGATTACAACCTGGCTTCCGGCACCTTCGGCCAGGCTACTTCCAGCCTGCAGCCGCGCATCATCCAGCTGGGTGCGCGGTTTGAGTTTTAAGCAGGCGCGGAGGGTTCGCCTTCCGCACCTGCTTTTGTGACAATAGGAAGCAGATGTTTTCGCTTTTCCGGCAACGGATTTTCCGCACCATCGCGCTTGCGGCGCTGATGTGTTCAGGTGCCCATGCTTCGCAGGCCCAAGCCGACAACGACGCGCGTAAAGCGCTCACCGGACATCGCTACACCGACGCTCTGACCGCCGTGGATGCACAGCTCAAAGCGCATCCTGGGGACGCCCAGCTCTTGTTTCTACGAAGTCTCGCGCTCGCGGGCCTCGGTCGCACTGGCCAAGCGCTTGCGAGCTTCGACCAAACGCTGCATGCAACACACAATGCGGTCCCCGTGTTGGAAGCAGCCGCACAGGTGGCGTATAGCGCTCGCGATAAGCGGGCAGGGCAGTATCTTTTTCGACTGCTGCTGGCCGACCCCGGCAATCAGACAGCCCACGCGATGGCGGGTGTCCTGGCCTACGAGCGAGACGACTGCCCGGCGGCGAACACGCACTTTGCCCAGGCGGGGGATGCTTTGCGGGGCAACATTCCGGCGCAGGAGCAATACGGCAAATGCCTGCTGGCAGCAGGCGACAGCGCACACGGGACCGTACTATTCGAGCGGTTGACCACTGAGCATCCGGGGACGCCGGAGCTCCAACACGACCGCGCCATGGCCTATGTGGAAGGTGGACGTTTTGGGGATGCGGTCATCGTGCTGGAGCCGATGCGGAATAGCCCCGGCACCCTGAACCTGCTGGGCGAAGCATACAAAGGCAGCGGACGCTTGGAGGATGCGATTCGCGGCACTGCGGGAGGCTGCACAGGCAGACCCACAGGACGAGCGCAACTATATCGACCTCGCGACGATCAGCATCGAGCACCAGTCGCCGGAGGCCGCGATGAGCGTTCTGAACGCCGGCATCGCGCAAAATCCGGGTTCAGCCGCGCTGTACACACTGCGGGGCGCGGTGCGGGCACAGCTGGCGCAAAACGATGCCGCAACGGAAGACTTTGAGCAAGCCGACCGGCTGCAGCCCTCAAAGCTGTACGGCGCGGTGGGCCTGGGCGTACTGCTGCGCGATACCAGCAAGCTGCCTGAGGCAGAGCAGTTGGTCCGCGCGCGGCTGCGCGAGCACCCCACCGATGCCACGCTGAACTACCTGCTGGCCGACGTGCTGGTGCGTGAAGGCGCTGCGCCGGGTGAACCCCGGTTCGACGAGGCACGCAAGCTGCTGCTGCGCGCGGTCGCGCTCAAGCCCGACCTGGCCGTGGCGCATGGCGAGCTGGGCAAACTGGACCTGAAGGCAGGCCGGATGGAGGAGGCCATCGCGGAGCTGGAAAAGGGCGTCCGCTACGACCCGACCGACCGCACCTCGCTCAACCAGCTGGTGGCCGCGTACCGCCGCGCGGGACGTACCGACGATGCCGCGCGGATTGCAGCCGAGCTGGGCAAGGCCGTCGAGCGCGACCGCCGGGAAGAAACGGAGCGCAACCGCGTCCACCTGACCGCCGTCGCGCAAGGGGGCGGCTAATGGCAACGCGGCGCCAAACCCTCAAAGCACTCTTGGGCAGCGCGGCTTTGACCGTGGTGGAGCCGCTGTTCAGCCAAGGTGTGGCGACCCGGCAGGTGAAACCGCAGGAGCGCATGAAAAGTGCCCGAGCGCCGTTCGCGGCGCAGTTTGTAGATACAGCGCAAGCCGCCGGGCTCCGTGCGCCGACCATCTACGGCGAAGTAAGCCACAAGGATTACATCCTGGAAGCGATCGGCTGCGGCTGTGCGTTTGTCAACTATGACAACGACGGCTGGATGGACATTTTTATCCTAAGCGGGCAGCGGATGAGCGACACGCCCCCGGGCACGACCAATCGCCTGTATAAGAACAACCGCGACGGCACCTTTACCGACGTAACCCGGGAAGCAGGCCTCGAACATACAGGCTGGGCATGCGGCGTGTGCGTCGGCGACTATAATAATGATGGCTTTGAGGATTTATTCGTAACTTATTGGGGGCAGAACAAGCTTTACCGCAACAAGGGCGACGGCACATTTGCAGATGCAACTGAGCAAGCGGGCCTGCTGTACGAGGGAAAAACCCGCTGGGGCGCGGGCTGCACTTTCGTCGATTATAACCGGGACGGCCATCTCGACTTATTCGTTTCCAATTACATCGACTTCGCCCTGGAAAACGTGCCCAAGCCGGGCGCAAATGTCAATTGCAACTTCCATAACATCCCCGTCAACTGTGGGCCGCGCGGTTTGCCATACGGACGCCACTGGCTGTACCGCAACAAGGGCGACGGCACATTCACCGATGTCAGCGATGCCGCGGGGATCAGCAAGGTGAAAGAAACTTACGGCATGACGGTGGTCGCGGCGGACTTCGACGACGACGGCTGGCCCGATATCTATGTCGCCTGCGATTCAGTGCCGAGTTTGCTGTTTATGAACAACCATGATGGCACCTTTCGCGAGGAGGCGCTCGCGCGCGGCGCGGCACTGAGCGACGACGGCGTGGAGCAGGCGGGCATGGGTGTGGGCGTCGGTAGTTTGGACGGTTCGGGCCGGCTCGACGTATTTAAAACACACTTCACCGACGACACCAGCGTGCTGTACCGCAATCTGGGTAAGGGCAGCTTCGACGATGCAACCGCAGCGGCCCGGCTGGCGGTGGAAACGCGCTTTACGGGCTGGGGCGCGGGCATCGCCGATCTCGACAACGACGGCAACCCCGACATCCTGCTCGTGACGGGGAGCGTGTACCCGGAGGTCGCAGCTAAATTGCCCGCGTACCCCGACAAGACTCCGCGCATGGTCTTCCGCAATGAGGGCGACGGTCGGTTCGACGAACTGATCGAGGAGGCCGGACCGGGTATTGCGGCTCCGCACTGCAGCCGAGGCTGCGCGTTCGGCGACTTCGACAACGACGGCGACGTAGATGTGCTGGTCGTCAACCTGAACGAGCCGCCGTCGCTGCTGCGCAACGACCTGCCCGCGGGCCCCGCTGCGCACTGGATCAAGGTCAAGCTCATCGGGCGCAAGTCGAACCGTTCGGCAATCGGCGCCCGCGTCACCGCGAAGTACGCGGGCAAACAGCAGGCGCAGGAGGTAGTGAGCCAGAGCAGTTTCTTTTCAAGCAACGACCCGCGTTTGCACTTCGGCTTGGGCCGGGCTGCCGCGGTCGATTTGGCAGTGCGTTGGCCCAGCGGCATCGCGCAGAGTTTTGCCGGAGTGCCCGCGAACCAGATTGTGACCATCGATGAGCTCGACGGCCTGCATACAAGTAAACACGCAAACGTGTAAAGTTTTGCAACATGGCGCAAGGCGAAACTAAACGCTGGAGCATCGCGATCCTGCTCGGCTTCGGCGTGCTGGTTTCGTATTTCGACCGCGTGAACCTTTCGGTGGCGCATGGGGCCCTGCAGCGCCAGTTCGGCACTTCCGATGTTACGTTCGGCTATCTGCTGAGCGCTTACAGCTGGACCTATGCAGTCATGCAGCTGCCCGCGGGGTCGCTGCTGGACCGCCTGGGCGTGCGGCGCGTGCTGCTGGCGGCCACGCTGCTGTGGGCGCTTGCGTCGGGGCTTGCGGCTATCGCGCCCACCATCGCGCTTCTGTTCGCGGCGCGCTTTTTGCTGGGCATCGGGGAATCGCCCACATTTCCCGCCAACT
This sequence comes from uncultured Acidobacteriaceae bacterium, assembly GCA_964244985.1. Lineage (GTDB taxonomy): Bacteria > Acidobacteriota > Terriglobia > Terriglobales > Acidobacteriaceae > EB88. The sequence goes on from CAXTKZ010000002.1 coordinate 37,898, forward strand.
CCAAGGCCATCGGCGAGTGGTTTCCGCCGGAAGAGCGGGGCAAACCGACCGCTGTGTTCGACGCGGCCGCCAAGCTGTCCGTGGGGCTGGGAACACCGATGGTGGGGCTGATCGGGCTGCGCTGGGGGCTGCAGGCCAACTTCGGCGCGACTGCCGTGCTCAGCCTCCTGTATGCCGGGGTGTTCGCGTTTTTATACCGCGACCCGCCGCGCTCGACGCAGCCCGTCCCGCAGGAAAAGTCGGTTGCGCTCGGCAGCCTGCTGCGGCAGCGCAAGGTATGGGGGCTGGCCATCGGCTCCGCCGCGTACAACTATTGCTTTTATCTGCTGCTTACCTGGCTGCCGGTGTACCTGGAAACGGGCGTTCACTTTTCCGCACGCACCGCGGTGCTTGTTACAGGGGTGCCGTGGCTCGTTGCGGCGGCGGTGGACTTTGCGGTCGGCGGGTGGTTGGTGGACGCGCTGATCCGCCGAGGACGCAACCCCGACCTGGTGCGGCGCGGGGTGCTGATCGGTGGCACCGTGCTCGGGTTGTTTATCGTTGCCCCGGCGCTTACTGGGCGGCCTTTGCTGGTGGTCGCCTGCCTCAGCGTGGCACTAAGTGGGTTGTCGGCGGCGGCACCGGTTATTTGGAGCCTGCCGCCTCTGCTCGCTACCCCCAGCGGCGCGGGGCGGCTGGCTTCCGTTGTCAATCTCGCCAACCAGGTTGCGGCGATTTCCGCGCCGGTTGCCACGGGATACCTGCTCCACAGGACACATGCTTTCGGTGCAGCGTTTTTGGTGGCGGGTGGGTTGGTGTCGATCGGGATTGCCAGCTACCTCCTGCTGCTGGGCCGGTTGGAACCCATCGGCTGAATCGGGCTGCCGGGCAACGCGGCTTCCATTCTGCGCCTCCCAAGACCGGGGAGAACTGACCGATGAACAAGCTATTCAGAAGCGTGGGCTTGCAGGCCGTGATGTTGGCAGGGATGGGTATAGCGGCCTTGGCACAGACGCCGTCCGACCAGGATAAGAAATTCGTACACGACCTGGCGCAGGATTCAAACTTTGAGATTAAATCCGGCCAGTTGGCTTTGCAAAAAAGTCCCAGCGCGGATGTAAAGGCGTACGCGCAGATGGTAGTACGCGACCATACAGCGCTGAACCGGCAGATCGCGACGGCAACCACCACGACCAAAGCCGATACAGTCGCGCCGGGGAGTATGTCGTTGAGCGACGACGCGACTTACGCCAAGCTAAAGCTGATGAGCGGGAAGAGCTTTGACGACGCGTATATCAAAGGATTAGTAAACGGGAACGAAGATATCGAGAAGATGGAAAAGTCGGAGGCCTCAGACAGCACTGTGCCGATGGTGAAGAAGCTGGCGACGCGCAGCATGGAGATGGATCAGAAGCATGCGGACAAGGCGAAAGCTCTGGCCGCGGCCCATGGGGTGAACGCGAAGAGCTAAGTCGAATAACTTAGGGTCATACTGAGGAGTGAAACGACGAAGGACCTGCTTTTTGCGTTGCACACGCGCAATAAACAAAAAGCAGGTCCTTCGCTTCACTCAGGATGACCCAGGTTGGTGCAGGAAATACCTTAACGTTTCAACGGCAGCGCCCGCGTCGCACCGGTCGAGATACCGCCATCCACCAACAAAGTCTGACCCGTCACATACCGGCTGGCCTCCGATGCAAGAAAGACGACAGCCCCATGTAAGTCGTCCGGCCTTCCTGGACGCTTGAGCGGAATGCGATCCACCAAGTAGTCGACCCACTCCCGATTCTCGTACATGACTTTGTTCTGCTCGGTGCGGAACCAGCCCGGCGCAAGGCAGTTGACCGTCACGCCGTACGGTCCCCAATCGTCCGCCAGGCTCATGGTGAGCTGGCGCACCCCGCCGCGGCTTGCGCCATAGGGTGCAAGGCCCGCATAGCCCGCCACGCAGGTAACCGACCCAATCATGATAATGCGTCCGTAGCCTCGCTCCACCATGCCGCGCGCGACGGCCTGCGCAACGAAGAACGATCCCCGCAGGTTGGTGTCGAGAATGCGGTTCCAGTCCTCCCAGGTCACATCGAGCGCGGGTTTACGGATGTTCATCCCCGCGTTGTTGACCAGGATGTCAATGCGTCCCCATGCCTGCTCGGCTTCCGCTATGGCGGCGCGAATGGAGTTCTCATCCCGCACATCGAGCGATACGGAAACCGTGCGGCGGCCCCCCTGCTCAATCTCCTCGGCAAAGGATTGCAACGACGCCCGGTCGCGGCTGGTCAGGATGAGGTCGGCACCGGCGCGGGCCAGGGCACGGGCAAACTCCTGCCCCAAGCCGCGGCTGGTGCCGGTCACCATCGCGACTTTCCCGGTTAAGTCGAATAAGTCATTCATGGGGCGTCAGGACCACTTTCATCAGGTTCGGCTCGCGCGCGTGCAGCCGCTTAAAGAACTCCGCCCCTTGTGATAAAGGTGCAACAGCGGAGATGAGCGGGACCACGTCGATCTGCCCGCTCGCCAGCAGCTCGATTGCGCGCCCGTACTCGCCCGCCGAGGCAGCAGAACCCTGCAAGCGGATCTGTCGTGTGACCACCTGCTGCAAGGGCAGCGGCACGGTCGCGGCGATGTTGCCGACCAGCGTCACGGTCCCGCCCTTGCGCACGGCAGAAACGGCAGCGGCAACGGTTTCACCCGCGCCGACTGCCTCAAACACATGGTCCATGCTGCCCGGTGCGGCTTCCTGTGCGGATTGCAATAGCGTATGCGCCCCCGAAGCCCGCGCCAGCGCAAGCCGACTTTCGTCCGGGTCGGCGACTGTGATGGAACCCGCTCCCGCAACCCGCAAAGCTTGCACAACGAGCGTCCCGATCATCCCCGCGCCAATCACCAGCGCCGTCTCGCTCGCCCGAAAGCCGGACACGCGCACGGCGTGGAGCGCGACCGAGACGGCCTCGATCATGGCGGCATGGGCGAACGGCAGCGCGTCGGGTAGCCGATACAGCACCCGCTGGGGCACGGCCAGATACTCGGCAAACGCGCCGTTGCGGCGGTAGTCCGGGCAGGACACCCCAAACACCTGCCGCCGATCGCACAGGTTCACGTCGCCGCGCAGGCAGTACGAGCATTTTCCGCAGAACAGGGTGGAGTCGAAAGTGACCCGGTCGCCGGGCCGCCACGCCGCGACTTCCGCACCCACCGCCTCGATCGTTCCCGCGGCCTCATGCCCCATCACAATCGGCGGAATGCGCCTGCCGGATGAGCCGTCGTACCCATGCACATCGCTGCCGCAAATACCGCATGCCGCCACGCGCAGCAGCACCTCATCCGGCGCGACTTTCGGTACAGGGAGCTCGGCAATTCTAAAATGCTCGTAGGCCTTGAGCAGAAGGGCTTGCATAGGAAAAGGATGCTGCCCACAGCGACGGGTCGTCAACTGTCTGTGCCGGCACGACTAGCATCCACGTAAGAGCAGCCGCGGTGAAAGCATTGCTCAGGATTTGTCAGGGCGGCTCACTGTCAGTGCTCTTGAAGCCGTGATGGCGTCAATGTTCCTTGATGCCCAGTCTCTCAGTGGGATGAGTGATGCCCTAAGACTGAAGCCGAGTTGCGTCAACTCATAGTCGACGCGCGGCGGAATCGTGGGATACACGGTACGACTCACGAACCCATCTTCCGTAAGCCTCTTTAAAGTAAGGGTCAGCATGCGCTGTGAGATATCGCCGATGTCGCGGTGGAGTTCACCGTAGCGCCTCGGTCCATCGGAAAGCGCGGCCACAATCATGATCGTCCATTTGTCGCCCACACGGGCTAGGACCTCGACCATGGCTCTCCGGTCGTGATTGCACGACGCACGCCTGGGAACATCTGTGTGCGTTACCACCATCTATGTGCCCCCTTGTAGATAACTCTAAGACGCCCCATACTTTCGTTACGAACAGCATGTGCGTGAAACTACTGCACAGCGAAGTTTGAGAGGACTTGATCCCTAATGAAGACAGCTATCGCGCTAGAAGCGCTGGACCAGCTATTTCGCACAGCTCGAACGCCTAACGCATGGTCTGACAAGCCCGTCGAGGAAGCCGTCATTTATCAGCTATATGACCTCTTCAAGTGGGGCCCGACTGCCTCAAATAGCTGCCCTGCACGGTTTGTCTGGGTGCGCAGCCCAGAGGCAAAAGCTCAGCTGGCTTCCGTCGTGCTGCCTCCGAACAGGCCCAAGGTTCTGGCCGCGCCGGTCACCGTCATCATCGGCAGCGACCTCGGGTTTTCCGATAGCCTGCCCAAGCTTCTTTCTCCCGAACGTCTTCCCGTGGTATTGGGGATACTTAAGGCGCACGAGGGCATGACAGAGAGCATGGCTATGCGAAACGGGAGTCTGCAGGGCGCATACCTGCTCCTCGCGGCTCGCGCGTTAGGCTTGGATTGCTGGCCGATGTCGGGTTTCGACAATGCTGGAGTTGATCGGGAGTTCTTTGCCGGAACGCGCATTCAATCGAACTTTCTTTGTAGCCTGGGCTACGCAAACCCGGAACTGGTTCACCCGCGCGGTCCCAGGTTGACGTTCGATGAAACGGGACGCTTCGCTTAAGCGTCAGTGAATAACTTGACTGACAAGGATCGGGAACGCTAAGTCCGCTCCTCGAAAGTGCTATGCCAAGAACGACTGTTTGCCATAGCACGGCTTGGTATTTTTTTGAGGCGGCTGTTCTGGATTCATCGGTTGTCGCAAGCTAATAGACCCCTCTCGGTCCCCTTCACGCGACTGCGATCCGCCGCACCAAATCCGCCTGCTCCTCATGGCTTTCCGCGCCGATAGTGAACGCGTCCAGCACTCCCGTGCCCAGCGCGTACCGGATGGCCTCATCCTGGCGGGTACGCATCGCGCCTTGGCCCAGAATCTTCATCCCGACGATGCCCTTGCCCTCCTTGCGCATTCCGCGAATGACCTCGAGCACGGTGTCGGGGTGGGCGTCCATGTGCGCGCCCACGGGGTTCAGGCGCACTAAATCGATCTCGACCCAGGGCGAGGCAGCGGCGGCCTGAAGCGCGGGCAGGCTGTGGCACGAGACGCCATGCGCCCGGATGACGCCCTTTTGCTTCGCCTCGGAGAGCACATCCATCGCACCCCGGTAGCGCGTGGTCCAGTCCGCTTCCGTCACGCAATGGATCAGCACGATATCGATCATGTCCGTGCCGAGTTCGCGGCGGAATCGGTCGAGGTCGTCGCGCACACCCTGGGGGTCGCGGGTATCGGTCTTGGTCAGCACGGTGACTTGGTCGCGCGGGACTTGCTTGAGCGCTGCAGAAACGTAGGGGTGACTACCGTAGGAATCGGCCGTGTCATAAAAGCGTAGGCCGTGCTTGTGGTAGCCGTCGACCAGCAAACGCGTCGCGGCTGAGTCGCCGATGCGCGTCTGGTTGGAAGCTCCGCCGCCGCCGATAGTGCCGGTGCCCATGGCGAGGCGGCTGGTGCGGATGCCCGTGCGGCCCAGCACTACCTCGTCATGGGCTTGGTACTTAGGCTGAGTGGGGAGGGCGTGGGCAAGTTCAGCCGGGATGAGCGTTGCGCCAAGGCCGGTTGCGGCAGTGCGTAAAAAATCACGTCGTTGCATGGGGGAGGACCTCCGCGGGGAGCGGTTACACCTAAAACCATACTCCCGCGGGGCCGCGATGGGAAAGGGCCCTTACGCGGGCCCCAGCAGCGGCTGACCGTGGCGGAAGGAAAGCCGCGCCACGCCGCTCGAAATCAAACTGACCCCCACCAGCACGCCGACCGCCCAAACCGCGCTGAACGGCCATTGCGCCCAGATGAGCGCGCCCAACACCAGCGTAATCAGCCCGTCCCATAGGAACCAGCCCGCGCGATGCCCGCGCCGCAGGTTGAAGTAGGTGATCAGCTCGAACACGCCTTCAATCACAAAGTAGACAGCCAGCCAAAGCGTGAGAGTCAGGAGACCACGCGCCGGGTGCGCGATAAGGTAGAACGCGAAAGCCACGTACAGCACGCCGATCAGCAGCTGCCAAATCACCGAGCCGGCACCCCGCGCCGACCATGCAAAGATGAGCCGCCCAATGCCGGCGAACAGCAACACCCAGCCCACGATCGCCGTGATAGTCACGCCCGCGAAAAACGGCGCGAGAATCGCGATCAGCCCGAGCACGATCAGCAGGATGCCGATGCCCGTGCCCCAATGATGCCGGTCTGTCCGCGGTGCCAAACTGCTCGGTTCCACAAATCCGCCCATGGTTCTTACTCCCTCACGCGCTAGGATGCGCGGCGCGGTTTGGCGGCGATGCGCAGCAGCACTTCCGTGATCCGGTACGCCGCTTTGACGGAGCCCGAAACCGACCCGGCTACCTTGGACACGCCGCCGCGGCGGCAGCGGCAGGTCGTCGGCAGCTCAAGGATGCGCAGGCCAGCGCGGGCGGCTTTCATCTGCATTTCCAAATTCCAGCCGTAAGTTTGCTCGGCCATGTTCAAACTTTCCAGGGCAGACCGGGAGATCGCCCGCAGCGGACCCATATCGGTGTAGCGAACTCCGTACAGGAGCCGCATCGCTGTCCCGGCCAGCCACCCGGCAAACACCTGTGACGGCAGCAGGCTGCCCTCCTCGCGGTTCCCCCGAATGCGCGAACCGATCACAAAGTCGTAGTTCCCGGCGAGCACGGGCCCGGCAACCACCGCAATCTCCGCAGGCACATCGCTTCCGTCGCCGTCCATAAAGACGATGACGTCCGACTCCGGCGAAGTGTGCGCGAAACCGACGGCGCATGCCCACCCGTAGCCGCGCTGGGGCACATCGACCACCACCGCGCCTCCGGCCCGCGCGACTTCGGGGGTCCGGTCCGTGCTGCCGTTGTTGGCCACGACGCACTCGCGGATCATGCCCCAGGGCATCTCCGCCAGCAAGCCGCCGATCGTTTCTTCCTCATTCAGCGCCGGGATCACGACGCTGATACGGGGGGCTGTACCCGGAACTACAGGCTCCATCGCAACCCGCAATTGGCGCAGGCGCGCGGCGGCTGCGGGCTCATCAGTTCTCGGCGGAACTCCTGGTAGGCGGGCCCGTTCCAGATTTCGCGCAGGGTCTGCTGCGTCGCCTCACCCAGGGTGAAGGAGCCGTAGCCGTGCATGGAAAACGGCGCGATGCAGCAGGGGATCGCGCGGCCGGTCGCGGTGAAATACATCAGCGACCATGGCCGACGGCACAGCGACCAAGGGTTGTCGTCCTTCGTTTTCTTGATGGAAAGTTCCGGCTCGGTAGCGCCCGATGCGCTGAAGGAGATGCCGAGCGAATCGGCCAGCTCGCCCGCGCGCGCGATTACGGCTTCTTCCTCCACGGTCGTTTTCTCAAACAGCGCGGACTCCGCCCGCGCCAGGCCGTTCGCGTTGTCCTGGAAAAACACGAGCCGCTGGAGGTATACCTCGCGCACATTCACTTCTTTGGAGATGCGCACAAAGTTATCCAGCTGGTCGAGCGTCTCGCGCAACCCCGTAAGCCAAAGCGACACGCGCGGCAGCTCCGTACCCTGCTCCACCTGCATCGCGCGGAACCGCTTCACATTCGCGACGATGCGGTCGAACATATCCTTGCCGCGCACCATCTGGAAGACGCTTGCGTCCGCCGCGTCGAGCGACACCCGCAGCTCGTCGAGACCGGCGTCGATGAGCGCCTGGCCGTTTTTCTCGGTCAGCAAAGTGCCATTCGTGTTGAACAACACATAAATGCCGCGCTGCTTGAGGTAGCGCACCATCTCCGGCAGGTTTTTGACGAGCATCGGCTCGCCTACGCCATGGAGCACCACGCGCTGAAGGTTTTCGGCCTGGTTCACGATGCGGGTGAACAGCTCCCAGCTCATGTCGGCTTCAGGCTCCAGCTCCTCATAGGTGCGCGGGCAGGTGGTGCACAGCAGGTTGCAGCGGTTAGTCACTTCGAGGTACAAACACACTGGCTCGCGCTCGACGATGACCGACAACTCATCTTCCGGCTTCTCAAAATAGCGCCGCATGGGCACCGGGTGGGCTACGGGTAGGGTCGTGGTGCTCATAAAAGCCTCATTTCTCTATGCCGCTGCCATCGGCGTTGCGCCAGGTCGAACAGCAGGAATGCGAAAAAGCCGCCGTACAAGCGCAGGTTCATCTGGTAAATCGGTACACCGGGCGCGCCCAGGTGCGTGGCCAGCATATAGGTGACGGCCAGCACCATGTACATGGCCGGACGCCACGGCCACAACGTTAAAAATGGAAGCAGCCATAGGAAATACCACGGATAATGCGGGGAAAAACAAAGGGTAAATGCAGTGGCGAGCACAAGGCTGCCGCTGATCACGTTTGAGGGAGAAGCGCCGCGGCGAAAAGCCCAGAAAGCCAAGCCGCCGAGCAGCAGCGCGCAGGTACCCAGATATACACTCGGCGCAATGGAAATGTGCAGCGTGCGGTCAAGAAACGCAACAGGGAAGTAGCGCGCCCCGGAGCTGATGCCTTCTTCCTGCGCATAGCCCGACAGGAAGCCGAATATGCCGCGTCCCACGCTGAGATATGGCAGATACGCCGCGATGCAAACACCAGCAAACACGAGCACCGGCCCCAGAACCCGACGCCGCGCGAACGCTGGCAGCAGCGCCACGGGGTACAGCTTGACCAGCACCGCTCCCACCAAGGCAGCAACCCCTGCAAGCGGCTTGTCCCGCAGCGCCAAGAAGAGCCCAAGCGCGAGAAAAAACACCGCGGCGGCATCGATGTGGCCGCTGCTCCCAATCTCCCACACGCACACCGGCTGCCAGGCATACAGCAGCACCCGCTCCGGTCGTTGGTCCAGCCGCTTCAGGCAGGAGACCAGAACAGCGCAGGTGCCAGCCTCAAACCCGACCATGATCAGCTTCATGCAGGTGACGGACGCATGGATTTTTGCCGCGGCCATGAAGATAAACTGCGCGACGGGCGGGTAGATGGTGTGGGCGTACTCGCGCCGGTTGATGAATGGGTAAATGCGGCTGTCCCGCAGAAAAGCTAAATGGGGGTCGGCGGGGATATACCGAAAGGGATTGATGCCGGCATTGGCGACCTTGCCGTCCCACACGTAGCGGTAGATATCGGTGGATAGAAATGGAGGTTGGAACACCGCGACAAACCGCGCCGCGAATGCGATGAAGAGGATCAGCGGCAAGGTCCAGCGATTCACCGGCGAGCTTTCCACCAATGCCACGCCGCCCAGGTAAAGCATCAGCTGGCCCCACAGCCCTTCGCTGAAGCCGTGGACATAGTGGGTCCACTCATGTGTGCCGGTACGCGTGAGCTCGATGAACAAAATCCCGAACAAAAGCAGCCCGGCATTGGTAAGTCGGGCATCGCCGGGGTGCGCGGCCAGCCTCGAAGCAGTCTCATCCACCCGTAGACTCAGCGGCGACTCGGATGAGACCCGCCGCAAAGCAGGTCTTATGAATGTAGTCGAAGCCGCAAAGCTACGGAGGAGACCGCTTGTCATGCGCGCTTGCTCCCGTTTGGAACGGCTGCATCGAGTTCCGCAAGGAAAGCGCGGGTGTGCGGAGCCGGGTAGCCCATACGTGCTGTGCTGGCGATTTCGGCCCGCAAATGCCCGAGCGATTCACGGTCGTCCACGTCGTACCAGCGCGCGAGTTCGTGAAGCGAAAGCCCGAGCTCCGCCGCGCGCTCCCGCGTTTCCTCCGCGACTGCAGCGGTGCTCCAGGTAATGTCCTCAAACAAACGCGCATGGGGTGCGGAAAGGCCGAGCAGATAATAGCCGCCGTCTTCCGATGAGCCCAAGACCACTTGCGCTGTGCCCCCAAGCAAAGCTTGCACGGCGCGCACAAACTCGCCCGTCGGCACGGTTGGCGAGTCGGAGTCGATGAGGCACACCGCCGCGAACCCGGCATTGAACAGATCGGTTGCCGTCAGCAGCAAGCGCTCGCCAAACCCATCCCCGCGCTGCGGCACCAGGAGGGTGCCGTCCGGCAAAATGCCGCCAAACCCTGCTTCCTGGCCTATCGGCGTGTAGGAGATTACGCAGTCAGCCGCGCATTCTTTTCCGGCCACCCGAAGGTTGGCAACTGTGTCGCGCAGAAACGCCGTGTTGAGGCCGGCCGCTTCCTCGGGTGACAACGGCGGGCTCAGGCGCGTTTTCACTCTTCCGGGTGCAGGCACCTTGCTCATCACGGTCAAGGCGCACCGACCTGCGAACTCACTATAGGTTGCGGCGGGATCGATGATACGGAAACGATGGCTCACGAAGGTTTCTCACACAAGGCGTACTGGTAGCGCCGGTCCTCCCAAAACTGCACGCGGCCCCAGGGCTGGCTTGCGACCAGTGCGCGGAAGCCGGTCCGGCTCAACACCTGACATCGGGTGCTCACGCGCGGCTTGCGCCCATTGAACAAAGCAAACGCGCGCATGGCATACAAGGGTAGCGCACTGCGGAGCGGCGAAGTGGGCTCGGCGAGAAAAAACAAACCGCCCGGCCGCAGGGTGTGGAAGATGGCGCGCATGACCCGGTCGCGCTCGGGAAGGATCAAAAACAACCGCGAAGCGATCGCGGCATCCGCGGGCTGGAGCGAGTTGTGGAGCGAGCCCGCATCGTGCTGGAGAAATTCACAGTTGCGCAGGTTGGCTCGGTGCGCCTGCAGCCGCGCCCGCGACAGAAGCCGCTCGGAAGTGTCGACGCCCATGGCCTGGAGGGAAGGAAAGCGTGCGGCCAAGCGGCGCGAATACAAACCGGGACCACAGCCTACTTCAAGCAGACGGATGTTTGGCTGCCGGAGCAGCGGCTGGAGAGCGGAGGCGATGATTTCCGTGTGGTCGGTGAACAAGCGCTCACGGCACAGGGAATAAATCCACCAGAAGCGGTCGAATACGGGATCGGCGACAATTTCGGAGGTACCTGGACTCAACACACCGCTCCAACGCCCGCATAATCCCGGCAAGCGCCTCAGATGAAAAGCATAGTCGGGACGCGTGCAACTTCCAAATTACCTTGCGCCCCCACCTTAGAGGCTAATCCTTATTGGATGCAGCGTCGCGCCTATACTGGAGCTGAACCGAAAGGAACTGCCATGGCCACCGCCGCCCGCATGACCGTCCAGGAATACCTGCTGACCCCGTTCGAGGTCGATGCGGATTTTGTGGACGGAGAGGTTTGGGAGAGAAACGTGGGAGAAAACAAGCATTGCGACTGGCAGATAGCGATCGCCGATTGGTTCCGGGCGCACCGCGGGGAGTGGCATATCCGCGTCCGCGCAGAGTTCCGCGTCCAGGTAACCCCGGGCAATTTTCAGGTCCCGGATGTAACCATCCAAGACCGTGCCTTGCCCGACGAGCGCTACGCGACGGTACCGCCGCT
>CAXTKZ010000002.1:49327-55375 GCA_964244985.1 uncultured Acidobacteriaceae bacterium
TCACCCTTTCCCCCAACCAGCAGCAGCGCCGCCCGGCCTGCTCCCAGCGTGCCCGTAAAACGTTTCCCGCTGCGCGCATCCGTAAAGTCAACGGGAGCCGTTTCCGTTTCAGAAGTGAGCACATACAACGTCGCCTCGGGCAGCCGCGTCGGGCAGATCAGTAGTGCCGGGTCGCGTGTAGCCGTAGTGTACGTATGCCCGACCCTGGCCCGTGCAATCGCCAGTGCGTATACCTGCGCGATCGCTTGCTGGTTCCCGTTCAGCTCCAGCGGCAACGGTGAAAACAGCACCTCGCCTTTCCCCAACGGCAGCTGAGCCCAGGTAGTTCCGCCGGGCAGCAGCGCCTTATCGAGCACGGTAGTTTCCTTGCCGCCGTACGCAAGCCACAGCCGCCCAGCGGGTGTTTCCACCGGCTCGCTCTCCTGCTGCAAAGGGCCGAGCTGATACGGCAGACCCAGCTTTTGCGCACGGTCGGTTTCGTGCAGGTGCGCGTCTGCGCTGAAAGGTCCGGAAACGAGCAGCATTGCCCCGGCACGCACCCGTGCCTCAATCGCCGCCCACGCCTTTTCGTCCAGCCCATAGGGGGAGGGCAGCACGATCAGCTTCGGCGTCCCCAAGGTGTCGATCTGGTATTCGCCCACCGCGTATGCCTCCACGCGGTTGTACCCGTACAGCACCCGCACCGCCGTTTGCTGCGCTTTCAACGCTTCATCCTTTAAAACGGACATTTGCAGCGATTGCGGAAGCACAATCGCGATCTCAGGCTGTGTTAAACCAGTGGCGTAGGGGGCGGCAGCCGCCGCGAACCGGTCCATGGCCGCCATCATGCCCTCCCAGATTTTGGCGGAACCGTCGGAGCGCTCCATACCGAAGTCCACTTCGCGCGCCCAATCCCACTGGACAGCCCCGGAAGACCCCGCCGCAAACCCGAGCGCCCACTTGCGCTCCTGAAGGGCGGTCCCGGTCAACTCGTCGTAGCGCCAGCCGCCGTCGGGATTCCAGGCAGGCTGGTAGCCAGTTTCGCCGGTGATGTTCGGCATGCCCGGACGCTTCGCCGCAACGGAGTCCCACAGGAGCGCTTCGTCCTGCCAATAGGTGTGGTTGGTTGTAAGCGCCACGCCCGCGGTCGCGTAGAACTGGTTCAGCAGGCGGTCGGTCACGCCGCCCTCGTCCTGTCCCACGTTCACCAGCTGCGTCGAGCCCGCGTTGCGAATCGCCTCCACCATGCCGCGTGTCCAGCGTGCAAACATCGCCTGCGCGAACAGGTTGTAATCGAGCGCCCGCACCTCGTCCGCGTTGCCGTAGCGGTCGTATTGGAGATCCTTCGGCTGCGGCAGCGGAATCTTGTCCCAGTCGCCAAGCGATTCCGGCGTCACCCGCCACGCGTCGGCCAGCGCGGGAAGGTTTGCGTACTGCTCGTGCAGCCACCGTTGCCAGGCACTGAGCTCCGCCGGATCGCCGTTAGGAATATTTCCCTTGAAGATCACGCGCGGGTTTGAAAAGGAAGGCTCATTGATCAAATCCCAGCAAAGCCAGGGCACGTCATGGAACCGCCGCACCACCGATGCCGCATATTTCTGCTCGGCTGCCACGGCCCCGGGGTCGAGATAGGGGTTTGCGGGCGTGGGGTCGCCGGCCTTCGGGTGCGCCCCGGTCGTATTGGGCGAAAACGCAAAAAATGTGAAGTTGACCACAATGCCATGCCGGTGCGCGGCGGCCAAGTAGCCTTCCAGGTTGCGCAGAAAGCGCTCGTTCGCCTCGCCGGTCGCGGGGTCGAGCGCCTTGTTTTGCCCGAACCATACCCCGGTACGCACCCAGCTCACCCCGTGGCGCTCCATGTCCGCAAAGTCACGCTCCCACACGGCCCCATTGCGCGACCCGCTGAAGTCCCAACCGTTCTCTTCCGTCGTGAAGTAATTGGTTCCCACAGGTAGAAACGGCTTACCCCCGAGTTCGAGAAAGTCGCCGCGCACCCCCAGCGCCGGTCCGTCCGCGAGCGCACCTTCGTGCTCCACGGCAAAGCCGTTTTCCGTGAACTCTCCTAAGCCGCCTCCGTCAGGCGTCCAAGAGGCGCGTACCGTGTACACGCCCTCCGGTAGAGGCTTGCGGAAGGGCAGCGATGCATCCCCTCCGAGCGGCAGGGTTGCTGTTTCGAGTACTTTGCCGTTGGAAAGGAGCTCCGCGTGAACCGATCCCGCAACTGCCCGCGCCGCCCGAAGGTGCAGGGTCAACTCCGGCAGCTCACCGGGACGCAGCGCGGCGTATTTTGCTTCAAGCGAGAAAGAGCGCGCCCCCGCCGCCGCGTACCCGGCGGCTGCCCGCAGCAGGGCCATACCGTCGGGCGACTCCCAGTAGCCCGGTTCGGGTGTAAACGGCAATGCCACCACGCGCGAACCCGCATCCCGGTCGGTGGTGATCACCGGTGCGGACACACGCGTCCCGTCCGCCGCCAATAAGTAGCCCAGGCCGTCGAGCTTGCCTTCTTCCGCGAAAATCGTTTTTGCGCGTACGTTCAACAGCGGCAAACCCATGCCCTCACGCCAGGCGAACCGAGTTTGCCCCGCCACGGGCGGTACCGCGTAGCTATGTTTGAAGCCCAGCACCCGGCTGTAGCTGTCCTGTGGCGCGCGCATGGAAAACGGGCCCGTGCCCTCCACCGGCACCCGCAGCGGCTGGCCGCCGATGACGAGCAGGTTGCCCCCTGCCTGAAGGTACGCGGCAATCTGAGGCCAGGCCGCGGTGGGCACGGCCGAGCCGTACGGCAGCACCAGCAGGGAAGTACCCGCCAGCGCACCCGGCGCGCGCAGCTCTGCCAAACTGAGAAAGCGGGTATGGTCGCCCAGGGCCGCCACGAGCGTGGAGTGGGGTATGGGCTCACTTTCAACCACGGGAAAGCCCGGTTGCGCGAACACCGCGACCCCTTGGGCGCGGGCCGAAAACACGCAGCCCGCCAGCAGCGCGGCCCAGCCAACGAAGATTCCCATCAGGTAACGCATTGGGTCACCACGTGAAATGTTTATTGACAATCGTTATCGCCAGCTTGGATACTCCAAGCCGAATCAATTGATGTACCTGTCCCCAATTGGGAACGCTACCATGGACGGCACACGACAGAAAAGCACTCTTCCAGGCACAACTTAATTTTTGTGAGGCACGCATGCATTTGAAACAACATTACTTCCGCTCGCTCCTTTTGTCAGGCAGCCTCCTTGCCGCCGCGGGCGTTTGGGCACAGTCGCCCACCGGCTCCATTACCGGCACTGTGCAGGACACGAGCGGCGCGGCCGTTCCCAACGCCACCGTGGTCATCACCAACACCGAAACCAATGTGACGCAAACATTGAAGTCCGGCGCGGACGGCAACTACACGCAAACGCTGCTGAACCCCGGCACCTACTCGGTTAAGGTGCAGGCTCCCGGCTTTACGCCCAAGCAGGCCGACGGCGTAACGGTGGACGTCGCGCAGTCGCACCCTGTCGACTTCGCGCTTGCGGTCGGCAACGATACCCAGCAGGTCACGGTGCAGGCCACCCAGCCAGCGCTCCAGACCGACAACGCCACCACCGGCCAGGTGATTACCGGCAAGCGCATCCTCGATCTCCCGCTCAACGGGCGCAATCCGTATGACCTCGCGGTGCTGGTGCCCGGCGTCAACAACATCGGCACGGGCCCCGGCTCTTCCTCGACTCCGCACATCGCCGGCTCGCGCAATGCGAACTCCGAAGTCCAGCTGGACGGCGTGTCGACAATTCTGCCTGAAAATAACGTGGGCAACGGCTTTGAGTCTTACCAGCCGATCGTCGACTCCACCTCCGAGTTCAACGTGCAGACCACCGTGCTGCCCGCCGACTACGGACGGTTCTCGGGCGGCGTCATCAATGTGGCGACCCGCACCGGCACCAATGCATTTCACGGCGATCTGTACGAGTTCAACCGCGACTCGACCTTTACCGCGCGTGACTACTTCGCGGGGCACAACTCCACCGTGTCGCCCTCGCAGCGCAACCAGGCCGGCGGCAGCCTGGGCGGCCCGCTCATCCGCAACCGCACCTTCTTTTTCGTGGGCGCGCAGATTTCGCGGGAAACCGACTCGCAAACCGCAACCGATTCAGTCGCCACGGTTTTGGAGCGCCAGGGCAACTTCAGCGAACTGCTCGCGCAGGGAACCCAGATTTACGATCCGCGCTCCGCGCATCCGGGTACGTACTATGTGAAGAGTCCCACGGGCACTGTCAATGCTGTCAATGGGTATATCCGCAATCCATATCCGGGCAACATCATCCCCGCGGGCCAGCTCAGCCCGGCCGGGTTAGCGGCGCTCAGCTACCAGCCCTTGCCGAATGTACCCGGCGCGGGTTTGTTCAATAATTACGTGGTCACCGGCTCGCAAACCACCAACAGCTACCAGTTCGATACCCGGGTGGACCATAACTGGACCCAGGCCTGGCATACCTTTGTGCGGTTCTCGCACCTTCAAAGCACCTATACCCCGTTCGCGGACTACCCAGTCAATGCGGCTAACCAGCCGACCGGCGGCATCGCCTCCCAGGGCTATAACGGCCCTACAAACAGCACCGCCTATAACTTCGCTTACGACAACAGCATCGCCCTCAGCCCGACCCTGGTGTTCGACATCCGCTACGGGTTCAATCGCGCGACCGTAGTGCGGGGCACCATCGGCGGCCCATTCGATGTCACCACCATCGGCTTGCCCGCCGCGCTTCAGTCGAACAACTACAAGGCCTTCCCGTCCTTCAACATCGGCAACGGCTATTCGAGCATTGGCTCGGGCGGCTATATTCCGCTGCTCCAAAACCCTTCGTCGCACATCCTTGTTGCGAACTTTCAAAAGACCAAGGGCACGCACGCGATGCAGTTCGGCGGCGAGTTCCGCAAGCTGTTTCTCAACTTCCACCAGTACGGCTACCCGCAGGGGCAGTTCAACTTTTCGCAGGGCTTCACCCAGTTAGCGGTCGGCGACACCTCGGGAGCAGCAACCTCGGGCGGTGGGACCACAAGCGGGAACCCTTTTGCTTCTCTCATTTTGGGTACGGGCGACGGCGGCCAGTACAGCATCGACCCCAGCTTCGCGACAGCGGGCGAGTATTGGGCCCTGTATGCGGAAGATACGTGGAAGGTAACGCCCCACTTTACGGTGAGCTACGGCCTGCGCTGGGACGCGGATCAGCCGCGTACCGAGCGGCATAACCAGCTTTCGTATTTCAACCCGGACGATGTGTCGCCCATCAACGGCCTTGTCGCCGCCAATGCGGCTTACCCGGCGCTCGGTAACCTGCGTGGCGCAACGCGCTTCGTGGGCACACCCAGTGGCCAGTTCGGGCGGCAGCAGGTGGGGATGCACAAGCTCGACTTCGCCCCGCGCATCGGCGCGATCTGGAGCCCGGACCAGAACTGGTCGGTACGCGCGGGCTTTGCCATCGTGTATGCCGCCTCTGCCATGCAGCCCGCAGGCACCACGGGCGGCGCGGGAACGGAAGGCTTCAGCACCAGCACGCCCACGCCGTTCTCCTTCGATTCCGAACGCACAGTCCACGCCACGCTCGACAACCCCTATCCAACTGGTTTCCAGATCCCGCTGGGCGCGGCTGCCGGCCCCGGTAATAACCTGGGTACGACCATCCAGCAGGATTACCTGACCAACCACGACAGCCGCACCCCCTACTCCGAGCAGGCCAATGCGACCATACAGCGTACGCTGCCGGGGCAAACAATCCTCGAGGTGGGCTGGCTGATGAACCTGGGCAAGTTCCTGATCCAGGGCGACCCCGGCGTACCGCACGACCAGGTCAATCCCAGCTACCTTTCGCTTGGGAATGCCCTGCTCGACCAGGTGCCGAACCCATTTTATGGGGTTATCACGACGCCGGGCTCGCCTTTGGCGCAGCCGACCGTGTCGCGCAACCAGCTACTGCGGCCCTATCCGCAGTACACCAACGTCAACGAGTATCGCAAGGCTTCGGCTTTCTCGAACTACAACGCCCTGACGGTGCGGTTGGACAAGCGGTTCTCCTCCGGGTTGACCCTGCT
>CAXTKZ010000003.1:0-52115 GCA_964244985.1 uncultured Acidobacteriaceae bacterium
GAGGTTCCGTGCTCTTGGAAATACCTGGCCTGCGCTGCCGACTCCGCCCCCGGCTCGTCGGGCACATGGCCGGTTGCCCAAATCTGGCAGTGCGGGTGCGGGTTGCTCGCGCCCATCATGGCCCCGCGGTTTTCAAAGATTTGCACGTAGCTGATTGCCGGATCGGCGCTCAGCTCCGCATCCTGCGCAACCCAGGCTTCGACGACACGGTCCACATCCGCGCGCTCCATGCGGGCGAGGGTCAACGAGTGATCGGGGTGGAAACACAAAACCCGGCACCGGCCGTGCTCAGGCTCGCCGCGCAGAAGGGGCGAAGCGGTGGGCATGGACTCGGGCGCGGTGGGCAGCAGTGCCGGGTAGTCGTTGGGGAACACATACACATGCTCATACGGCGGCGTGTGCTCGCCGCCCGCGCGCGCGTTGCCAGGGCACAGGTAGCATTTGGGGTCATAGTGGAGATCGCTGAACGTGCCCGCGTCGCCCACCTCGCCCTGCCAGGGGCGTTGCGTGCGCTGGGGCGACACAAGCACCCATTGGTCGCGGAGAGGGTTGTAGCGGCGATGCGGCGTCGATGTGGAATCGGGCAAGGGAGCTCCTTCAGCCGCGGCGCGATTGCGTACGCCGCGGGACCGCCTTATTCTAAGCGCTGAACGATCTTTTATGCCGCTGCCCACCCTGCCCGCCATCGCGACCCTGCACGACTACGCCACACGGCTGTGGCACGAGAAGGACGCTGCGAGGCCGCCGGCGATGAACAGCTTCGAGTCCTCCGTGCTGGAGCAACATCGCGCCAACTACGAGCTGTGGCACCTGGAAGACGCAGCGCGGGCCCCGGGTATCTACGACGCGAAGCTGGCGGAGTGTAAACGCGCCATCGACCGAGTGAACCAGCAGCGTAACGACCTGGCCGAGCGCTGCGATGCCCTTCTACTTGCCGCGCTTGCGCCGCACCGCCTGCCGCACCCTGAGGCAGAACTTCATTCAGAAAGCCCGGGGCTGATGATCGACCGGTTGT
Source organism: uncultured Acidobacteriaceae bacterium (assembly GCA_964244985.1). Taxonomy (GTDB): domain Bacteria; phylum Acidobacteriota; class Terriglobia; order Terriglobales; family Acidobacteriaceae; genus EB88. The sequence continues at coordinate 1,016 of CAXTKZ010000003.1, forward strand.
CCATCCTGGCGTTGAAGCTGTTCCACACCCGCGAGGAGCTGGAGCGCACGGGCGGCCCCAACGGGCACAGTGAGCGCAACCGCCATCGTTTGGCGGTGCTCGTGGAGCAGCGCGCCGATCTGCAGGCGGCGCTGGAGCGGCTGTGGCGGCGGGTGCTCTCGTCCGAGCGCAGTTTCAAAGTGTATCGGCAGCTCAAGATGTACAACGATCCGAATCTGAACCCGGCAGTGTACGGTTTCACCCCGGATGAGTCGAAGGTAATTTGACTCGCGCCCGCCGCCCCGGTATAAAACGAGGCAACCGCATCCCGAGTGAGGCAGCAATGGGGATTCGTAACCGCATGGAGAGACATGGCCGACCGCATGCCCAAGCCCAATGCCTCACCCAAAACGCTTGCCGCCAGGCTTCACCCTGTTCCCAACAACGTGCAGCGCGAAGCAATGACCACCTACGCCAATGCGGTGCAAGAGATGCAGAGCGGCAATTTCCGCGAAGCGCTTGCCGGTTTTCACTCGCTGGATGGAAACACACCGCCGGAGGTACGCGAACGGGCTCGTGTGTATGAGCAGGCGTGCGAACGGCAGCTCAAGCGCTATGAGTCGCAGCTGGAGTTCCACACACCCGTGGAGCAGTACGACTACGCGATTGCGTGCGTAAACAACAGCGATCTTGAGGAAGCCCGGGATCACCTGCAAGCCGTGATCGAGTTCGACGACACGCTGGACTACGCGCACTACGGCATGGCGGTGTTGCTCGGGATGACGGGACAGGCGGATGGGTGCCTTCATCATCTTGAGCGCGCGATTCTGCTGAATCCTTTCAACCGCACACAAGCGCGCAGCGACGCCGACTTCCGACCCATGGCCGATGACCCGCGTTTTACGGAGCTCCTGTATCCGGAAGCGATGTAAACGGCGTTTCAAAGCTGTGGGCGCATGAGCCGTCCCGCACAACCCGATTCGGGGGAGCCGCCCCTGCGCGTGGTGGCCATGGGCGGGGGCACGGGGCTATCCACGCTCTTACGCGGGCTGAAGCGTTACACCGCGTCAGCTGTTCTGCCATCGTCTTCAAGCCTTATCGGCGAGCTCACGGCGGTGGTCACCGTGACCGACGACGGCGGCTCTTCCGGGCGCCTCCGCAAGGACTTCAACATGCTGCCGCCGGGCGACCTGCGCAACTGCATGGTCGCGCTTTCAGAAGATGAGCAATTGCTGTCACGGCTGTTCCGGCACCGTTTTCGTTCCGGCGGTGTGCTGGAGGGCCACGCTTTCGGCAACCTGTTTGTCGCTGCCCTGCAGGAGATGACGGGCGACTTCGCGCAGGCCATCAAGCTTGCCGCCGAGGTGCTCGCCACGCGCGGGCGCATCTTTCCGGCGACCAACGCTAACGTGACGCTGGTAGCCCGCATGGATACCGGCGAGCTGGTGCGCGGCGAAACCAATATCACCCGCAGCAAAGCGCGCATCACCGAGCTCATGCTCGAGTCGGCCGATCGAACGCCGTCACGGGAAACAGTCGAGCCCACCGAGGCCGCGCCCCTGCCCGAAACCCTCGCTGCCATCGCAGCAGCCGACCTGCTCACGCTGGGGCCGGGTTCCCTGTTCACCAGCGTTATTACAAATCTTCTGGTTGCGGGTATTCCGGGAGCACTCGCCGCCGCGCGCGGCACGCGGGTGTACATCTGTAACTTGATGACGCAGGGCAATGAAAGCCTGCACCTTACTGCTTCCGAGCACATTGAGCGCATGTACGAGCACGCTCGGGAGCCGTTTCTCGACTATGCCCTCGTGAACACAGCACCTGTATCCGCCGCCATCCGCCAACGCTACGCCGCTGAAGATGCAGAGGTAATCGCGGCGGATGTGGAGCGGATCGAGAAGATGGGCATTCGGTGCATTAGCGGCGCGTTTGCCGCCGAAGGCGACGTTCTGCGGCACGATGCGGACCTTATCGCGCGCACGGTGCTCAAACTGGCTTCGGCGGATCGGGCAGCGCGGGCAGGTACACTAAGTGCTTCTTCCGCTTGAAAAGCACAGCAAAAAGTCGTCTACTGGTCCAGCTGCCGCCACACCCAATCCATATCGAGATACATGGGTGACTCGACAGCCCGCAGCTTTGTCGTCTTTGCAAGCTCCCAGGCGCCATTCTTCCAAATCTCAACCGTGCGCACGTCCTCATCGATGAGCCATACATTGCGCACACCCATGTTTTCAAGGTCGGCGGCCCGCCGTTTCAGGTCCTGGTAGGAGTCGGAAGGGAAAAGCACCTCAAGGGCGATGATAGGTGGTCGATTCAGCTCCGTTTTCCGCCGGTCCTGTGCGGCAACCACTACTACATCCGGTAGCCGAACACGCTCCGGGCTGACACGGGTTCGCGTTTCCACGGCACAACGAATGTTCCATTCTTGATAGTGGTCACTGAACCACTTAAAAATGAAACCTTGTGTTTCCTCATGTGCAAACCCGACCACAGGCTTCTGCTTCAGTTCCCCATCGATATACTCGACATCCGGGCGGTAGCTGGTTCGCAGATACTCCTCGATGGACACCCTCCCTGCTGTCGCCATGGTTCACCTCGCACCCTCAGTCTAAGTCTACAAATCCCGCCAGTTTTCGCCCAATTCCGCTTCCGCCACAATCGGCACGCTCAACTCGATCACATGCTCCATTTCGTGTTTCACGAGCGCCCGCACCTGTTCGGCTTCCCCTTCCGGCACATCGAACAGCAGCTCGTCGTGCACCTGCAGGGTCATTTGCGTTTGGAGGTTCTCCGCGGCCAGCCGCCGGTCGATGCGGATCATCGCGATCTTGATCAGGTCCGCCGCCGTGCCTTGGAGAGGCGTGTTGACGGCGGTGCGCTCGGCAAAGCCGCGCAGGTTCGCGTTGCGGCTTTGGATATCCGGGATAGGCCGCGAGCGCCCAAACAGCGTGCGCACCTGCTGCGTGGCGCGCGTTTCTTCAAGCGTCTGGTCGATAAACGCGCGCACCCCCGCGTAGCGCTCAAAGTAGCGATCGATGTAGGTGCGGGCTTCTTTCTGGTCGATCCCAAGATTCGCCGCAAGCCCGAACGGTGAAATGCCGTACACAATTCCGAAGTTGACGGCCTTGGCACGGTTGCGGGTCGTTTTGTCGATCTCCTCCGCGGGCACGCCGAACACCTCGCTCGCGGTCAGCGTGTGGATGTCGATGTCGTTGCGGTACGCGTGCAGCAGCAACGGATCCTGCGAGAAATGCGCCATCAGCCGCAGCTCAATCTGCGAGTAGTCGGCGGACAGCAGCAGCCGTCCCGGCGCGGCGATGAATGCCGCGCGAATCTCGCGCCCCAGCTCGGTTTTAATCGGGATGTTCTGCAGGTTCGGGTTGGTGGACGAAAGCCTTCCCGTCGCCGTGCCCACCTGGTTGAACGTTGTGTGTACACGCCCCCCGGCATCGGCGAGCAGCGGCAGCGAGTCCACATAGTTGGATTTGAGCTTGGCCAGGTGGCGGTATTCCAGCACCATGCGCGGCACCGCGTTGTGCTCGGCCAGCTCTTCCAGCACATCCTGCGCGGTTGAAACCACTTTCCCCTTGCCGTACTTGAGCGGCTTGGGCAGGTCCATTTTGTTAAACAGCACATCGCCCAACTGCTTGGGCGAGTTGATGTTGAACCGGTGGCCGGACGCCGCGTAAATCTCCTCGCCCACCCGCGTCATTTCGCTCGTCAGCCGCCGGTCGAGCTCGCGCAGGGCGCTGAGGTTCACGCGCGCGCCGGCCTGCTCCATGCGCAGCAGCACGGGCACCAGCGGGCGGTCGATCGTCGCATACACTTCTTTTAAATTCGCCCGTTCCACGTCGTCCCGCAGGCGCGGTGCGAGGGTATGGATGGCGTGAGCGGCCTCGGGCAGCGCATTCGCCCCCTCCTGCAGCGGACAGTTGCTGAAGCGGGCCGCGACATCGGCGAGTCGGTGCGTGGTGTGGGTGGGGTTGACCAGATAGGAAAGCAGCATCAGGTCGTCGTGCGCGCCGCGCAGCGTGATGCCGTGGCCCCCAAGCGTTCGGAGAGCGCCTTTCAGATCGTGGGTCTGCTTGGGGACGCCCTCGTCCTCCAGCAGCGTGCGCACCTCCTCGAGGTCTACCCGCAGCCCCAGCTCGGGAGAAGCAGCAACGCCGATTTTGGCGCGCTGCTCGGGCCTGGCTGCAATTTCAGGTTCAGGCTCGGGCGCGTCGAAGCTGAGGGTCAGGTTGCGCAGCCCCGGCTCCCGTTCTTCGGCTTTTTCCCCTTCCGCTTCGCTCACCTGCTCGGCGGCCTCGACCAGTGGGCTCATTTCCACCGAAAAAGCAAATCCAGCTCGCGCCGTTTGCAAAAACGCGGCAACCTGCACGGGTGTGGGATCGAGCAGGTACTCGACCGGCGTCGCCGGCGCTTCCGGGGCAAGCTCCTTCAGCAGCGTCGTGAATTCAAGCTCCCCAAACAGCGCGCGGCAGGCTTCGAGATCGGGTGCGGTCGTGCGCATCCGGTCCAGCTCCAAGTCGACCGGCACCTCCGTGTGGATGGTCACAAGCTCCTTCGACAACAGCACCGCGTCGCGGTTGTTTTGGAGCGATTCGCGCTGCCGCTTGCCCTTGATTTCGCCCGCGCGGTCCAACGCCGCTTCCACTGTGCCGAACTGCTGAATCAGCTCGACCGAACCCTTGTCGCCGATGCCCGGCGCACCGGGAATGTTATCGACAGAGTCACCCCGGAGCGCCATCACATCGATCACCCGTTCCGGCGGCACGCCCAGCGTTTCCTCCACCTTCGCGCGATCCAGAATCAGGTTCTCTTTCATCGGGTTCAGCACTTTCACGTGATCGTTGACCAGCTGCATCATGTCCTTATCGGGCGAAACGATAAAGACAGGGTGCTGGTCCGCCGCGGCTTTCGCGCCGAGCGTTCCGATGACATCGTCCGCCTCAAAGCCGTCATACTGCACTATCGGGATGTGAAACGCCTCAAGCGCGCGCCGGATGTACGGCAGCTGCTGCGCGAGGTCGGGCGGCATGGCTTCGCGGTTGGCCTTGTACCCGCCGTAGTCCACCTCATCGAATTGCTGCGTTTTGATGTTCCACTTGCGCACGGTTTTCATCGTGCTCGCGCGCTCGTCGCGAAACACGGGCGAGCTTGTGTCGAACACAGCCGCGAAGTATTCAGGCGAAAAATCCCGTCGCAGCTTGTTGATCATGTTGACAAAAACATAAACAGCCGCCGTGGGCACGCCCGTGCGCGTGGACATAGGCCGCTGCCGCTGCATGACGTGGTACGCGCGGAAAATGAACGACATGGTGTCGAGCAGAAAGATGGGCGGCTTGGGTGTTTTCTTGGGCGTGCTCACGGCCCAAGTTTACCGCCGGGCTCGTCAGGAGAGGAACATGCAATCGCCATAGGAGAAAAACCGATACTGCTCCCCAACGGCGTGCTCATACGCCCGGCGCACCGCCTGGACGCCTCCCAACGCGGAAACCAGCATCAACAGGGTGCTTTGCGGTAGATGAAAGTTGGTAAGCAAGCCGCCCACGACGCGGAACGGGAAACCCGGCGAGATGAAAATGTTCGTCGCACCGGAATGCGGCGTGAGTGGGCCGGCAAGCGCGCAGTGCTCCAGGGTGCGAACCGTGGTCGTACCCGCTGCGATTACCCGGCGGCCCTCGGCAAGCGCCCGATTGACCGCATCGGCAGTGGCGGGGGGCAGAGTGTACCGCTCGGTGTGCAGCCGAATTTCGTCCACCCGTTCCACGCGCACCGGCTGGAATGTCCCCAGCCCGACATGCAGCGTGAGATAGGCGATCTCTACACCCCGCGCTCGGATCGCCTCCAGCACCGAGGAGGTAAAGTGCAGCCCCGCAGTGGGTGCCGCGACCGAGCCACGCTCCGCGGCATAAACGGTCTGGTAGCGCTCCCAGTCCCGCGGGGTGCTGACGCTTCCCTCACGATGGATATAGGGCGGCAAAGGCATTTGACCCAGTGCTTCCAAAGCACCGTGAAAATCGGGAGAAGGCGCAAATCGGATGGTGCGCTTGCCGAACTCATCATGCGCCGTTACCTCGGCTTCAAGCAGCGCCGGGCCTTCCGGCGGAAACAGCAGCCTCTCTCCCAACGACACCTTGCGCCCGGGCCGAACAAGCGCGTGCCACTCTCCGGGGGCCAGCTCCTCGGTCAGCAGCACCTCAATCCGCGCCGGCGCTTGCCCTTGCTGCGCTTTGGCCCGCGGGCGGCGGGCAAACAAGCGCGCGGGCAGCACACGGGTGTTGTTCAGCACGAGCAGGTCGCCTGGCATAAGCAGCCCCGGTAAATCGGTAAACCGCTTGTCCGCGAGCGCGCCGGTCACCCGGTCCAGCGTCAACATCCGCGCCCCCCCGCGCTCTGGAGGGGGCTCCTGTGCGATCAACTTGGGCGGCAGATCGAAATGGTAGTCGCGGACCAGTTCGGGTGCTGTCATGGTGCTGCTTCGGGCTGCACGGAGAAGAGCAGTTCGGAAGACGGGGTGTCCGCTCCAACCCCTTCGGCGACAGCAGCCGCTGGTGCAAGGGTGCCGGATTCCGCCTCGACAAACACACCAGCTTGCGCTTTCTCGGGTTCCCTGCTGGGCATGGGCGCTTCAGCGGCTTCCATCTCCACGCGCCGCAGGGCCACCCGCTCATTGAACAGCGCGAGTATGTGCCCATGCCGCGCCCGCTCCGCTTCCGACGGCAGCCGGCTGGCTTTGGCGCGGTTGCAGCCGAAGCATGCAAGCACCGTGTTGGTCCAGTCCGCGGCCCCGCCATGGCTGATCGGCAGCACATGGTCCTTGGTCGCGTAGTGCTTGGCATGGATATGCACGGGGTCGGCGGTTATTGGCGTCCAGCAATAAAAACACAAGCCGCCCTGCACGGCGAACATCAGCTTCTTCAAGTCCCACATGCCTTTGCTCATGGGCTTCCCCCAAACCATGCCATTGCCTGCGCGCGTGCCCGGTTGAGCGCTTCGTCCAGCGCCTGACGGGTCGCTTCCAACTCTTCCACCGAGGCGCGCGCGCTCGGCGCGGGTACGCTGCGAGCCCAGCTTACCGCGACGCGGGTCCCCGGTTTTGGAATTTCGAAGCGATCCCATGACTTAAGTTTCCACGAGCGCTCAGGATAAAGGTGAAAGCAGCCGATCGGCTGCCCTGTCCGCTGGGCCAGCTTGACCGGACCCATTTTGCTTTGGAACGCGGGCCCGCGCGGCCCATCGGCGGTGAAGATGGCGAGACCGCCCCGGTCGACCTCCTGCCGCAGGGCCAGCAGCCCCGCGACGGCCCCGCGCGAACTCGACCCCCGCACGCTGCGGAATCCCAGCCGCCCGAGGGTGCGCGCAATCAGCTCGCCGTCAAACGATCGGCTGATCAGGATGCATGCGTTATAGCGACGAAAATACCACCCCGCCGCGAACGTACAGCCATGCCAGAAGCAGTAGATACCCCGCGCGGGCCAGGGCGCGGGTTGGGCGCCGTCTTCCGCGATCACCACGAACCGCAGCGTACTGCCGATGGCAGCAATGCAAACGGCGGCGAGACGCGAAATCAAGAAGGCCGCCACACGTTGTCGCGCGGACAAGTGCCCCGGGCCGGCTTGTGGAATTGCGCTCACGCCCTTGATTGTAGGCATACGCCCCGTCGGAAGAGCGGTTGAGACCGGCACGATGCTCGCCTGAGAACAACCATCCGTGAGTACGCGTCAGCATAAAGCGACCTACAGGGAATCTAATCTGCGGCAAAGACCGGGGCGGCGAACGTACAACGGGTGTAGCAGCCCCTCAACGCCGCCCCGTAACTGCAATCAGCGGATCGCTGCCGGAACCGTCCCGCAGCACATCTGCGCTGATGTCGTGAAAGCCGGCGCGCTGCAAATAGAGACGCACCAAGGCGGCATGTCCATGTGCGTCAAGCGACCGCCAGATCGCCACCGCCTTGGTCGGAAAGCAGCGGTTGGAGAAGCTGACGATAAAAGGAGCGCCCGACCGCAGAACCCGCAGAACCTCAGCGAAAACCTCGACAGGACATTGCAGGTACTGGACGCCGACACAGCACAAGGCGGCATCGCAGCTGTCAGCCTCCAGCGGCAGGATGGAAATGCGGTTCAGGTCTTGCACGAAGCTGCGGCTCAGCCGGGGGTTGGCCCTGAGCTCCTCGGCATTCATCCCCTGACCGATCACCTCGGTGAAAGCCATCTCTGGCGGCAGATGGCTTACCCAGCTCGACATGAGATCCAGCAGCACACCCCCAGCCGGGAGAGTGGCGCGGTAGTAGGCGGTGAGCGCGCGTGTTGCTGCTTCGTCGATGTGGGTGACGAAGCGAGCAGGTGCGTAGAAGTCAGCGTCATCGCCGCCGTCCTCCTTGCGGAAGGCTTCAAGCGGCAGCTCAGGCAGGCGGTCGCTCATCTCTGCCACGGATGTTTGTCGATTACCATGGATTTCACCCTCTTTCTGATGCGCGGGAGGAAATGTTTTGAGAAACGCCCTTGCGTGGAAGCAACGGGGTCGTTCTCGGACACAGGATGACTTTCAAGAGCTTCAACAGTGGGCGTGAGCACTCGCGGCTTTTCACTCATTGAGATTCAGGTTTGCCACTGCGCCACGAGACGAATCCACCTTACCCTGAAACTGTGAACCGCTCTCGCGGTCGCATACCCGTTCAAAGAAAAGCAGCCCCTCGCCTGTCGAGGCAGAACTGCAGAGGTGCCTTATGATGCGCTTCGTTCGCTCACTGACCGTGCAGGTCATCATGGCCACTGTCTTCTGCTCCTACATTTTCGCGCAGGAGCACTTGAAGCCGTGGCAACCCTCGCCAGGGCATCAGCAGCTCCAAATCTGGCCCGGAGCTGCGCCTCATCCGGTGAAGTACGACGGTCCCGAGTACTCAACGCTTGCAAACCAGCCGCATGAGCTGGTAGCGGGTAGGCCCTGGATTTCGGAGGAACGCGTTTCAGTACCCACAATGACAGTCTTTTCTCCGAAAAGCAGGAACACGGGGGCCGCGGTCGTTGTCTTTCCTGGGGGAGGTTATCAGGTTCTTGCAATGGACCTTGAAGGGACGGAAGTCTGCGACTGGTTGAACTCGCGAGGGATGACGTGCGTCCTGCTGAAATATCGCGTTCCGGGCTACCCAAAAGGTCCTATGTCAGGTGCATACCCGAAAGCTTCGCAAGCTTTGGATGACGCTCAAAGAGCCATCAGTCTCACACGGCAACATGCGGGGGAGTGGCACATAGACCCGAACAGGATTGGGGTGATCGGGTTTTCTGCCGGCGGTCACCTTGCAGTGGCTACAAGCGTTCATTTCGAGAAGCGCGTGTATACCCGGGTAGACGCAACTGATGATGTGAGCTGCCGACCGGATTTCGCCATAGCGATTTATCCCGGCCACCTCATGGTTGCTGAGAACAGCGTCGCTCTTCAGGCAGACATTCGGGACCACATCTCCAAACAAACCCCGCCGACGTTCCTGCTTCAAAACGAGGATGATGAGGTAGATGGCGTAGAGCAAGCCCTGTCGTATTACATGGGTTTGAAAAAAGCCGGTGTTCCGGTCGAGATGCACTTGTACGCGCAAGGTGGCCATGCCTTCGGTTTGCGGCGGACCAACCTACCGGCAACCGCATGGCCCGACTTAGTAGACAAGTGGCTTGTTACGACTGGCGTGCTGCAACAGTAGCAATACGATCCTAAAACCGAATGCAGCCAAAAGCGACCGGAACCGGAGCTTGCTCCTTGCCGAAACAGATCATGGGTATCGGCGACGATGCGGCTGTTTATTCGAGTACCGCGATTTTGATCGACTGTTTTTTGGAGCGGCCGGCGATCTCCCATCAGGCACCTGATTTACGATCAGAACTGCAATGCCCGCCGCCCCCCCGATTTCCCTTACAACCGAGCTGCAATACGTCAAAGGCATCGGGCCGCGCATCGCGGAGTCGCTCAAAGCCAAGGGCCTCCTTACCGTCGAAGACCTGCTGCACCGCTTGCCGTTCCGCTATGAGGACCGGCTCCACCCTGTGCTTTTCAATGAGCTGCGCGCGGGGGAGATGGCGTCGGTTATCGGCGAGGTGCGCGGAAGCGTGCTGCTCCAAACCGCGCGCATGCCTATTTTCGAGCTGACCGTCGGCCAAAACCTGCAAACGCTCAAGTGCATGTGGTTCCGCGCAGCGTACCTCAAAGATAAGTTCAAACCCGGCCAATGGGTGGTGGCTTACGGCAAGGTGGAAGCGTCGCGCTCCGGCCGGGGCTTCAAGATGATCCAGCCGCAGGTAGAAGTTTTGCCGGAAAAGGGCGAAAACGATCTGCTGGAGGTGGGCCGGATCACGCCCGTGTACGAGACGCTGGGCGGCAACCGGCTGCACTCGCGATGGGTGCGCCGCGTGATGCACGGTGCGCTGGCGGAGCTGGGCGACCGGGTGCCGGAAACCTTGCCGCGGCGCACGCTCGCGCGCCTGGGGCTGCCAGGACGCGCGCGGGCGCTGCACGAGGTACACTTTCCACCCGCGGGCACGCCCATGAGCCTGCTGACAGGCGCGCGCACCCCGGCGCAGCAGCGGTTGATCTTCGAGGAGCTTTTTTTTCTTGAGCTGGGCCTGGAGCTGAAGCGCAGCAAACAGCGCAAGGAAAGCGGCATCGCCTTTGCCACGGACGAAAAAGTGAAAGCGGCGCTGAAAAGCCTATTGCCGTTCAAGCCGACCGGCGCGCAGAAAAAATCCCTGGCCGAGATTGCCGAGGACATGCGCAAGCCCACGCCTATGCGGCGACTGCTGCAGGGAGATGTCGGCTCCGGCAAGACGATCGTCGCGGTACAGGCGATGCTGATCGCCATTGAAAACGATTACCAGGCCGCGCTGATGGCTCCCACGGAGATTTTGGCAACGCAGCATTACCTGTCGGCGCGCAAGCTGCTGGAGCGGGTTGCCGGGGCTGGCGGGCGCCCCTACCGCGTTGTGCTGCTGACCGGCTCGCTCGATGCAGCGCAAAAACGCTGGAACCGTCAGCGCATCGCAAACGGCGATGCGGACCTGGTGATCGGCACCCATGCGCTGATTGAAGACAAGGTGGAGTTTGCCCGACTCGGCCTGGTGGTTGTGGACGAGCAGCACCGGTTCGGCGTGCTGCAGCGCTTCCGCCTGATGAAAAAGCCGGGCGCGGCGGAGCCCGACCTGCTCGCGATGACCGCGACGCCGATCCCACGAACCCTGGCATTGACGCTCTACGGCGACCTGGAGGTGAGCGTGCTGAACGAGTTGCCGCCGGGCCGCACCCCGGTGGTGACCCGGCAGGTGACGGACGAGCGCGCGGACGAGGTGTGGGAGTTTGTGCGAAAGGAGGTCGCGCGGGGGCGGCAGGCCTATATCGTGTACCCCGTGATTGAGGGGCCGAAGACCGACCAGCCGGAGCTGGACTTCTCCCCCGCGGAACCGGAGCCTGCGCCCAAGCCGAAGAAGCGGGCAGCTAAAACGAAAGCGCCCCTGTTTGCCGGGCTGCCCGAGCCTGCGTCCGCCGCGAACGGCGAGGGCAACAGCGGCCTCAAGTCCGCGACCGAGATGTATGAGGAGCTGCGGCACGGCCCCCTGCACGGCTTGCGTCTGGGATTGCTGCACGGACGCCTCCCATCCGACGACAAGGACGTGATGATGCGGCGGTTCGCACGCGGCGAGATCGATGTACTGGTCTCGACTACGGTCATCGAAGTCGGGGTCGATGTGCCGAATGCAACCACGATGGTGATTGAGCACGCCGAACGGTTCGGGCTGTCGCAGATGCACCAGCTGCGAGGCCGCGTGGGCCGGGGAAGCGCGAAATCGTATTGCATTCTCATGACCGGCGGACGCATTTCAGAAGCATCCAGCGAGCGCCTGGCCGCAATGGTGCGCACCCAGGACGGCTTTGAACTCGCCGAGCTCGACCTGGAGCTGCGCGGCCCGGGCGAGTTCTTCGGCACGCGACAGTCTGGGCTGCCCGACTTCCGCGTGGCCTCGCTGATCCGCGACCGAGCGCTGCTGGAGCAGGCCAAAACCGAAGCGCAGCGGTTTGCAAGCGAACCGGACGCCGAGGCCGGACCTGATGAAAAGGCAGCTGTGTGGGCGGCGCTGCGTGAAACCTGGCAGCGCCGTTATGGACTGGTCAATGCGGGTTAGCGCATTTTTATCCGATCGGCTGAGGAAGCGAACGGGCACATAGGGGCGAGAGCGGTTTCAATGACGATTCGGTCGCTGTTTTGCTGACGGATCTCACGCCGCCGCCCGCAACTCCCGCGGCCCACTCGCCAAAAAGTCCTGACCGCCTTCCGTTGGGTAAAGGGTCAGGCTTAAACGCACAGGAGCGCCCTGCGTGTTCGGCTGGACATACCGCGTGCACTGGCAAAGCGCCGTTAACTGATTGTGGGCCTCCTCGCTCAGGAGGATGCCGGCACCGATCAACAGCCCATACATTTCCAGCACCTGCGTGTGGAGAAACTCAAAGTCGATCTCGGCGCAGCGCTCGCTTACATAGCCCATTGAGAGCACACGCCCACCACTCGCGACAATCGCGATGCGCAGCGGCTCCGCAGTCTCGCTCGGCGAGCCGCAGATCGCAGCTACATACAAGCTCCATCCAGGGCATACAGGTTGGCACTGTTTCTTGCTCATGGCCTTTCTATCGACTCAATACGGCGAAGGCTCAGGCTCGGTTCACGCTTTGTTTCGGCACAGTTTCATTTTGGGCTTGGCAAGTCCACTCGTTCCATTTTCGGAACGGTTCCCCAAAAAGCCCGGTAATTAAATAACAGAGCCTCGCCGGACTTACTTGCCCGCACCGGTTTTGCCTCCAGTGCCGCTCTCGTTTCCGTGGTACTCCGGTACGGGCTCGGCGCTTTTCACCCATGCCGCGTAGATCATATCGCGCAACATGCTCGCTCCGGCTGCCAGTCGCTCAGCGGCGAACCGCTTGCCTTCCGGAGTGCCCGCACCGGCAAAACCACCTGCTTTTTCAAGCACATACGTTTGCTCCGTCAGGCTTGCGGAGTGCCGCAGATACGCCAGGTAATCCGCCCACTCATCGCCGATGGGCTTAAGGGGGGCAACCAGGGGTTGCACATCCGCTGGCTTGATCGCGGCAGACACAAACGCTGTTTCAAACTGCGAATGAATATGGTGCTCAGTGGTATAGCCGTGCGGGTTGGCGGCCTCCACCCAGCCGTTGTAATCGCGGCTCACATGGAGCGGCTGCGCGCCGTCGCCCACATAGTGGCCCAGCCAGCCCGCATAGAACAGCACAGCTGCTTCCTCGGGTCCCGTGTCCTCATGCCGAGCTAGTGCCTGTCGATACTCGCGAAAACCGGCCTTCAAGCGCTCCCAAACCTCCTCGGTTTCCCACGGCTGCATGCCGACCTTTTCCGGCGTTTCCAGCGCTGCCTTCTCGGGGTGCGCTGCCCGGTATTTGCCCAACAGTTCGATGAATTCATAGCGCTTGCGCGGCAGCGGGCCGACAACGTCGGCGTACTCCAGGTCGATGAAATGGTCCGGGGCTTGCGTCGCGCTCAACTCGGGCTCCGCCGGCGAGCGCCAACGATCAGGCTCCGGGCCCAGGTACTCCAGCTCATTGAGCGCGGCAGGCGCAACGAGGAAGCGCGGCGCGTCGGCGGGCAGGCTTTGGGCAGCCAGGCGGTTGATCATGCGGTGGCCGTCCGGGCCCCAGCCGAAGCAGGCCGGGGCAGTACCTATCAGGAGGAGGGCAAGGCAAGCAACTTTCATCTCCCGACAGCATATAAGAGGTGCGTCAAGCTGAGCGCCTCAACTTCCTTGCACCTTTTCTCGTCCAATACAGTGCCATGCGTCTCACCTTTCTGCTCTTGCCTCTTTCTCTAGCTGCGTTCAGCCTTTGGGCCCAAAACCCTGCTCCGCCGACCACGCTTTCCGTAAACGCCCGCCTGGTCAACCTGCCTGTGGTGGTCCGCGATAAAAAAGACAGGCTCGTCCCCGGCCTCACCAAGGACGATTTCGTTCTGACCGAGGACGGTCGCCCCGAAACGATCCGATACTTCTCGCTCGACACCGACCTGCCGCTTACCCTTGCGCTCAATGTCGACACCAGCGGCAGTGTGCGCGATGTGCTCGACGCGGAGCGCAGCGCCAGCCAAAGTTTTCTCGACGACATGCTTGCGAAATCGGAGGACAAAGCCGCAATTCTTCACTTCGACCGTGAAGTGGAGCTGCTTGAAGACCTGACTCCCTCCAAGCCGAAACTGCGCGAAGCCTTGAACCAGCTTGGACCGACTCCCGAAGATACAAGCGGCAGCGAGCCCGGCCGGCACGGGCGCGGCGGCACGCAGCTTTACGACGCCGTGTACTTATCGGCGCACGATCTGCTTGGCAAGCAGTCGGGCCGCAAAGCCATCATCGTGTTGAGCGATGGGCAGGATCGCGGCAGCAAGGAGACCCTGGCGGAAGCTGTAGAAGCAGCGCAAAAAGCCGAAGCCGAGGTGTACACCATCTACTTCAAAGGCGAAGAGCACGCCGGTTTCAGCAATGGCGGCTCACCGGGCGGCGGTTACCCCGGTGGCGGACGGCGTGGGGGCGGCATGGGCTATCCGGGAGGCGGCTACCCCGGGGGAGGCGGTTACCCCGGGGGAGGCGGTTATCCCGGCGGCGGTTATCCGGGAGGCGGACAACGGGGAGGCGGCCAACAGCCCGGAGGTGAGCCACGCGTGGATGGGAAAAAGATCATGCAGCAGCTCGCCGACCAAACCGGCGGACGCTTTTACGAAGCGAAAAAGAACAACTTCGACGCAATCTACAAGGAAATTGCCGAAGAGCTGCGGCAGCAATATCTCATCGGATACACCCCCGACGCGGCAAGCGAAGGCTTTCACCGCATTTCGTTGACGGCGAAAAAGAAAGATCTGTTCGTACAGACGCGCGCGGGATACTACGGCAAGCCTGAAGTTTCTTCAAAGCCGGCAAGCGGTAATTGATAGGCATCGATAGACTGCTCTTGCCTTAGGACAATCCTTGTTCTTCCAAAACGAACAAGGTCAGACCGCAGAAACAAACGCGGGCGGCCCTTTGCAGCCGAGGTCGCCCGCAGCGTAAACCCGCGGCGGTGCGTCGGCGACAATAGAACCTGAAGGAGCAATCCAGTGAGCGCCGCTTTCAGTCCCGCCCGATTTCACATCCCCACGTATGCCCAAAAACTGGCTGTCGAAGCTGAATCCATTGTTCGACAAGCCTGTAAAGCCGGTGCTGCCGACGCAGAAGTCGTCATCCGCGAAGGCAACGAGTTTGAGGCGCATGCGCGCATGGGCGCGCTTGAGTCGCTCAAGGACTCCGGTTCGCGCGGCGTTGGGCTGCGCGTTTTTCTGGCCGACGGTCAGGGACAGCGCGTCGGCTCAACCTCCTCCAGCGACTTCACCCCTGCCGGGATCGATCACCTCGTCGACGGAGCTCTGGCCTTGGCCCGCATCTCTTCACCCGATCCGTTCCAGGATCTTCCGGAAGCTTCAGCCTTTGGAACGCTGGACGCGGACCTTGAACTCTTTCACGAGGATGTTTATTCGCTTCCCGGCCCCGAACGGATCGAGTATGCGCGGCGCGTGGAAGCAGCGGCGTTGTCAGCGGATCCACGCATCAAGAACAGCGATGGCGGCAGTTTTTCCGCGGCCACCAGCCTGCGCGTGCTCGCCAACTCACGCGGGTTTACCGGCGCTTCCCGGTCCTCGTACTGCGGCATTTCCACCGTGCCGATTGCAACAGGCAAGAACGGCGAAATGCAGCGCGATGGCTGGAGTTCGAGCGCCCGCACCCTGGCCAGGCTCGATTCTCCCGAGCAGGTAGGAGCTGAAGCCGCACGCCGCACCTTGCGCCGCCTTGATGGCCGCCGCGTACCTACGCAGCGCGTCCCTATTGTTTTCGCGCCGGAGATGGCCCGGTCGCTGCTCGGTGCCATGGCCGATGCCGCCAACGGAGATGCCATCTATCGCGGTGCCAGCTTTTTCACCGGCAAGCTCGGTGACCAGGTTGCCGCGTCATCCATCAGTGTTGTCAACGACGGCACCCTACCCGGCCTGTTTGGTTCAAGCCCCTTCGACGGCGAAGGCCTGCCCACGCGACGCACCGTCCTGATTGAAAACGGCGTTCTCCGCTCATACCTCCTCAACACATATACCGGCCGCAAACTTGGCCTCTCAAGCACGGGCAGTGCCGCGCGTGGGCTGGCCGGCAACCCAGGCATCAGCACACACAATCTTTTCCTCCCCGCTGGCACGCAAACGCCGGAGGAAATTATCGCCGCCATTCCACAAGGCCTTTACCTAACAGAGTTTCTGGGCCGCGGCATCAATATGGTTACCGGCGACTACTCACGCGGCGCGTCCGGCTTGTGGATCGAAAACGGCGAGCTTACTTTTCCAGTGCAGGAAATTGCGGTCGCCGGCAATCTTAAAAACATCTTTCACGATATTTCCGCCATCGGCAATGATCTCGAGTTCCGCTCCAGCACGGCATGTCCCACCCTGAGGGTTGACGGTTTAACCATTGCGGGATCGTAGTCTGCTTAGTCCGTGTTTCTTTGATCTTTTGCTTGTTCGCAAGAGGTTTATCGGCAGAATGGTAGGAAGTGTGCAGTTACCTAGGTAAGAAAATTTTATTTCCTCCCTTAACTGTTATCGGGTTCATGCCGATAAAGGAACAGACCGGATGCGCTGCGGGATACACCGGCCTTGAAGGGGCGACACTGTTGAACAGTACACTCGAGAGCGAGGCAGTGCAGGCATGCACATCCCAGTCCCCCCATGCAGAGCGTCGTGCCTGGGAAGGTTCGCTTCTGATCGATGCACGCGGGGTAATCCTTCAGGCAAGCCGCAGTCTTTTAGCGGAACTGCAATCGCCCGAGTTTCCAAACCTTGTCGGTAATTCCTTACGCGGCCTTCTTCTTCAGCATTTTCCCAGTGAAGAAAAGCATATCTGCGCCATTGAAGCCTGGCTTCAGCAGGCGAGCACGTCACTTCTTCCTGTTGGAGGCTCCTCGTTTCTCCTCACGCAGACTAAAGGTGACCCCGTCCAAGTGCACTGCAGCGAGGTAGGAGAGAACTGCTTTATCGCACAGTTCAAAACTATCCTGCCCGATGCAGGTACTAAGCGGATGGAAGTATTTCGCGATCACCTGACCGGCATCGGCAACCGACTCTGTTTCGAGAAAGCATTGGACGCAGCACTGCTACCCCTAAGGGACGAGTCGGTCAGCCACCCGGCCATTCTGTTTATCGATTTGGACCGCTTTAAAGCCGTAAATGATACTTTGGGGCATGCCACTGGCGATGCACTGCTGCGGTTGGTCAGCGATCGCCTCACGCAAACCTTACGCCAAGGGGATGAGGCCGCGCGGTTGGGCGGCGACGAGTTTGCCGTGCTGCTTCCCAATTCTCCCGGCCGCGAGCATATGGCCGCTCTCGCGGCGCGCATCGTCGACCTTATCCAGCGTCCATACTTGGTGGAAGGAAACGTAATCAACATCGGGGCCAGCATCGGGCTTGCCCTTGCGCCGGAGGACGGTGCAACTCGGGACGAATTGCTGAAAAGCGCCGACTTGGCCCTTTACCACTCGAAAGCGATGGGCAGAGGAGTATTTCACTTTTTTCAGCCCGCCATGCAGGAACGTGCCCTTGAACGGCGCACCCTTGAACTCGATTTACGCAAAGCGCTTATTCTGCGTCAGTTTGAACTTCACTATCAGCCGCAGGTCGATGTGGAAACGGAAGCGGTAACCAGTCTGCAAGCACTTCTGCGATGGCGTCATCCCAAGCGCGGACTGCTGATGCCCGAGCAATTTCTTGCTCTCTCCGAAGAACTCGGCTTGGCGGTCCCTCTTGGTGAATGGGTTCTCAAAACCGCTTGCAAGGAAGCGATGCGCTGGCCGGATTCGGTCACTATCGCCGTCCATGTCTCGCCGCTCCACTTTGAAACCGGCACTTTCGCCCGGTCTGTTGAACGCGCACTCGCGGCCGCGCAGCTTTCCGCGAAAAGACTCGAGGTCGAGGTAGCGGAAAGCGTTCTTCTGCGGGATGGAAAAGCCGTGCTTGCAACGCTCAAGAGCCTCCGTGAGCTTGGGGTGCGCGTCGCCATGGACAGCTTCGGGACCGGCGTCGCTTCACTCAGCCAACTTGTCAATTTCCCGTTCGACAAGATTAAGATTGATCGCTCCCTTATTGCCATGGAGCAGGAGGACGGGCGCAAGCGCGCGATCGTCCGCGCGATCTCCGCATTGGGTGCCAGTCTTGGCATCTCGACGCTGGCCGAAGGGGTAGAAACCGCCGAACATCTGGCGCATGTGCGCTCTGAAGGCTGCCAAAGCATGCAAGGCTTCTATTACAGCAAAGCTGTTCCCTCGAACGAGCTTCAAACGCTGGATCCCACTCTGCTCCAACGACCACAACACCTTACTCTGGAAGGCATCGCGTGATTGGCCAGCTCTATAAAATCATCTACTGCAGTAAGAACCTGATTGTCGGCGCGGATGGCGACCGGGAGCTCTCACAGATTCTCGGAACGGCGCGTGCCAATAACAGCCGGCACGGGGTCACGGGCGCTCTCCTGTTCAACTCAGGATTTTTTGCACAGGTGCTTGAAGGGCCGCAAGCCGCGATCGAGCGCGTCTTTGAACGCATTCAATGCGACCCGCGGCACGCAGAGGTAACCGTACTTGAAAGCGGAAACACAGAGGAGCGCAGCTTTCCCGAATGGTCGATGGCGCATGTACGACCGCCTTCCGAGGCGGAGGCTTCCGGCATCGCTTCGACCCTGGACCACGCCCTCCTCAACCCAGCCACCGCGGGCCGCGATGTGCTCGACCTTTTGCGGACGTTGGTCGCGCAGGAAGGTTGACCACCGGGCGAGTTTTCTGAGAAAGAATTAGGCGACTGAATCCGTAAGCCGCAGGAGACCTGCTGACGCAAGTCTCACCGTTCCCGTACCCTCATGGCAGGGCTATGCTGTTTTCCCATGAAATCGACTTCGACCCTGCTGCGCCGGGGGAGGCACTGGATCATCTGCCGGCAAATCCGGCGGTTTTCTGCCTTCGCGGCTCCACGGGGGAACCTTATCTGAATCGGACGGCCGATTTGCGCCGACGCTTACGGAAGCTGCTTATGCCTGCGCCGGAGCAGACCAAGAGGCTTCAGCTGACGCGTTTGGTTCGGCGCATCGCCTGGGTCGAAACCGCTTCTGAATTCACAGCGCATCTGATTCTCTACCGCGCGGCCAAGGCTGCATTCGGCGTAGGTGCTGCACAACGGCTGCACCTGCGCGCGCCCTTTTTCCTGCGCTTGGGGATGAGCAATCGTTTTCCGCGGTTGTGGGTCACCAACGCCCTTTCCCTTACCGCGGCAGAACATCTTTTCGGGCCGTTCGCTTCGCGCAATGCCGCTGAACGCTATGCGGAACAGGTGCTCGACCTCCACCTGCTGCGGCGCTGTTTTCAGGATCTCGAACCGGACCCGGCATTTCCGGGATGCATTTATTCGGAGATGAAGAAGTGCCTCGCGCCATGTTACGCAGGCTGCTCCGATGAGCGCTATAGCAACGAAGCGGCGGAAGTACAGGCATTCCTGCGGACGCGCGGCGCGAGCATGCTCACCGCGCTTGCCGCTGAACGCGACCGTACGAGCGAAGCGCTCGACTTTGAAGCAGCAGCCGCCGCGCATACGCGTCATGGCAAAGTGGAGACGGTCGCGGCGAATGCGCCCGAGATCACAGGCGCACTCGCTGAGCAGAGCGCCCTGCTTGTCCAACCGAGCGCGATGCCCGACCAAGTGGACCTGTTCCGGCTACAGTCAGGAGCGATTACTGGACCCGCACCATTCTCGCTGCTGGGCATACGTCTGCACAATGAGGGCGGCGGCTCTAGTTCTCTTTTCTCGCACCCTGTCGAGTTCCGGCCCACACCACTCGGCAGCCTTACATCCCCCCAGGCCAGCTCGGAACAACCCACCGCCGAAGACGGACTCCGCACGGCCCTCCTGTCGCTCACCGAAAATCACCGCTTACTGGATAAACAGGAGCTGGGTGAACATCAGGCATTGTTGGCGCGATGGTACTTTCGCCCTGAAAAGAAGCGCGAAGGTGAGATACTCCTGCTTCGAAACGGAGAAGTGCCGTTTAAGCTTTTGCTTCGTGCCTGCTCCCGTGTGTACCGAGCGCAGGTTGAACAAAGCGCGCTTATGCAAGCCCCCGTCTGACAAGCGGCTTCAACGCGCGTGCGCATCCAGCCACTGCTTCGCGTTCGCTTCCTGCGCCTGCCTGAAAGCGACGCAATCCTCAATTTGCGCCTGCGCGATCGACAGCCCGCGCGCGGAGGCATGGATAGGATGCACGGTGAAAAACTGTTTCACCTCATCAGCCTTCTCGGGCGAACAAAAAGACCCGGCAGCGCGGACCACGGCACCGCCGTTCATCTCAGTAAGCTGCGCCGAAACAGCGGGCCAGTTCGCCTGCATGTACTTCCAAGCCGCATCGCGGGTGTCGGGATTGCCGAGCGCACCGGCAAAGATGAACAAGGCATCCTGATTTCTCACCTTGGGTGAGGCGGCATAGGCCATGGCCCGTTCGGTCAACGCCGGCTTTTCAAAGGCAGCCAACAGGGCCAGTTCTCCCTCAGCCCGCTGCGGGTTGGAATCGGTTTCCGCACCGTGCTCCATCTTGTCGAACAAGGCCGCATCCCCGTTTTGCGCGGCAATGGCAAGTGCGGGGTGCTCGAGCGATGGGTCAATGGAACCGGGACGGTCAAGGGTCTGCTCAGCCAATCGGCGAGCCTCGGCAAGAGTTTCAGGGTCTTTGCCGATGCCGCCGACAAGTGAAAACAAGGCGACGCGGCGTTCCGTGATCTCTGGAGCTTCCCCGGCGACCGGCATACCTAGCTTCATCAGCTCAGGTTTGTAGGTTGCGCGAACCCATGCCGCGAACTGCGCTTTCTCCCCAGGCGCGGCGAGCAGGCGCGCGTCGACCGTGCGCAGCTGGCTCAGCACCGTTTCGGTCACTTCCGCGCTCTCATCGGCGCGAGCTGCCTCCGCCAGGTCGAGCGAAGCATTGACCTTGGACTTATCGGCACGAACCTGCGCCCACTGATCGCCGAGCAGGGCAATGCGCTCCGTGGGAGCGAGGCCGTTTTCCAAATTGGCGACGATCGTTTGCTGCATTGCGGAGGGGTATTGGCTGCGGTAATAGCCTTTACCTCGCGCGTCCGCGAAAAGGAACGGTGCCTGCGGAGTGGGCAGCTGCGTCGTGCCGCCGGAGAAAAGCGGGCAGCCGCTCCTTTCGCCCTTGAAGCAGACCGGCACGGTCCAGGTTTGCGCCGGGTCGCCGGCATGGGTGTGGGCGGCAGCCGGGCTTAGATAGAAGCGGGACTGGGTCGCAGCAACTTTCCCCTCGGACGGTTCAGCGAACTGGAGCAAGGGCACGCCTGGCTGGCCAATGAAGCTTTCCATGATCTTGTCAACCGGCTTGCCGCTCGTTGCGGTTTGCGTGTTCCAAAAATCCTCGGCGGTCGCGTTGCCGAACAAATGCGCCTGCAGGTAGTTATGCACACCCCGCCGGAATTGTTCCTCGCCTAGGTAGTTTTCCACCATACCCAGAACCGCGCCACCCTTCTGGTAGGTGATGCCGTCGAACATTTCGTTGATCTCGTCCGGCGTGTTCGCTTCGGCGCGAATGGTACGGGTCACCGCCCCGGCATCCAGGTTGAGCGTGTTGTTGAGCGCTACCGCTTCCTGCTCGGGAACATGCCATTCAGGGTGCCAGGCAGCAACAGGCTTGTTTTCCATCCAGGTGGCAAAGCCCTCGTTGAGCCATAGATTGTTCCACCACTGCATGGTCACCATGTCACCGAACCATTGGTGCGCCATTTCGTGCGCGACTACCTGCGCCACCCGCTCTTTGCCTTCCAGCGAAGCACTTTTTTCGTCGATGAGGAAATCGGTCTCGCGATAGGTGATCGCGCCGAAGTTTTCCATCGCACCCGCCTCAAAGTCGGGGATCGCGACCATGTCGAGCTTCGGCATCGGGTACTTGATGCCGAAGTACGTATCGTAATAGTGCAGCACAAACTTCGCGGCCTCTACGGCGTACGGCGTCAGTGCAACCTTGTCGGGGGTGGCGCAGGCACGGATCGGAACGCCGTCGGATTCGCCTTTGGTGCATTGGAAATCTCCGACGAGAAACGCGACGAGGTAAGTCGACATCTTCGGCGTCGACGCGAAGCGAAGGGTATGTTTGCCCCCGTTCCCAGGCGTGTCGGCGATGATATTCGTGTTGGAAATCGCAGTATCGCCAGCGTCGACGGTCAGGCTCACGTCGAAAATGGCTTTGTAGGCAGGCTCGTCGAACGACGGAAATGCGCGGCGCGCATCGGTCGGCTCGAACTGTGTCACGGCATAGGAGCGTTTGGGCGTTTTTGAAAGATAGAACCCACGCAGGTCGTTGTGGAGAACGCCCGAGTAGCGGATGTGGAGCTCGGCCGTACCCGCGGGTAGCGGCTTGGGAAATGTAAACGTCGCCTGCTGCTTGTCTTTATCTTCCGCCACCTGCGCGGTTTGCCCCCCAACGGTCACAGACTGAAACGCGAGGTCGTCGGCGTTGAGAGTGATCGTGTTCGAGGGCGCGGTGAGCCGGAGCGCGATCGTTTCCTCACCGGTGAAGCTCGCGTGAGCGATGTCCGGGGTGAGCGCAAGTGTGTAGCGCTCGGGGACGACATTTGCGGGAAGGCGTTGAGCGTGGGCGGCGACAGGCGCGGCAACAAGGAGAGCGAGGGCGAAGCGGCGAGGGGGCACGAGGTGGAACCTTTCAGTCTGAATTCCTCAGACAGGACGCAAGGTCGGCACACAGTCGGCAGTGTGTGGACCACGCTCGCGTACAACGAAAGTATCAGGATTCGCGGTAGTCGAGGAGCACAACGCCGACCAGCGCTAAACACAACGGCCAAAGCAGCCCTGCAGTCTTTGCGGCGCGGGTGCCGGGCAGGCGCAGCTGGAGCCAGCGGCCCCATCCCGCCGCCGCGCCGAGGAGAGCGATCGGCGTATGGGCCAGCTCAGCCAGCATCTCGTCCTTCACATTGCTCAGGCCGTGTGAATGCGTGAGCAGGGCCGCACCGCCGGCTGCGCACAACAGCGGAAACACATAGGCCGCGCGCGCCGAGCCCCGCCAGCGCCCCGTGGCGACCGCCCACTCAAATACCGCGAACAGTGCAATGGAAGCGGCATACAGACGGTGCTGAAGAACGTCGGGCCAGGCAAAGCTGCCCCAAAACGAGTGCGGCCCCAGCGGCCAGTTTTCGGGGTCGGCGCGCAGCAGAATAAACACAGCGAGACCGATAAACAACAGGGGCCAGTTCTCTGCCCCGGCGCGGAGCCGTCCAGCAGGGAGGGCACGGGCGGCAAAGGCGAGCAAACCGGCGGCAAGCACAATCAGCCCGGCCCAGTGGTGGTTGTACTCCGACCAGGCACGGTCGTTCACATCGCTGACCGCGCCGGCCCCGTAGACTCCTGCTTCCACCGAGTCGCGCAAGGTACCCGGCGGTGTGAGCAAGGCAACGGGGGGGCTGGTGAGGCGGGGCGCTTCAGGGCGCAAGCGCTCGATGATCTGGTGGGCGGACAAGCGATCCTGCTGAAGATCAATGGCGGGCGGCTGCGAGGTGAGCGACGCGGCCGCGAGAATGGCGGTAATGCCGAAGCCGATTTCCGCCTCGGCAAAGCGGCGCAGCCGAAGCAGAAAGGGGCGGCGGGGTGTACGGACGGGGACGGCTGCAAGCTGGGGGAGAACAGCCGCCGAGCCGCCGCTGACCGAAAGCAGCTGCGGCGTACGCAGCAGCTGCCAGTTGCCCGCGCCGAGCACAAGCATGAGAATAAGCAACATGGTTTTGGCAACAACCATGACGCCATAGGTCGTGCCGTACACGCCAGCCCAGGAGCCAACGTAGAACCAGCTCATGCCGACGCCGGCGATCACCAGCATGGGCACGCTTACCAGTGCCATGGCGGAGTAGCGGCGGCTGAGCGCCTGGGCGTTCGTAAAGGTCGGGCTGCGGCGCAGCGCGAATAGCAAGAACAGCATTGCGCCAACCCAGCCGGCGGTGCCCAGGTGGTGCAGCGCGGTAAAGAAGAGCAGCACGCCGCGATCGTCGATGCGGGAAGCAGCATGGCTTTGCGCAAGGGAGCAGGCCAGCAGGAGCCCAGCGGGCAGGAGCGCCGCATAGCCGCGAGGCCGTCCCACGAGCAGAGAGAGCAAACAGCAGGCTGCGATTTCCAGAGTACCGGCAAGGAAGTAGCTTGCCGTCCACAGCGAGCGCAGAGAAAACCCTGCACCGCCAATCAGGATGGCAGTCGACAATAGAACTGAAACAGCCTGGGCACAACCCAGAGCAAGAGCAAAACGGGCCGTGATGGTGCGGATGCGTCCGAGCTGTTCAGTTGTGGCCTTACTGGGCAAAGCAGCAAAAAAGAGAAAAAAAAGACCGCCGAGGGTAAAGGCTTCAAGCGACAGCGTTGCCGCGCGAAGAAGAACACTGAGGAAATCGAAGTCCTTGAGTAGCCAGATCACTTCGGATTGGAGTCTCGGGACGGGGCAGAGGACTCGACACGGAAGGGGATTTCACCGCGGGTGATGTGACCGTCTGAAGCAAGCGCCTGCCAGCGGAGGGTGTACGCACCTGGCTTTAGGTCGGCGGCATCGGCGGCGATTGCATCCGGCGCGGGTTGGGGGAGCAGCCTCAGCGACTGTGCTGCCCCGGCGATCATCAAGGTGCAGTGCGGGCCGTCAACCCGGGAGTTGAATTGAAGGCGCACATGCACGGTAGGTCCCGCAACCGTGCCGTGCAGCTTCGGGGTGGAAGCCACAAGGACGGCGTGAGCGAGCGCAAGCTGGGGAAGCGTAAGGGCCAGGGCAGCAAATGAAAAACCACGGGCAAAAATGGGCAAAGCGGGAACGCTCCTATACGGGTGATTTCAGCCGAGCGGGTTGGACGCCATGCGGACCGATTGGCCGCTGAACTCCGCGGCGCGCGCCTCGGCGTAGGCGGCTGCGCCCATCAGCGCGGCCCGGCTTTCAAGAATAATGTGCACCGGAGTATTGACCAGCAGCTCGCTCAAGCGGCCCTTATCAGTAAAGGCGCGTAGAAACACTCCGTCGCGCATTTTGTCGAGAATCTTGGGTGCGATGCCGCCGCCGATGAACATGCCCCCGGTGGACAGAACCTTGAGCGCGAGGTTACCTGCTTCCGCACCATAGACGGAAACGAAGATGTCGAGAGTGTGCGCGCACAGCTCATCGCCGCCGCTTTCTCCCAACTCACCGATCACGGCATTCGGGTCCTCGGCTTCCATGCGCTGCTTCAGCTCGGGCGACTCCCTCATCTTTTTCTCGTCACGCAGGAAGCAATAGACGTTTTTCAAACCGAGGCCGGAGATGACGCGCTCGTAGGATACGCGGCCGCCGACTGTCTTCTGGAGATAGCGCAGCAGGTCGATTTCCAGCTCGTTGCGGGGAGCGAAGTCGCAGTGGCCGCCTTCCGATGCAACCGGAATGTGCTGTTTGCCGTTCCACATCAGCACGGCCTCACCCAGGCCCGTACCGGCCGAGACCAGGCCCCGATTGCCGAGTGCGCTCGGGTCGCCGGGCGACAGCGTGTACACCTGGTCGCGCGTCAATTCGGGGATGCCGTAACCATTCGCTTCAAGATCGTTGATCAGAAACAGGTGGTCAATGTCGAGGTTGCGCGCCAGCTCACGCGCATCGAGCAGCCACGGGAGATTCGTCAGTTTGAGTCTGCCGTTGCGTACCGGGCCTGGTACGCCGAAGCAGGCCGAGGTCACTTCAGGATGCTTGTTTTTGTCGAGGAACGCGCGCACGACCGATTGAAGCCCGTCATATTCACGCGCTGGAAAACGCTCATCAGTGACATGCTGCAGCCGTGCATCCTGGAAGTTATAAAGCGCCAGGTGTACCTTGGTGCCGCCCACGTCGCCGGCAAGAATCATCGCGCGAGCTCCACGTGCCCCACCCCGTCCGGCCCCGGTTTCGGCAGCTTGGCCGCGGCTGCTTCGTCCAGCAGAAATGTCAGCGAGCCACTGCTCGGCTGGATGAGCTGCGACGGCGTTTCCTCGGGATCCGGTTCGCCATAGAGCACGCGTTCGAGCGGGGCAGCCTTCCCTTCACCCGCAATCAGAAATACCACGTCCAGCGCTTCATTGATAACCGGAGCGGACAGGGTGATACGCCAGGTGTCTTTCTGCGGCACATGGTTCGCGAACGCGATGCGGCCGCGCTCGTGTACGCCCTCCGTATGCGGAAACAGCGAGGCTGTGTGCCCGTCGTCGCCGATGCCCAGCCACACCATATCGAAGCGCGGCGCTTCTGCCCCTTCGAGCCGAAACTCCCGGCGGATCAATGACTCGTACCGCGCCGCTGCCTCCTCCGGATCCAGCTCGCCTTCCATGCGGTGCACGTGCTCGGGCGCAAGCGGCACTTTCGACAGCAATTCCTCACGCGCCATGCGGTAATTCGATTCCGGATCGTCAGGCCCTACCGTGCGCTCGTCAACAAAAAACAGGTCGATCTTATCCCAGGGAATGCTCGCACTGTAGGGCTCCTGCGCCAGCAATGCGAAGGTAGCCTTGGGCGTAGACCCGCCGGAAACCGCGATACGCGCCCGGCCGCGCTTGGCAACTGATTGGGCAACCCGCTCCGTGAAGTGCTCAGCCGCAGCGCGGGCCAAGGCGTCGGGGTCAGGATAAACGCGGTAAGTGACTTGCAAGTGATGCGCCATGGGTCGTCTCCTTACACCGAGTGCCAGCTGTGGTTGTCTTTGGCCAGCAGCTCGTCGGCAGCTTTCGGCCCCCAGGTCCCGCTCTCGTAATTCGGGAAGTCGGTCGGCGGGTTCTTTGCCCAGGCTTCAAGCAGCGGCGTGTACAGAGCCCAAGCCACCTCGACTGCCTCGCGGTGCGAGAAAAGCGTGGCGTCGCCCAGCATAGCGTCCAGCAGCAGCCGCTCATAGCCGTTCGCGGTGTACTTGCCAAAGGTGTCGTTGTACTTGAACGTCGCACCGACCGGGCAGATGGTGGTATCGGGTGTCGGCAGCTTATTGCCGAAAACGATCGTGATGCCCTCGTCCGGCTGGATGCGCATGCGGATCAGGTTCGTCGGAATGCCTTTGCACGGGCCGTCCTGCGCGCCGGGAAAGAGTTGCTGTTTCGGCTGCTTGAACTCGATCACAATTTCCGTCACGCGCTTCGCAAGCCGCTTGCCAGCGCGCACATAGAAGGGCACACCTTTCCAGCGCGGCGTGTCGATCGTGAGCTTCACGGCGGCGAAAGTCTCGGTCGCGGAGTTGGGATCGACGCGGTCTTCCTCGCGGTATGGCTTCGCCTGCTCGCTTCCGCCTTTACCGTCGGAAACCTGCCCCGCACCATACTGACCGCGCACCGCGACCTCCGGGGTGAGCGGCTGGATGGCCTTGAACAACTTGGTTTTCTCTTCGAGAATGCCTTTGGCCTCGTAGGTCGCGGGCGGTTCAATGGCGACAAATGACAACATCTCCATCATGTGGTTCTGGAGAATGTCGCGCGACGCACCGGCCTTTTCGTAAAAAGGGCCGCGTCCTTCGATCCCAATCGACTCGGCTGCCGTGATCTGTACGTTCTCGATATACTCGGCATTCCAGATCGGCTCAAACAGCGCGTTCGCGAACCGGAATACAAGGATATTCTGCACCGTTTCCTTGCCGAGATAGTGGTCGATGCGGAAGATCTGGTCCTCGCCGAAAACCTTGCCAACCGCCGCGTTCAGCTCCTTGGCGGAATTGAGATCGTGACCGAAAGGTTTCTCAATCACAACGCGCACTGTCGCCCCCTCTTCCGCCTTGTCCATTCCCTGCTCGCCCAACTTATCGACAATCTCCTCAAAAAACTCAGGGGCGACCGCGAGGTAGAAAAGCCGATTGCCCCTTGTCCCTTTTTCTTTGTCGATGCCGGCAAGGGTTTCCTTGAGCTTTGCGTAGCCTTGAGAGTCGTCGAAGTTGGTCGTGAAGTACGACACCTTTTCCATAAACCCGGCGAGTTTCGGGTCGTTCTCGTCCGTGCCGGAGGAAACAATGGCCTTTTGCATATCGGGCCGAAACGTCGCGCTCAGATCGCGCCGGGCCACGCCGACTACCGCGAACTCCTTCGGCAGCAATCCACTTTCTTCAAGGTGAAAAAGCGCGGGCAGCAGCTTCTTTTTAGTCAGATCGCCGGATGCGCCGAAGATGACGACAACGGTTGGTTCCGGAACGCGTTTTTCAACGCCCGCGGCAGCGGATTTCGCAAGATCGGGAGTTATCAGTTGATCGCTCGTGCTCATTCTCGTCCTTTTATAAAAGTTCTAAACGCTCAAGCTCACCGCGAAGCGCGGCAGAGCCTGTGTATTGAACCGCTTCCATGCCGAGCGCACGCGCTGCCTCAACCTGTTTCTCACGGTCGTCGATGAACAACACTTCATGCGCGGGGGTTTGCAGCACTTGGAGGGCAAGCCGGTAGATTGCCGCCTCGGGCTTACGCAGCCCTACGTAGCCGGAGCAGAAAAACACGCTCCAATACTGCCGCAGCCCGAACCGCTCCAAACGCATATCGTTCAGCTCGCGCGATTCGTTGTTGAGCTGCCCCATGCGCACCTGCCCGCGCTCCCAAAGCGCGGTAAGCAGCGGCATGGCCGTGTCGGGGATGAACTTCGACTCGTTCTCAATGGCCTGCTTGACCTCCGCGGGCGTGTACGGGCGCGGCTCAAAGAACAGGGTGCGGCGCAGGTATTCATCAAAGTCGATGAACCCTTTTTCCCACGCATCGTTTTCCACCTCGTGGCGCTTTGCAAAAGCAGCGCGCACATCAGGCGGAATGGCGAATTGGTTGAAGACTGTTTCACGCTCGTTGTGGTCCCAGCCATTGGTGAGTAGAACGCCACCGGTATCCCACAGAATGGTGCTGATTCTTGGCATGCGTCTCGTTGGATGCAATCAAAAGCGGACGGGCGCAAAGAATGGCGACAGCTTACGACCGGACCGGGCTTGCCTCCCGACCCTTCAAGGCTCTGCCGAGGAAGCGGCGGTTCAGCCATGCGCGCAGGGGCTCGTCGTAAAACCGGAGGCAGGCATAGGCGACCGTGACGGCCGTGATAAGCAGCAAAATGCCCCAAAAGATACCGCGCGCCGGCGGCATCCTGTTCTGCACCACCCATACCGTGTAGATGTAAATCAGTGGGTAGTGCGTAATGTAGAGCGGGTAGGAGATGCCGCCCAGAAACCTGCAAAGCCGCAGGGAAAAGCCGCCCGTGATGCTTTCGCCGGCGCCCATGGCGACAATGATCGGGAAGAGAACGATGATGCAGAATCCGTCGTACAAGCCGTTCGCCCACAAGTGTGCGGCACCTCCGATGCGAGGCACGGCAAGGCTTACGACCAATAAAAGACTGCACAGGGCGAACGCGCCCTTAACGTGAATGCGCTTGCCGAGACGCATCAGGAGCATCCCCGCGAAAAAGGGGTAAAGCAATCGGGCGAAGCCTACGTGCAGCTCCTTCGGCGTGACAGACCACCCGCCGATCACGTCGCCGCGCGGCCCCAAAACAAGATACTGCAGCAGGAAACACCCGGCGGCGAAAACAAAAAAGCCGAGCGCCTTCTTGGAAAGCCTACGTAGCCCCAGCGCGTAGAGGATGTTCGCAATGTACTCAAAGAAGAGCGACCAGGCAGGACCGTTCAGGGGGTGCATCTCATCCCACCCGCGGACGTCCATCGATGGGAGCAGCGGGATCAAAGTCATCCCAACAAGCATGACGACGAACAAATGCCCGACCGATGTTTTGCCTACCAATGGAAAAACCGTAGACGAGGTTTGAAAGTAAAACAACGCAGCGCCGATCAGGCTGCCCATCACGACCATGGGCTGCAGGCGAATGAGCCGGCGCTTGCAGAAATCCCACACCGTCATTCGATCCCAGCGGTCGTCGTAGGCATACGCGACGACAAAGCCGGAGAGCAGAAAGAAGAAATCGACGGCCAGGTAGCCGTGATTGATGATCTGTTTGAAGCGGTTCTCGCCGTCATACGGCTCGAACATATGAAAGATGACGACCACGATCGCAGCCACGCCGCGCAGGCCGTCGAGGACTTCGTAATGGTTTTTGGTGGGAAGCGCCGCGGCTGTTTGTTTCACGGAACAGTTGTACAGGAAATAGCGAAGTGCTACCGACGCTCTTTTTTAGAAAGCGCCGAGACGCGCGTCGTGACGGCCGAGCATGAGATGAATCTCATGCAATGTCGTGTCCATGCAGTCGAGTTTTGCCTTAAGCCGATCAAAGCGGCTGTCTTGTCCATCGATGCGCTTATCCTGCAAGTCGAATCGCTTGTCGATCAGATCGAAGCGTCGTTCAAGCTGCCTGCTTTGCAGCAGAAACCCAACGAGTACGATAACCAGATTTGCGAGAGCCAGGATCGACGGAACGCCGATGGCTAGAGAAAGCTGTTGATTCGACATGCCCCTCCGTGCCCGTGGATAGCCTGCGCAGGATTCTATCCCCGCGCAGGCCTTACCAGCCTTACTTGTCGTTGATCCCCGCCAACGCCGGCATCTCCTTGCCTGCCTTTGCCAGCAGCTCTTTCGCACGCTTCACGATGTTGTCCACGCCGAAGCCAAGCTTTTCCAGCGCGAGCGTTCCAGGAGCCGACGCGCCGAAGCGGTCCAGGCCGATTACATCGCCGTGGCGGCCCACCCACTTCCACCAGCCCTGCGTCGCGCCTGCTTCCACCGCCAGCTTCGGCATGTTCTCAGGCAGCACTTCGAGCTTGTAGCTTTCCGGCTGCCGCTCAAACAACTGCCAGCTCGGGAAGGACACGATACGCGCTGTAATGCCTTCTTCCTTGAGCTTCGCCGCGGCCTTGACAATCTGCCATACCTCCGCGCCGGTCGACAGCATCAAGAGGTCGGGCGAGTCGGAACCCTGATCCACCACGTACGCACCCCGGCTCACACCCTCATAAATATCGAGCTTGGCAGGGTCCAGCATCGGCAGGTCCTGGCGAGACAGCGCCATAAAGCTTGCCTCTTTAAGCTCGAGTGCGATCCGCCAGGCAGCCGCGGTCTCGTTCGCATCCGCCGGCCGGAAGTCGATCAGGTGCGGCACCGCGCGCAGCATCATCAACTGGTCGATGGGCTGGTGCGTCGGGCCGTCCTCGCCAAGGCCGATCGAATCGTGCGTGTACACAAAGATCGAGTGAATGTGCATCAGTGCGGCCAAACGCAGCGCGGGCTTTGCATAGTCGGAGAAGGTAAAGAAGGTGGAGCCATAAGGAATCAGGCCGCCATGCGCCGCCATGCCATTGACAGCCGCGTGCATCGCGAACTCGCGCACGCCGAAGAACACGTTGCGTCCCGCGGGGTCCACATGGAAGTTGCCGGACTTTTTCAACAGTGTCTTCGTCGACTCTGTCAAATCGGCCGCACCGCCGAATATCTCGGGCACCACCTCGGCGAAGGCATTCATGATGGCACCGCCCGCATTGCGGGTCGCCATCGGCTTCGTGTCCACGGGGTAGGAGGGCAGCGATTTTTCCCAGCCTTCTTTCAGCTTGCCCGCCTGCGTACGCTCGAATTCGGCGGCCAGCTCAGGGTTTTCCCCCTTGTACTTCGCGAACAGCTCGTTCCATTCCGCCTCATACTTCGCGCCGTTCTCGACGATCTTGCCCCAGTTCTGGGCGGCTTCTTCGGGCACGTAAAAGGTTTTGTCCTCGGGCCAGCCCAGGGTGCGCTTGGTTTCCTTGGTGTTCTTTTCGCCCAGCGGCGCCCCGTGCGCCTTGTTGGTGCCGGCGGAGGGCGAGCCATAGCCGATAATCGTCCGTACGGCGATCAAAGACGGCTTCCCTGTCTCGGCCTTGGCGGCCTCGATCGCCTGCGAAATCGCTTCGAGATCGTTGCCGTCGGCTACCGTCTGCACATGCCAGTGGTACGCGTTAAAGCGTTCCTGCACATTCTCGGTGAAGCTTAGATCGGTCGGCCCATCCAGCGAGATCAGATTGTCGTCGTACAGGAAAATCAGCTTGCCCAATCCAAGCGTCCCCGCCAGCGAAGCCGCCTCGTGGGAGACGCCTTCCATCAAATCACCGTCGCCGCAGATGCCGTAGGTGTAGTGGTCGACAACGTCATAGCCCGGCTTGTTGTAGACGGCAGCAAGGTGTTTTTCCGCCATCGCCATGCCCACCGCCATCGCGAAACCCTGCCCGAGCGGTCCGGTTGTGACTTCCACACCGTCGGTTTCGCCGAACTCGGGGTGACCCGGTGTGCGGGACTGCCATTGACGGAATTGCTTCAAGTCCTCAAGTGATAGGTCATAGCCGGCCAGGTGCAGCATGCCGTACAGCATGGCCGAGGCATGGCCATTGGACAACACAAAGCGGTCGCGGTTGGACCACTTCGAGTGCTTTGGGTTATGCCGCATGTACTTGTGGAACAGCAGATACGCAATGGGCGCATCGCCGAGCGGCGCGCCGGGGTGGCCGCTGTTCGCCGCCTCCACCGCGTCTACCGCGAGAAAGCGCAGGGCGTTGATGGAAAGCAGGTCGATGTCGGTGGAAGAGGGAGCTTGGGGAGGGGTCGCTGTGGCGCTCATGACAGGTAGGTCTTTCTCCGGGAAGTGGTGGTTGTGGCTGACTCTGCCATTCTAAGCCCGCCTTTTGCTCTTCGTCGGCTCCGGGAGTAATTTTCACGGTGTCCACCACGCCGAGCCTGCATCAAGGAAGACGGTAAAGGGACACAGCGGTCGGGCTCCCTGCCGCAAACAAAGTTCCATCTGGAGACATGGCCGACCACGAGATGCGTTCGGGCAAGTGCTCAGAGCGTATAAGGGCCACAGGACGGCAGTCAGCCGTGTTGAAGACAACAAAATGTTCAAACAGCGTCCGGCTCGGGTCGCCTATCGACTGACTTCGAACCAAGGCAAAGCGGCTTCCATCTTCCGCGATGCCGCCGAATTGCCAATTGGCGCGGGGCAAGCGGGCCTGGGCCAAGGTCCGCCCTTCGGCGTCCATGACGTGCAGCTCGCCGCAACCGACGATGAGGATGCGTGTGGAAGTAAGCAGGCGCCCCTCGCCGCAGGTTATCGTCACAACCCTCGCTCCCGAAGGTGTCACAAGCAAGAATTCGGTTGCTTGCGCATTTTTCGGGTCGGGGCGGGTCTCGAGAAGTTCGTCCGCACTGATTGAAAAGAATGGTCCCGGCTCCCTGAAATGTTGATTTGGCTGTAGCGTAGTCGTGTCGAGCACGGAAAGGCCGGGCGGTAAAATCGGCTGCTCGTCCGGGTCGATCCGTGTTCCCTTTACCGGTGTCCAAGCTTCCCAGGCCACTGCCCGCCCATCCGTGCTGATATTCTGCAATCTGCCGGAAGGATATAGGGGCGAAGAGTGAACAATTTGTAGATACTCGTCCAGGAGCAGGAAGCGATCCGAGGCTACTGTCAGCAAAGCACCTGTATATGTCCTGAACAGGGGCGGTTCGACATACCGGTTGAAAGTAAGTGGAACTTGGGCAGCCACGCTTCCGGATTTCAAATCCAGAGCAACGATTCTATCCGTAAGTCTGACGGCAAGGCGGTCCCCGACAAATGCGATGCTGCGCGCGGCTGTGTATTCGGATGAGGTTTGGCCAAAGCCATACTTTTCAAGATGTGCGGTCCACATTTTTCGTGCTGACGCCGGCGGCGCAGGAGCGCTGGTAAGTGTGAAGGATGCGGGCCCCAGCAGAACCAAGTATCCGACAGCAACAGTGATGCTCACTGGGTAAAGTTTCTCTTGTCGAAGCAGGAAAGTAACTCCGCCCAAGAACACGACCGCTGCAGCAGCCGCTGCAGGACGTGCATACACGCTGTTGCTGTTCCAAGAGACTGCCGCCCCGCAAAGCCCGCCAAGCAGGCATGCGATCAAAAAGCTGACACGCACTTTCGAGCGCACGACAAAACCGATTGCAAACGCGAGCGGCATGCACGACAAAGCGGCTGCAGAGAGCAAAACTCCCTCCGTGAGCACCTGTACAAGCTCGGGAGTTCGCAGTCCAAGACGATCAAATAAAAAGGCACCGGCAGGGACAACAAGGAAAGCAAAAGAAAAAATAACTGCCGCCAGAAACGGTTCAGCGCACAAAACGATGGCAACCATTAACCAATACAGTATGGTCAGCCTTGGTAAAGGTCGCTTTCCGAATAAAGCGGCACCCAACTTACATGCCCTCTTGCATGATTTTCACGGTGTAGTTGCGGCTTTCCCAATGGGTAAGCCAGTGGAGGGTGAAGATGATCTCGCCGGACTGCGGTGAGGCGATGTCGGCGAACGAGCCCGCCGGGCTCACTTCGGTCGAGCGGAGGGTCGACTGTGTGGCCCAGTTGTCGACCGTGTACAGCACTTCAAACGGGTTTGCGGACAGGATACGGAGAGTCTTGCCGGCCCCAATCGCCGTGATGGGCCGCCGCTGCTTCCACACCTCAAACGAACTCGCGACCGGCCCCGCCCCGTAGCGCGCCTCCACTGCCGCGATCCGGTCGAACACGCGCCCATCGTGCGCCGAGCAGACCAGCTTGATGTACTCGGCATGCGCCCAGGCAAGCGGCATCGCAGAGCCCGCCGGATCGCCGAGGTTTACCGGGCCGGCGCTGGTTTTGAGAGGCTGATTCTCCTCCCATACCTGCTCGGGCAGCATACCGCCCGGTGAGGCAAACCCTTCGATGGCGGCAATCAACGGCCCGATATCGTGCCCGGCGGCCAGCTCGTAGTGGGCGCGTTCGCCGGTCAGCAGCGGCCAGGCGCGGCCCTGTCCGTAGTGGATGAACGGGCCGCCGCCGTTCTGCTCGCCGTAGCCGTCATGGTTGTACCGCCGCCAGCACGGGCCTTGCGGGCACTCGACGCGCAGTACGCGGTCGATTACCTTGATCGTGTCCTGAATCACCGGATCGTCGGCCCGGCGCACCCCGTAGCGCACCAGTTCCAGAAAGCCGCCGTCCACCACATCCTTCGCGGGGAACTCGCTTTCCTCCCAGGGCGCGCGGTTGTTCAAACGCACGTTTCCGGGCAGCACATCGGGGCGGAACCACGGCTCTCCCGGTGCGGGCGGGCGCACCCGCATATAGTGCCGCTTGATCTCCGGGTGGAGCGCGCCGTTCTCCGTTACGCACCAGTCCTCAAGGTGCGACTGCACCCAGTCGGCATGTTCGTTTAAAAACCGGCTCAACTCGGGCGCGTTGTGGGCCGCCGCGATCTCCGCCGCGCAGCACAGGGCGGAGATCACTGTTGCGAGCGTGGAAGGCGAGTAGCCCGCGTTTTCTTCCCAGCGCTCCTGTTGCGTAACCGGCGCGTAGCGCACAAGGAACCCAGCTGCGCGTGCCACAAACGGAAACACGTCGAAGTTGCCCAGCCCGTTCACCTTCCAGAGACGCCATGCCAGAATGATCGGAAACGCGACCTCGTCGAGCTGAATGCCGGTCCAGTACGGCGTCCCGTTCACCCAGAAATTCTGCGGAAACCCACCATCGGGCTTTTGCGAGCAGGCCAGGTATACGAGCGCGCGCAAGGCGGTTTCCGTGCGACCCAGTGCCAGCATCGCGGAGGCCGACTGCACCATATCGCGGGTCCATACCAGGTGGTAGCCGCCCAGGTCGTCGTCACCCTTCGCATAGCCCCAGGGGATGGACAACGACGCGATAAAAGCACCCGCGTAGCTTTTGTCCTCGTGCATCAGCAGGACTTTCTGGCTGTTGCTCAACAGCCGTCCACCGTCGCCCGTGCTCGCGCTCAACCCTGGGGGCAGCTGTACACGCTGCCACTGGCGCAGATAGCGTCCCAGATGGCGGTCAAACGGGGTCGCCAGCGCGCTCATGGCGGCGGAAAGCGCTGCGTGCCAGCTTTCACCCAGGCCGATCGCCACCGTGAACTCATACGTGTGCGGTGCTGTTTGGACGGTAAGAGGGAGCGCGATTTCACCCATGACGGCCACATTGCCGTCGGTTGCCGAGCCATACTCCCATTGCATGGTTCCGTGCTGCTTCAGGTCCTGCCAGCCGTCGCTCGCGCCCACAAATCCGCAGGAAGCGCGGGTGAAACCGCAGTCGGCGGCCACCGCCAGCGAGTTGACGCCGCTCCACGCCAGCAGCACGCGCGAACCCGCCGTATCGACCACGCGCGCCGAGTTGTCCGCGCCGCCCCCGCCCAGGTGGGGCGACAGGAGCGCGTACAAGCGCAAGCGCCCGTCGTACTCGGGAGCGACCTCAAACCTGACACGCTGCAGCACCGCGCATCCGTGCGGGTCGCAGATGATCTCCTTCGTCAGCGTGTAGCGCCCACCGGGGTCGCGGTTGACGAGGCGCGGCGCGGGCGCATGTGGGTCGATATAGGCAAACTTGCGGGCCGTATCGCGCTTTTCCTCGCTGAAGAAGCCGTCATCGCCGGTGACGAGAAAACCCATATCGCGCGTTTGAGGGCGGTCGATGGTCGGGAAATAAATCTCGTTCAGGATGCCGTGCGAGGTGGTGAACCAGATCTTGGAAGAGGTGGAGTAAGCACATCCCACCGAGTCCTTCACGCTGGAGGTCCACCGTCCGGGCAGCCCGGGCGCGCCGGGAGCTTCGCCTTGTTGGGTGAGCCAAAGGTATTGGTCGGTTTCCGTCATGCGGGGGCAGCCTCCGGGCGAGCGCTTTCAGGGTACCGCGATGGCTGCTGCAATCACGCGTTGTTTACGGGCCGGACCACTCCAAAGTAAGGGTGATAGCACTTTCTCCAGACTGCTATCATTTGTGCAGGAGATGTCTATGAGCGCCCTTACAGTCCGCAATCTACCGGAAGACGTGCACCTGGCCCTGAAGCACCGCGCTAAACAGCACGGCAAGAGCACGGAAGCGGAAGTGCGCGCGATCCTTGAAGAAGCTGTGCGCCCGAAGCAGCAGGTCGGGTTGGGGACGGCGCTGCACGAGTGGGCGATGCAGTACGGTGGATTCGAACTTGACATCACACGCGATCCCACACCGGCGCGAGGCGCGGATTTCGAATGATCGTCGTCGACACCAATGTTGTTTCGGAGCCGCTCAAGCCGCAAGCAGACCCTGCGGTGCTCGCCTGGTTGGACCGGCAAGCTGAACAAGTTCTCTATCTGACGACAACCAGCCTTGCCGAATTGCTGGTCGGGGTGGAGAAGCTGCCGGAAGGACGGCGCAAAACGGTTCTGGCGCAATCATTGAGGCCGCAATTGGCAAAATGGTTCGGCCCACGCGTGCTTCCATTCGACGAGGCCGCCGCGATAGCTTACGCGAAGCTGGTAAGTCGGGCCCGAGCCGCCGGGCGAGCGCTTTCCTTCGCGGACGGGCAGATCGCGGCGGTCGCGTATACGCACGGGTTTACGGTAGCTACACGCGACACAGCACCGTTCGAGGCTGCGGGCTTGCAGGTCATCAATCCCTGGCCACAAGGCAGGCTGTGAGCTCAAAGCCACACTCTGCTGAGAAAAGCTTTATGTCTCGGCTTCGCTGGAAGCCGCTCGCCTTGGCTGGCGCGGCAACTATGTGCATCTACGCGCCCATCATCATTTCGGGCGATGACGGAATTGGCATTTTATACTGGCTCGCCCTACTTACCGGCATCCTTGGTCTGGTACTTACAGCTGCAATCCTAATCTTTACAAAAAGCAGGAGAAACGCAACTACTCTGGTAGGCGTTGCTGCAGTCCTTGTACTTATAAGTATTACCTTGTCTCGGTACGACTACACTCTTCGCACTTCTTATCGATGGACGTTCCATTCGGATATGTACAAACAGCAGTTGATTGCACAGCACGGCTTGGCTCCCGGCGGCATTACCTATATGGATTGGGATGGCTGGGGTTTTGCCGGAGTTGGCGACACAGAGGTTTACCTTGTTCATGATCCCAGCGACAACTTGAAGAATGCAGTACACGCCAAATACGGGATAAAAGCAGAAGCGCTTCCCTGCGAGGTTGGGCAGATACGCAGGCTTGAAAAAGACTGGTACTCCGTCGTTTTCTTCACAAACGAGATCTGGTCTTCCGGCTGCATATGATGGCAGTCCTACCAGTCCCTCACAAAACCTGCGAGTTCGCGTCCGGGTCGGGGTGGAACTGCACCTCGCTCATCGCATGGGTGATCTCGCGGTTTTTCATGAAGTACTCCCACACAAACCCCGAGCGTAGGTTTTCCGCCAT
This sequence comes from uncultured Acidobacteriaceae bacterium, assembly GCA_964244985.1. GTDB lineage: Bacteria > Acidobacteriota > Terriglobia > Terriglobales > Acidobacteriaceae > EB88. Next base: position 39,261 of record CAXTKZ010000003.1, read on the forward strand.
CAGGACGCTGATGCCCTGATCGATGCCCAGAACATCCTCGGCAAACCAATTCCCTTTCACATCGAATGCGTCCACAAAGCCGTAGCGGGTCCACACGCGCGGCCCCATCTTCTCGCGCATGGAAAGCAGCACATGCGAGCACTCCGCCGGCAAAAACGGCAGCGAGCCCGCGGCGGCGCAGGGCACCAGCGTGCCGTCGAGCGGTCCAATCGCGGGCGGCCCGCCCCACACCCGGTAGCCATCCTTTGAGTCAGACGCCGTAATGCCCCACATATCCATGTCGACCCAGTTGAACTTCTGCCCCAGGTGAATGCACCAAAGCTGGTGGGCGCGCGTGGCGGCAATGGAGTTGGTGAAGTAGTTGGCGTGGAGATCGCGCTGGTCGCGATAGTCGCACCAGGCATGCGCGTACTGATGGATAAACAAGGGCGCGACGCCTGAAATGTACTCGATGCCGCCGAACTGGATCAGCGGCCGCTGCAGCGTGTTCCAGGTTTCAACCGGGATGGGGTGCGTGGGCGAGCCGATCGCCATCAGGTACATGGTCATCAATTCGGCGTAAATGTCCCAACGGTGCTGGATAAATCCCTGCTCCGGCAGCCAGCCCATCGATAAACTTGTGCCGCCGTTCAACATCCACTGCCAGTCGATGCGCCGGTAAAAGGTAGTCGCGAGCGCCGCGATGCGGGCATTGCCGGCAAAGTACTGTCGGCACAACAACACGCCGCATAGCAACAGGGCGGTATCGATGGACGAAAGCTCGGAGCCGAACATGCGCTGGCCGCTGTCGATATTGATGAAGTGGTACAGGAAGCCGTGCTCGTGCGGGCAGTCCTCCAGCAGGAAGGCAAGGGTACGCTCGACGCGCTGCTCGCAGTCGATGCGCCGCAGGTAGCCCCGCTGGGCCGCGATACACAGCGCGCTCAACCCGAAGCCGGTAGCGGCGATCGAGGCCACCCGCGAGGTGGATAGCCCGGCCGCGAGCGCGCGGTCCCGCACCAAACCCGTGCGCGGGCTCGCCTCGTTGTAGAAGAACTGGCAGCCGCGCTCTTCCATCTCGTCGAGCAGGCTATCGGCCTGCTTGGTGATTTGCGTCAGAGGACGGTTGATGAACTGCCCCGGCGGATGCGAGTACTTCGACTGCGTGGCCACCTCGGGCAAGGGCTGGTCTCTGGCCGGCGTTTTGGGGGCAGGCTGGTTTTGCGCAAGGAGGACCGCGCTCTGTTGAGCGTGGGCTTCGGGCGCACTAAGGCTGAGAGCCCCGCTAGCACCCGCAGCGGCGGCAGCCCGCAGCATATCGCGGCGGGTAAGGCGTCGATCAGTCAATCCTGCTCCGTACTTCGTGTTCTCAACAAAGATGCACGAAGAAGGGTTTCGGCACAAAAGGTAGGGCGAAAGGCCGCAGCTGCTGGCTGCTTGCAAGTGGCCCCTTCACCGGGCTGGGCTCCGGTGGCGTACCCAAGCGGCAAAACGGTGTACAACGGAAGCTGCCCTGTCAGGAACCAGTGATATTGCCCAACGGCGAAGTAGCTGTCATCACGATCAAGAAACTTATAGCCTATTGTCTAAATCCCCAACATCCTGACTGGCAGCATAAAGCACGTGTCTTTTTCGCTGCTTCAGGGATGACGGTGTCCGATGCCAACGAGCTTCGGGCAGCGCTTGCCGATGCAGCTGTCCCTAACGATGCTATGTCCGGTATCCTCGACCTTTACGGTAAGCGCTACATCGTGGATTTCAGGATGAGTCACAGAACAAGAAGTGCAATCGTTCGCAGCTGCTGGTTGATTGGTGTCGGCGAGACTGTACCGCGACTCATCACGTGCTTTGTGCTTTGAAAGCGAGGACACTATGCCAAATCTGGAGCTCTTGTCAGTTGTGGCGCTGCTCCGCGATGTCCCTGAACACGGGCTTATACGTGGCCAGGTAGGGACCATTGTGGAGCTGCACTCACTTTCCGTTGCTGAGGTTGAATTCAGCGACACCGAAGGCCGCACGTACGCTCTCGCGGCTTTGCACGCAGAAGAGCTGATGCGTCTCCATCATCAGCCTTTGGGCCGCACCGCTTAATCGCGGGAGGCAAGCCGATTCCTGAGCCTTGCAGCCGGACCCTGCATCCCAAGAGGGGTAAAACCGGTGCCGACTACGGCCCAAACCGAAGGAGATTCCATGGCCTACGAACTTCCCCCTCTGCCCTATGAGTATGCTGCGCTCGAGCCACACATCGACGAAGCGACGATGAAGCTGCACCATGACAAACATCACCAGACCTACGTCACCAACCTGAACGGCGCGATCGACAAGCATCCCGAGCTGGGCCAGCACACGCCGGAAGACCTGCTGCGCTCGCTCGACACCGTACCGGAAGACATCAAAACTGTTGTCCGCAACAACGGCGGCGGCCACGTGAACCACACCATGTTCTGGACCATTATGAAGCCGGGCGGCGGCGGCGAGCCCACGGGCGCGATCGCATCGAAAATTAGCGAAGACTTCGGCTCGTTTGCCGATTTCACAAAGCTCTTCAATGAGACCACGGCGAAGCAGTTCGGCTCCGGCTGGGGCTGGCTGGTGCTGGACGGCGGCAAGCTGAAAATTGTCACCACGCCCAACCAGGACAATCCGCTTTCCCAGGGCAAGTATCCCATCCTGGGCAATGACGTTTGGGAGCACGCCTATTACCTGAAGTACCAGAATAAGCGCCCCGATTACCTGGCCGCCTGGTGGAATACGGTGAACTGGGACGAAGTGAACAAGCGTTTTGAAACGGCGCAGAAGGCGTAGTTGCCGCTTTCTCAAAAGGCCCGGCGTATGCGCTCGGGCCTTTTCTTTTGCCCCGCGCTACGACTTTTCCACCATCCGCGTGTTTGTAGAGGATGTATGCGCCCTACCTTCCCTGTCCTGCTATTCTTCGGTTTCGCTGCTTGCGCCCTCGCTGCTCCGCCTGCGGAGCAGTTCGTCATCACGCAAAATGGAAAGCAGTTGGGCCAAGCCGAGTACACGACAGCGCCCAGCTCAGGCGGAACCGCTTGGACCTCCAGCGGACAGATGAAACTGAACGATTTTGCTTATGCCTTCCACAGCACGGCACTGGTGGACGGTGAGGGAAACCTGGTGCGGGATGAGCTTTCGGGCTCGGTTCACGGCAAACAGGCTTCGGGGAACCACCTGCAATTCAATACTGCGTCTGACCCTACGGGGCGCTCCTTCCAGGTCACCGTCGATACCGATGGCAAACAGACCACCAACACGCTGGATCGGCACAGAAACTTGGTCCTGCTGCCCGACCTCGACCCGGCGGCCTATACCCTGATGGCCCGGCTCGCGCTGCGCAAGCCGGATGCCGCGTGGGTCCTGATCCCCAAGGAAAACGGCTTGCTGGTACCCGCTGAGTACACGGATATGGGCCAGGTGACCGGAAAGCTGAACGGTCAACCCGTGCAGGCGGAGCACATCATTGCGGCTTATGGCGGCGAAAACTCCCTGGTGGTGGAGCTGTACGCAAGGGGAGACGGCACCCTGATGGAAGCCGACCTGAACGCGCAAAACTTCCGCGTGGAGCGCACCGGCTGGAAACTCGCAAACCACCCTCAACCGGTCGCACCGCCGCCGGGGGAAGCCCCGCAGCAGAACACGCAGGCACCTCAGTAAGCGGCTACAAGCCGCAGGCCTTCTTCCGTTGAACGAATGCGGCCTTCCAGCTGGGCGTCCTCGGCCATTGCCAGCAACTCTTTAAACCGCGGCCCCGGTGTGTATCCCGCGGCGATCAGGTCGCGTCCGGTCACCAGCAGCTTGGGCCGAACTTCCACTTCCGGCGTACGCTCGTAGTGCTCCTTGGCAAACTCATACAACCCCAAAAGGTTATGGCTCGACGAGCAGTCTAGCCAGTGCAGCTGCAGGTGCTCCCCAAACCTCGGCAGCCGTAGAAAGCGCTTCAGCGTGGACTCGCGCATATGCTTCACTTCGCCGAACCGCATATGGTTCGCGACCAACGACGCAATTTGGGCAGTGTCCTCATTTGAAAACCGCAGCCGCGCGCAGATTGCCTCCACCATGCGCGTCCCCACCTCGGCATGGCCGTTGAAGCGGATTCGCTCCGGCGTCCGGACATAGCAGGGCGGCTTGCCCACGTCATGCAGCAGCGCACCCCAGGCAAGCGTTGGCAGGCAGCCCGCTTCCAGCTTTTCAAGCAGCAGCATCGTGTGTATAAACACATCGCCCTCAGGGTGCCAGTCGGGCGGTTGGTCAACCCCGTGCATGCGAGCAATCTCCGGCAGCACTTCACGCAGCAGGCCCGTACGGTCCAGCAGCTCAAACGCAGTCCGCGCCCGCCCCTCGGTCAACATACGGGTCAATTCATCGCGGGTACGCTCCGGGCTTACCTGGTGAACGGTCGCGGCCTGCGCGCGGATAGCGGCTTCGGTTTCCGCTTCGAGCGCAAAGCCGAAGCGCGCGGCGAAACGCACCGCCCGCAGCATGCGCAGCTTGTCTTCCGCGAACCGGCGGCTCGGATCGCCGATGGCCCGGATAAGTCCGGCTTCGAGGTCGGCCCTGCCGCCCACAAAATCCAGCACCTCTTCCGTGAGCGGGTCGTACAGCATCCCGTTCACGGAAAAGTCGCGCCGGGCCACATCTTCCCGGGGGTCGAGCGAGTAGCGCACCTGGTCGGGGCGGCGCCCGTCGGAGTACGCTCCGTCGTGGCGAAAGGTCGCGACCTCGGTTTGCGTCTCGCCGCTGCACACCAGGATCACGCCGAAATGGGCACCCACGGCGAAGGTACGCGGGAAGAGCGCGAGGACATGGACCGGCAGGGCGCTGGTGGCGACGTCGAAATCCTTGGCCTCGCGGCCCAGCAGTCGGTCGCGCACGCAACCCCCGGCATAGAAAGCCTGGTGGCCCGCGGCGCGGAGGGTCTGGACGATCGACAGCGCGGCTTGTTCGGGGTGAGTCATGCTGTTTGGTTTAGATGACGCGAGTGGGATGGACGCTCCCGCCTAGGCGGGCTACGCTAAGAACGGAGGCGGCGATGAAAGAGCTTGCGATTGAAGAGGCCGGTGCACAGTTCAGTGCCTTGCTGGAATCAGTGGAGCGCGGGGAAGAGATCAGGTTTACAAGAAACGGCGAGGTTGTGGCGGAGCTGACACCACCCCGGACCGTGCGCGACCCGGCACGGATCGATAGGGCGTTTGCAGAAATTCGTGAGCGCGTCAAAGAAGAAGGCGTCCAGTCGATCGGTGCTGCCACGATGAAGGAATGGATCCATGAGGGCCGCCTTTGATTTTGGTTCTGGACGCCTCTGCATACCTAGCGATGCTACTCAACGAGATCGATGAGAAAGCCCAGTATGCTCTGCACGCGCGTTTACGCGATGCTGGATTCCATGTACCCCACCTGTGGTGGTATGAAGTCGCAAATGGCTTGATGATGGGCGTCAAACGCGGGCGCCACAGCCTTAGTCTGGCGAAAGCTGTCATGACACGCTCTGACGAATACCTGATCATCAACGATCAACGGCCGTTCCCTTCCAAACGGGAAAAAATCGTTGATCTGGTGGCTCTCTACGGCCTCACTTTTTATGACGCGAGTTATTTGGAACTTGCGATCAGCCGGCGCGCAACGCTGGTAACACAGGACAAAGCGCTTCTAAGAGCTGCAGGAGAATGCGACATTGAGGTGGTGCGGTTTTGACGCCGCAAGCTGCCGTCCCTTTGCGAATTGATGATGCGTCAAGTTGATCGAGGCCTCATCCTCGGCATCGAAAGCTCCTGCGATGAAACCGCCGCCGCGGTCGTCGCTCGCGGGCGCGATACCCTTTCGAGCGTCGTCGCTTCTCAGTTTGCCACCCATGCCCCGTACGGCGGCGTCGTCCCCGAGCTCGCCTCGCGCGAGCACCTGCGCAACATCGTCCCGGTCGTGCGGGCGGCACTGGCGCAAGCCGACGTGACGCTTCCGGAGCTCGACGCGGTCGCCGTGACGGAAGGTCCCGGACTGGCCGGTGCATTGCTCGTAGGGGTGACATATGCGAAAACCCTGGCCTGGGCGCTTGGGAAGCCTCTCATTGCTGTCAATCATCTCGAAGGGCATATTCACGCGGTCCTGCTTGAGCATGCGCACGCCGCCGACGCGGACTCCCCGGCACTTGCGCTGGTCGTTTCGGGCGGCCATACGCACCTGTACCTGGCGGCGCACGAGGGCAGCCAGTGGCAGTACCGCGCCATCGGGCGCACGGTGGACGACGCGGCGGGCGAGGCGTTCGATAAAGTTGCGAAGCTGCTCGGCCTCCCTTATCCGGGCGGCCCCTGGATTGACGCGCTTGCCCCGCACGGCGACCCCCATGCGGTACCGTTTCGTTTCGCGGAGGTGCGCCTGCGGGAGGGCCGTCAAAAGCCCGGCGCGCCCGAGACCGAAGTGTTGTTCTCCTTTTCCGGGATCAAAACAGCAGTTCTGCGCTATGTTGAATCGCATGGCATGGGCGCGGCAGCCGCGGCGCGCTCCCGCGCTCTTTCAAGGCAGGCTAAACCCGCCGATGCCCTCCCCCTATGCGACGCCGCCACGCTCAACCTCCTTGCCTCGTTCCAGCGCGCCGTTGTCGACAACCTCATTGAGCGCACGCTTGCCGCCGCGGAGCGCCACGGCGCGCGTGCGGTTCTGGTCTCAGGCGGAGTCGCCGCCAACCGTGAGCTGCGGGCACGCTTTCTGGCAAAAGCTCGCTTGCCGGTGCTGTTTCCATCGCTTGCTCTCTCAACCGACAACGCCGCCATGATTGCCGCGGCGGCGTGGCCTCGCCTACAAGCGCGGCTATACGCGCCCGACGAACTGACGCCGCAACCCCGGCTTGCTCTGGGCTGATGGGTCGGCTGGTAAACTCAACCGGTAAGCAGTGGCACCCTAAGCCTCCCTGGAACGCATGACTCTCCATCTCTTCAATACTCTGAGCGGACGCACGGAGCCGCTCGCGCCCGCTGACGGGCAAACCCTGAGCATGTACGCCTGCGGCCCTACGGTGTACGACTACGGACATATCGGCAACTTCCGCACGTTTCTTCACGTCGATGCGCTGCGGCGCACGCTCGAGCTAAATGGCATCGAGGTGCGGCATGTGATGAACGTGACGGACGTGGATGACAAGATCATCCGCAACGCGGCCGCCGCCGGGCTGCCTATCGCCGACTACACCCGCCGGTTTGAGGAAGCGTTTTTCGAAGATCTGGACTCCCTCCGCGTCGAGCGGCCCACGGTGGTCGCACGCGCCACCGAGCACATTCCCGAGATGGTCGCCCTCGTCGAACAGCTCGCGGCAAAGGGTCTGGCCTATCGCGCTGAGGATGGTTCCTGGTACTACCGCATCGCGGGCGACCCCGAGTACGGCAAGCTGTCGAAAAAAGATCTTTCGGGCATGGACGATGGTGCTCGGGTCGAAGTCGACGAGTACGACAAGGACTCTGCCCGTGATTTTGCATTGTGGAAAGCTCCCAAACCGGGCGAGCATCACTGGACATCGGAGATTGGCCCCGGCCGTCCAGGCTGGCATATTGAGTGTTCCGCAATGGCCATGCGTTTTCTTGGGCCTTCCTTCGACCTCCATGCGGGGGGCGAAGACCTGATGTTTCCGCACCATGAAAACGAGATCGCACAGTCGGAAGGTGCAACCGGCGAAACCTTCGCCCGGCACTGGTTTCATGTGCGTTTTCTGTTGGTGGAAGGCCGCAAGATGTCGAAGTCCGAGGGCAATTTTCATACCCTGCGCGACCTTCTGCTGCGCGGCTACAAGGCTTCGGCGATTCGGTCTCTGCTGCTTTCGGTTCCCTATGGGCAGCAGCTCAATTTCACGTTTGAAGGACTGGCCGCGGAAACGGCAGCCCTCGATCGCTTGCGCGCGTTCCGGGATCGCATAGGGAGGCTGGCCGCTCACGACGGGGCCGAAAACCCGGAACTGGCAGGAGAAATCAAACGCCATACACGTATGTTCAACGAAGCACTCGCGCACGACCTGAACACAGCGGCAGCGCGGGCGGCGGTGTTTGAAACTGTGCGCATCGCAAACACGGCCGCGGATACAGGCCACTTAGGCACCGCCGAGGCTCAGGCCTGTCTTTCCTTTTTGGACCGCTTTGATCGCATCTTCGCGGTGCTCTCTACCGATGACGCAGCGATCACACAGGATGCGCTTCAATGGGCGGCATGCGAGGGCCACTTGGCCGAGGCGTCGCCGGAGTTGCTCGCGCGGCATTTACTTGCCGACACGCAGATTGAGGCGATGTTGGCCGAGCGCAAGGAAGCCCGTCGCTTGCGTGACTTTGCCCGTTCCGACGCCATTCGCGGCGAGCTTACACGCAAGGGCATCGTGATTGAGGACGGCAAGGATGGGGTACGCTGGCACCGTCGTTAGACTAAGGCCTTTACTCGCCGCGGCAGGATGAAATACGGCGCATAAAAGAGAAGTGCGAACGGCTATCTATTTGATATCGGGTCGAGCCTCCAGGTTTTCGGCACACCCGATACCGTCAACCAGGTTCCAGGCATACTCTGTGCTACATACAGAATCCTCACCTTCTTGATCGATCCCAGATGCATTGCATGCCTGCGCGGAAAGCCATGCAAAAAAGGAGCGCCCATGAGGGCGCTCCTTAACTCAAGCTAGCAAGACACTTACGCCGGTGAAGGGCTGCCTTCCGGGAAGCCAGCACCATGCTTCGGTTCCGGTTTCAGTACCTGCTGCACATCCCCGGTCGGTGTGCCGTTGGACGGGCCGGACGGCTTGATCGGCGGCAACTGCTCACCCGCGATGATCATGCGGATATCGTTGGCGTCAATCGTTTCCCGCTCAAGCAGGGCAATCGCCATGCGGTGCATGGCATCCCCTTTCGATTCGAGAATGCTGTAGGCCGACTTATACGCTTCATCGACCATGGAGCGTACCTCGGCATCGATCTGCCGTGCCGTTTCTTCTGAAAAATCGCGATGCTGCGCGATCTCACGTCCCAGGAAGATCTGCTCTTCTTTCTTCCCATAGGTAAGCGGACCCAAACGGCTCATGCCGTACTCACAAACCATCTTGCGGGCCAACTCCGTAGCACGCTCAATGTCATTGCCGGCACCGGTCGTCATCTGCTTGAGGAAGATTTCTTCGGCGATGCGGCCGCCCATCAGGATGGCAAGCTGCGTTTCAAGGTAGTCCTTCGTGACGGTGTGCTTGTCATCCGTCGGAAGCTGCATGGTAACGCCGAGCGCCATACCGCGCGGGATGATCGTGACCTTATGGAGCGGGTCGGCGTGCTTGCGAACTGCCGCGACCAGCGCATGGCCGGCTTCATGGTAGGCGGTAACCCGCTTTTCCTCGTCGCTCAACAGCATGGATTTGCGCTCGGCACCCATCAGCACCTTGTCCTTCGCGGATTCAAAGTCGGACATGGTCACCGATTTGCGGTTCATGCGGGCTGCATTTAGAGCAGCCTCATTCACCATGTTGGCCAGATCGGCCCCGGAGAAACCGGGTGTACCACGCGCCATCACGCGTAGATCGACATCTTCCGCGGTCGGTACCTTGCGGGCATGGACGGCAAGCACTTCCTCGCGTCCGCGCACATCAGGTCGACCCACGATGACGCGTCGGTCGAAGCGTCCGGGACGGAGCAGCGCCGGGTCGAGTACATCCGGACGGTTGGTTGCGGCGACCAGAATGACGCCGTCATTGGACTCAAAACCGTCCATCTCAACGAGCAGCTGGTTCAGGGTTTGCTCGCGCTCATCATGACCGCCGCCGAGACCCGCGCCGCGATGGCGGCCCACAGCATCGATTTCGTCGATGAAGATAATGCACGGTGCATTCTTTTTGCCTTGCTCGAAGAGGTCGCGCACACGGCTTGCGCCGACGCCGACAAACATTTCCACGAAGTCCGAACCGGAGATTGAGAAGAACGGAACGTTTGCCTCGCCCGCTACAGCACGGGCAAGCAGAGTTTTGCCGGTTCCCGGAGGTCCGACGAGCAGCACACCCTTGGGAATGCGTCCGCCGAGCTTCTGGAACTTTTGCGCCTCGCGAAGGAACTCGATGATCTCCTTGAGTTCTTCCTTGGCTTCGTCGACGCCGGCAACATCCTTAAATGTGACCTTCTTTTGCTGCATGGAGAGCAGCCGCGCCCGGCTCTTGCCGAACGACAGCGCCTTGTTGCCGCCCGACTGCATCTGGCGCAGCATAAAGAACCAAAGCGCGCCGATAATCAGAATAGGGCCGAGATTGAACAGCAGCGGCAGCCAGGACGAACCCTGGTTATCCCGCACCGTTACGGAAACGTGGTTTTCCTGCAAAGTGTCGTACAGCTTGGGATAGTTCGCGGGAATCGTCACATGGTACGGGGTGCCGTTTTTGAGCTTGCCGCGTACCTCACCGCCCGTTACTGTTGCATCCTGCACTTGGCCGGTCTGGGCGTCCTGAAGGAACGTCGAGAACGACACATCCTGATCGTGCCCAGAGCCTGAGCCCTTCTGGAAAACCTGCCACAGCAGAATGAGGCAGGCAAAAATGAACACCCAGAAGATAATTGTTTTGACCGTCGAATTCACCAGAAACCCTCACTTCTCTTACCGCACAAACCTGCGAATCTAATCTTTAGACGCACATTCCTCGCCAAAGAAGCATAGATGCGCTGCCCGCATCCATGTGCTCAACGAGAATTGTTCTCAGACTACACAGGGAATGGGACGATGCGCGCGTTATTTTTACTTTCCGCTCGCGGAAGCCGTTTTCGTTTCGTTTTGGGCCGATCGTTCCCCATTCGGCACGGCCTATCTTATAAAAGTGCCTCCTTCCCTTCCCAAATTTTCTTGCCCCCACCTGCCTCCCGGCACGCGCCTAGGACTTGCCGTTTCCGGCGGGTCGGACTCCGTGGCCCTTCTGCGGCTCGGGGCCGAACTGGCCGGGCGTGCAGGGTGGATCCTGACCGTGCTCCATATCGACCATGGGCTCCGCGGTGACGCTTCCGCGGCGGATGCGGCCTGGGTGGAAGCTTTGGCCGGTAGGCTCGAGCTGCCTGTTCAGGTACTCCGGGGCAGCCTCCCTGACGTGGGGCTTGAAGATGCCGGTCGGCAGCTGCGCTATGGCTGGTTCCGGCAGCTGCTCGCGGGCGAGCTGGACGCGGTCGCGACCGGCCACACCCTCGACGACCAGGCTGAAACCGTGCTGGCGCACCTCCTGCGCGGTGCCTGGACCGCGGGGCTCGGCGGCATTCACCCGATAATGCGCGCGGCCGATCTGCCGGGCGACGCCCAACCGTCGGGCGGCGTCGTGGTCCGGCCCCTTCTCGGCGAACGCCGGGCTGCCCTGCGGACCTGGCTCGGGAGCCTCGGACAGGATTGGCGCGAAGACGAAACCAACACAAGCCCGGCATTCACCCGCAACCGCATCCGGCACCGGCTGCTGCCGGCGCTCAGCGAGTTCAACCCGCAAGCGTCGGAGCACCTGGCCCAGGTCAGTGTGCTGGCCCGCGAGGATGAGAGCTGGTGGCAGGCCGAAGTCGAGCGCATTCTGCCGGATTTACTGCTTCCCGGCCGCGCGGTTCGAGGAGGCGGACGTGCTTCCTCCACCCTGCCCGGCATGCAATCTCTTGCCATGGAAGTTGCCCGGCTGCGCGCTCTGCACCCGGCCCTGGGGCGCCGCGTACTGCGGGCCGCCGCCGGGCAGCTCGGGGTATCAGTTGATTTCAAAGAAACCGACCGGCTGCTTACCTTGCTAGAGGGCCCTGCCGGCAGCACAGCGCGCCGCGAGCAGTTGACAGCTGAGCTGCGGGCCGAACGCACAGCGCGCGAGCTGCGGTTTGTTCTCGACAGAAACGATACAGTTCAGGCAGATGAAATCCCGGTGTCCATCCCCGGCGAGGCATCCGGCTTCGGCGTCCGGCTCCGGGTCGATGCTCCGGGCGAAGGCCCGCACCCTCCCGCGACCTTGCGCGCGGCCCGCCCTTCCGACCGCGTCCGCCTGCGCCACTCCTCCGGCGCGCCGAAGCGGATCAAAGAAGTGCTGGAACGCATGGGCATCGCCCCGCCCGCCCGCGCGGGCTGGCCGGTGTTGGAGTGGCAGGGGGAGATTGTCTGGATGCGCGGGTGTGCACTGGAACCGACGGCAGTCTCGTTAGAGCTTAGGGTTATGGTCGTTCCAGATCCTGCATAGCTCGTGGATGGAAAGCATTTTCGCTCGGCTATGAATCATAGCGTGGCAATTGGGACAGACGGGAATTAAATCATTAACCGGGTGGATCTTATGCTCACCTTGTGTGTCAGCAAGCTGAACCCGATGATGATGGACATGGATGAAGCCATGCCCTATATCTCCGTAGTGCTTGTGAAAATCAAACCCGCAGACAGCACAATTCACACCATAATGTTCTATACATTCCCGCCGAGCTTTTGCATTCCGCTCGATTCGCTCAACCATGGTAGCGGCTCTGCGCCCTTCCAAATACGAATCGATATCTGAATCAACCTCGCCGTCCTGCGCGCTTCCTGCGATCGGAACGAATTCGAAGCGGCTTTTGTCACGCAATTCGAGAAATCTAACTGCAAAGGTGTACGTGTAATTTTCCGTCGATTCATTGTCCTTCCGGCCTAACTTCAGATCAACAGCTCTGGCAACCTCCTTCGCTGACTCCGCGTTGTTAAATTCCAGATAGCTGATGTAGTGACTTAGGTAGTCATAGTACATGCGGTGGCTGGCACCCTTGACGGATTTGTACCGAAAGTATTCTCCCTCAACAGATAGGATGTCGCAATCGGCCGCATTCTTATTCCGAGATGCCGACTTTACCCTCATGTTGACTTCGAAAACTGCGGCAAACTGAACTCTTCCAAAATCCTTCACTG
>CAXTKZ010000004.1:0-4003 GCA_964244985.1 uncultured Acidobacteriaceae bacterium
GCGCCCAGCACATCCAAAGTTTGCGGGCTGAACGGTTTGGGCACTGTGCTGCGTGCGCCGTCGCCGCTCGCCACTTCATCAAGCGCCTGCGCATGGAACCGGGCGTGCTGGCGCACATCGAGCGTGTGGAGGTGCAGGCCGAAGGTGCGGCCTTGCAGCAGCAGCGGGTCGATCAGCGTTTCCGCCAGCCGCTCGCCGCGGTTGGCAAGGAGACTCTCGCGCACAAGGCGGAGGTCGTCTACAAACTCATCCGCGTGCCCATAGGCGGGCAGGGCAGCGACCGCCGCCTCCAGGGTGCCGGGCTCCCCCGCCGCCAGCCCCAAAGTGTTGCCGAGCCGCGCGCCCATGCAGGCTGCAAACCGGCGGTACACCTCAAACTCGAAGTGCGCGCTGAACTGTTCACCTTGAGAAGGCCCGGCCTGTACGGCGCGCAGATAGCCATCCAGTTTATTCTTGAGCGCCGCGTTGACCGCCACCTGTTCCGACGAGCTGGTCAGCAAGCTGATCAGCTTTTCCATGCTGACCTGGTAGTGCGCAAGGAGGCGCAGCCGCGCACTGCGGATCGATGCAAGTGTGACCGTGGGCGTAACGAATGGGTTGCCGTCGCGGTCTCCGCCGATCCATGAGCCGAACCTGAGCAGCACGGGCATTTCCGTAAGCCCACGCTCCACGCCATACTCGCTTTTAAGGGCACTCGCGAGCTCAATGTACAAGGGCGCGAGCGTGGCGAAGATGGAAACTTCGTAGTAGTCGAGCCCCATCTTTGTTTCATCGGCAACGGTCGGTTGGCGGCTGCGGACCTCGTCGGTTTGCCACAGGGACGCAATCTCCGCTGTCAGCTCGGCCTGCAGGTGCGCCAGCTCTTCGTCAGCCAGCGGGATGCGGTCGAGCGACTGGAGCAGCTCGCCCATGCGGCGGCGCTTGAACAGGATCGAGCGCCGCGCGATCTCAGTCGGATGCGCCGTGAAGACGGGCGTGATGACGATTTTCGCGAGGAGCGCAAGGGCTTCCTCCGCTGGAATGCCGGCCTCGCGCATGGCCCGCAGCGTGCCCCGGAACGACCCGCGCTGCCGGGCCGCCGCGCCGGAGATTTGCGCGGCGGTGCGGCGGCGCTTGCGATGGTTGGTTTCGGCCAGGTTGGTCAGCTCGAAGTAGAGAGCAAATGCGCGGGAGAGCTTGTACAGCTCGTTCACGGGCAGCCCGCTGATGCCGAGCACGGTCTTTTGCAGAAGCTGATCGGCGTCGTGGGAGGCTTGCTCCTCGCGCCGGCGGATCGCGTCAAGCCGCAGCTCTTCCACGCGCGCGAACAAGGCATCGCCGGCCTGCTCGCGCAGCACCTCGCCCAGCAGCATGCCGAGCGAGCGCACATCGCGCCGCAGCGGCGTTTCTTTTTCGCCCGGAGCTTCGGCCAGCAGCTCCGCGAGCCGCGCGGTCCAAGAATCGGGCTTCCACAGGGGAGCGTCCATGGGTTGATTATGCCTCAGCGGAGATCGCGTCGATCCTGCGCGCCGTGGAACAAACGGACGATCTCAACGGACGCACCCTTCATGCGGTAGACAGCCAGATACGGCAGAGGGGAAAACACCAGTTCGCGAGTACCCGCCACCCGCCCCGGACGCCCAATGTAAGGGAAATGTGTCAACGCGCGGGTAGCTTTCAGGATCGCTTGAACAACACGTCGCGAAGCCCGCTCATTCTCTGCGCCGATGTAGGCAGCGATGCCGGCGAGATCGCTTTCCGCCTCGGGCGACCAACGAATTTGCATCAGTCGCGCAGATAATTTGCAAAACGTGCTTCGAGTTCGTCTTGCGTTCGAAACTCGCTGCGGTCCAGCGATGCCAAACCTTCAACAACCGATTGGCGAAAGCGGTCCTCATGGGACAGCTTTTCAGCTATGAGGCTAATTACCAACTGCTCCGGAGTTTGACCAGCCTGTGCGGCTAGTTCGGCGAACCCCACTTCGATGTCAGGCGAAAGATGGATTTGCATGTTTAAAGTGTAACCTCGACCGGCCTACCCGCTACACCCCCTGCTCCTCCACGCCCAGCATCAGCTCTTCCCACTCCGCCGTCAGCCCAGCGTGCTCGCCGCGCAGGCGGTCGAGTTCGCCTGCGAGCCGCTGCGACTCCTCCGCGCTGGTGTAGTTCGCGAGTTGGCCTTCGGTAATCGCGATGGCGGTTTCGCAGCGTGGGACCTCCTCTTCAACCCATTGCAGGCGGTCCTGCATCTGCCGCAGCTTGATGGGATTGAGCTTTTTTGCCTTCGCACCATTCGCAGCAGGCACAGGCGTTGTGGGCAGCAAGGATTTTGCAAGCTCGCTAGGCGCACCGGTCAGCTTGGCTTCCGGTGCATGTCCGTTTGCAGCAGCAGTCCCAGCTTTGCGGTAAAGATAGTCCTCATAGTTGCCGGGGTACACATGCACATGCCCGTCCTCAACCTCGAACACACGCGTGGCCGTGCCGTCGATAAAGTACCGGTCGTGCGAGACAAAGATCACAGTTCCCTGAAAATGCGCGACCGCGTCCAGCAGTACGTCTTTCGCGCGCATATCTAGGTGGTTGGTCGGCTCGTCAAGCAATAGGAAATTCGCGGGACTGACCAATATCTTTGCGAGTGCGTACCGATTGCGCTCGCCGCCCGAGAGCACCCCGAGAGGCTTATACACGTCGTCGCCCGTGAACAGAAAGCAGCCGAGCAGTCCGCGCAGTTCCGCGTCCGGCACGCGCGGGGCAATCGCGCTGATGTCGTCCAACATCTTGGCCGCGGGGTCCAGCACCTTGTACTGGTCCTGCGCGAAAAACTCCGGCAAAACGTTGTGCCCCAACTTCAAAACGCCGGCGGACAGCGGCTCCTGCCCGCTCAGCAGGCGCACCAGCGTCGATTTGCCCGCGCCGTTCGCCCCCACTAGGGCAATCCGATCGCCGCGCTCGATCGTAAAGTCCACCCCGCGCAGCACCTGCTTCGGTCCGTAAGTCTTGGCCAGGTCGTGCACCTCCACGACGGTCCGCCCGGAAGCCTGCGGCTGCGGAAACGTGAAGTGGATCGCGGACTCTTCGTCTGGAAGAACAATGCGCTCGATCTTGTCGAGCTCCTTGATGCGGCTCTGCACCTGCTTGGCCTTGGTCGCCTGGTAGCGGAAGCGGTTGATAAAGGCTTCGAGATCCTCGATGCGCTCGCGCTGGTTTTTATAGGCAGCTTCCAGCTGGGTGCGCCGGTCCTGACGCTGCTGCTCGTATTTGGCATAGTTGCCGGTATAGAAGTGCAGCTTTTTATTCCACACCTCCACGATCTTCGTCACGGTCGTGTCGATGAAATAGCGATCGTGCGAGATCAGGATGAAGCCGTTGGGGTAAGTGCGCAGATAGGTTTCCAACCAGCTGCGCGTCTCCAGGTCTAAGTGGTTGGTCGGCTCGTCCAGCAGCAGCAGGTCTGGTTTTGCCAGCAGAAGCTTTGCCAGCGCGATCCGCATCTGCCAGCCGCCGGAGAACTCCTCGGTTTGCCTCGCCCAGTCGGTTTTTTGAAAGCCCAGCCCGCCCAGCACAGCACCTACTTGCGCATCGAGCGCATACCCGTCATGCGCGTGAAAGCGGCCGTTCAAGGACGAGTACCGCTCCGCCGCCGCTGCATACTCCGGCCCAGCAGGGTCGAGCTCCGACAAACGTACCGACAGTGTTTCAAGCTCGCGCTCCATCCCGCGCAGTTCGTCGAACACGCTCAGGCACTCGTTAAAAACCGAGCGTCCGGCAAGCGTCAAGCCGTCCTGCGGCAGGTAGCCGACCGTGCTGCCGCGCACGCGCTGATACGACCCG
This sequence comes from uncultured Acidobacteriaceae bacterium, assembly GCA_964244985.1. Lineage (GTDB taxonomy): Bacteria > Acidobacteriota > Terriglobia > Terriglobales > Acidobacteriaceae > EB88. The sequence goes on from CAXTKZ010000004.1 coordinate 3,810, forward strand.
TAATCGAGTGTTTCCAGGCCTGCCAGCACCTTCATCAGGGTCGACTTGCCCGTGCCGTTCGCACCCACAAGCGCGGTTTTTTCCGCGCCGGTAATCAGCCAGTTGGCATGTTCGAACAAAAGTTTGTGGCCGTAGCGTTTCCCGGCGTCGGCGAGTTGCAGCATGTCTTCATCTTACGGTTGCGCGGATTTCTC
>CAXTKZ010000004.1:4013-25500 GCA_964244985.1 uncultured Acidobacteriaceae bacterium
CTCCTTCGATCCGCTCGCGGATGGTCCCCGGCAACTCCGGCATGGCCCCAGCCTGGCTTGCCACCCATGCGCCCCAGCGGTTGGCGGCTTCGCTTTGTTCGCGCAGGCCGGCACCGCGCAGCCGGTACACCGTAAGCGCGGCGGTAAATGCATCGCCCGCGCCCACCGTGTCCGCCACCTTTGCCGCTACCCCACGATGCCGGTCGATTTCGTCGCGCGTGACCAGCAGGCTGCCGTCCGAGCCCAGCGTGATGGCCACTGTGTCGAGGGAGGAGTAAGCGTCCAGCAGGCGGCGCGCATCGGCGCTCAGGGCCTGCTCGCGCTCAGCATCGTCCCGGTATTCCGTCGCGGCGGGCAGCCCGGCAAGGCCCAGAACGTGAGGCATTTCCGCGTCGTTCAGCTTGAGCAGGGTCGCCCGATGCAGCGACCGCACCACCACTTCCGCTGTGTAATACGGCGCGCGCAGGTTCACGTCGAAGACGCGCAGGCACTCGGGTCGGGTCGCCGCCAGAAACGTGTGGATGGTCTGCTCAGAGCGCGCGTCGCGCTGCCCGAGAGAACCCCAGCACACCCCATCCGCGCGGGCGGCCAGCTGTCTCCACTCGGGGGTTAGGGCAAGGGCGTCCCACGCCGCCGGGGCATGGATCACGTACTCCGGCTGCCCGTCCACCAAAGTCACGGAGACGCGGCCGGTTTCGCGTTCGGGATCGGTCTGCACACAGCGCGCGTCTACGCGCAGGGAGCCAAGCAGAGCGCGCGCGGCCTCGCCCGGCTCATCCTGCCCCAGACGGCTCGCGATGATGCCATGCGCGCCCAGCCGTGAGGCCATCACAGCGAAATTCGCGGGCGCGCCGCCCAGCCGCCGTCCTCCAGGGAGCTCGTCCCACAGCAGCTCGCCCAGGCCAACGACCACCAAATCGCGCGGAACCGTCATGCGCACACCTCCCTTGTATTTCTCGGGCGATACTACCGCAAACGCGGAATGGTCGGCTTTCCCATCGCTCGTATACTGATGGGTATGCATCTCGAGCGCATCCTCACCCAAACCCGCGCTACTGTCACCGAGCAAAAACGAATCGTTCCGGTTGATCTGCTGCACGAGAGAGCAGAGCTGCACGAGCCGCGCGGCTTTGCCCGGGCGCTGCGCCGCCGTGCGTTCGATGGGCCGGCGATCCTGGCTGAGATTAAGAAGGCTTCGCCGTCGCGGGGGCTCATCCGTCCACAGTTCGACCCGCCCACGCTTGCGCGGCAGCTGCGCGCGGGTGGGGCCACGGCACTTTCCGTGTTGACGGACGAGCCATTTTTCCAGGGCAGCCTTGCGTATCTTGAGCAGGCTTCCGAAGCGAGCAGCCTACCCTGCCTCCGCAAGGACTTTATTGTCGATCCGTATCAGATTGTTGAGGCCCGCGCGCATCGGGCCGACGCGATTCTACTGATTGCCGCCGCACTTTCTGACGCGGAACTCGAGCAGTTTACAGAGGGAGCTCACGCGCTTGAGCTCGATGTGCTGTGCGAGGTCCACTCCGCGGACGAGCTCGACCGTGTGCGCGATTTGGGCTGCGATGCATATGGGGTGAACAACCGCGACCTCGTGACTTTTGAGGTCGACCTTGCGACTTCATTCGAGCTTGTGGCCGACCTGCCGCCCGGCGCGGTCCATGTTGCCGAAAGCGGCATCGCTTCGCGCGCGGACATCGACATGCTGCGCGATGCAGGCTTTCACGCGTTTCTAATCGGCGAGTCGTTGATGCGGCAGCCCGACCCCGGCGCGGCGCTGGCCGGCTGGCTGGAACCCTCGCTTGTCCGCTAGGGTGTGGGTAAAAATTTGCGGCACGACCACGTTTGAAGACGCTGCGCTGGCTGTTGACGCCGGGGCCGACGCGCTTGGGTTTATTTTCGCGAGGAGCCCGCGGCAGGTCACGCCGGCGCAGGTGGCGCGCATCGCCGCGAAGCTGCCGGAGCATATTGAGCGCTACGGCGTGTTTGTGCAGCCCAGCTTTGCGGATGTGGTTGAAACGGTGGAAGAGGCGGGGCTGACCGGGGTGCAGATTCATGCAACGGACGATTGGGCGCTTGCCGCGCGCCTTCGTGCGCATTACTCGGCTCAGGCAGGCCGCAAGCGCTTTGGGCTGCTGCAGGTACTGCACTTCGGCTCTGGGTTCAATGCGCAGTTAGAAGCGCTGCAACAGGACCACTCTGTCGATGCCGTGCTGGTCGACTCGCACAGTGCATCCGCCGAGGGGGGCACGGGCCTGCGTTTTGACTGGGCCGCGGCCAGCGGGTCGTTTCTGCGCGCGGCCCCGCATTTGCGCTTGATCGCGGCGGGCGGGCTTGCGCCGGAAAACGTTGCTGAAGCGATCGCCACCCTGCGCCCGTGGGGCGTGGATGTGGTTACCGGGGTGGAGGCCACACCCGGATGCAAAGATGCCGCAAAGGTTCGAAGTTTTATCGAGCGTGCGCAAAAAGCAGCCTCAGCGCTTGCCAGGGCTCCTCACATCCGAGTGCAATAAGTTTCGAATCCGAATTTTAAAGGACAAAAACGAGTAGAATTAATTTCCACTACGAGGTATTTTGTGGCCGCTGCACGCGTTGTTCATTACCCTACTCAAGCCCCACCCCCTGTAATTGGGTTCAGCGCCGAAGCCGTCGATCTTGCAAGCGCCGGTGAACGCAACCGATTGAGCCGCAGCGCGATGCGGGGCTTCCTCGAAATCACAGACCGATGGGAACTGACGGAAGCGCAGCGCCGCGCGTTATTGGGCGGCATTGCCCCTTCGACGTTCCATGGCTGGCGCACCAGCGTGGATGGTGTGAAGTTGAACCAGGACACCCTGACGCGCATTTCACTCGTGCTCGGCATGTACAAAGCGCTTCAGCTTTCGTTTGGAAAGCCGTGGGCCGACCGTTGGGTGACCCTCCGCAATCGTGGGCCGCTGTTCGGCGGCGAAACCCCGGTGAGTTACATGACGCGGCAGGGTTTGCCCGGCATGCTTGAGGTACGCCGGCTTCTCGACAGCTGGCGCAGCGCCTGAGCCGCTTGCGGACGCCGCCGCTGAAGTTTTTCTCGCACACGGTACACCGGCTGCTTGCGGCGCAATGGAGCGACAGTGAACCTCTAGAAGCGGTTGCGGCAGACGCAGCGATGCTGGACGATCTTCTGCTGCTGGAGGGGGCCACCGACGCCCTCGTGCAGGGGCAGGCAAATGGTTTGGCAGGCATCGGCCCGTTTGAGTTTGTCTACGGCATCCCGAACGCGTCCATCATCAACGCGGCTTTCGCTTACCCGGGCCCGTTTGGGGCTCGCTTTTCAGATACGCTGCGCGGTGCCTGGTATTGTGCGCCGGAGCGGGAAACCTCCATCGCCGAAGTTCTTTACCATCGGACGAAACGCCTCGCCGATATCGTCGTCCCCCAGGCAGAACAGGGACGTCCGGAGAGCGATGTCGGCGTGTACCACGACTGGCTCGCGGAAATCCAGGCGGACCTGCACACGCTTAAGCCTCAAAAAATGTACAGCGAAGCGCTGCAACCCGAGCCGGTGCCCGCCTGCTGGCAAGCTTCGCAGCAGTTTGCGCGAACCCTGCTGTATGCCGGTTCGGGCGGGCTTTGCTATCCCAGCGTCCGACGGCCCGGCCACCCATGCGTGGCGTGCTTCCGGCCCGCGTTGGTGTATCGGGTCCGGCGCGATGCGCGGCTGGAGCTTCAACTGACAGCCACCCCCGAAGGGTACTTGGCCGCCGTGCGCGAGCTTTAGTCCTCCTCCGCGGCCAGCCCCGCAAAGCGATGCTCGTACTCCTCCATGTCCACCCGTTTGCCTCGGAACCGCACCCCTTCCATCTCCAAACGCAGGCGCTGCTCCAGCCCGGCCTCCAAGCGCAGTTTAATTTCCCCGCCCGCGCCCAGAACCCGATGCCACGGCAGCCGATCTGCTGTTTCGGTGCGCAGCAAACGAGCCACCGCGCGGTGGTACAAAGGGTACCCGGCAGCCGCCGCGACATGCCCATATGTGCTTACTTGCCCCGGCGGAATCGCCAGCACCGCGCGCCGAAACGCCTCGTCGCGCAGATCGTTGGGACGCAAGCCGTCGCGGAGGATCCGCCGGTTGGTTTGTCGGGGCAGGAGCATCCCCAGCATTATCGCGCGCGGCGCTTCCAATCGGCTTGCCGGTCAGCGTACCCTAGGAACGACGGAAGGCGGAATGCATGGGCACGCTTGTTGAATTTCCAGTTCTGCACCAAAAGCAAACGATTCCAGGCCGGTTCGGCGCATACGGCGGCCGCTACGTGCCGGAAACCCTGATGGCCGCGCTTGAGGAGATTGAAGCGGCGTACGCGGAGGCGCAGGAGGACCCAACCTTCTCGGCGGAGCTCGATGCACTGCTCGCCGACTATGCCGGGCGGCCCACCCCTCTTTACTTTGCAAAGCGCATGAGCGAGGAGCTCGGCGGCGCGCGCATTTTTCTTAAACGCGAAGACCTGCTCCACACTGGCGCGCACAAAATCAACAACTGCATCGGCCAGGGTTTGTTGGCCCGTCGCATGGGCAAGCAGCGCATCATCGCCGAAACCGGCGCTGGCCAGCACGGCGTAGCCACCGCAACCGTGTGCGCGCTGTTCGGCATGGAATGTGTCATCTATATGGGCGAGGAGGACATGCGCCGGCAGGAGCTGAATGTGTACCGCATGCGCCTGCTGGGGGCCGAGGTGCGCGGCGTACAGTCCGGCCAAAAGACGCTCAAGGACGCGATCAACGAGGCCATGCGCGACTGGGTTACGAACGTCCGCACAACGCATTATCTTCTCGGCTCGGTGCTGGGCGCGCACCCTTATCCAACCATGGTGCGCGACTTCCACCGTGTGATCGGCAAGGAGGCCCGGCGACAGATGTTGGAGCGCGAGGGCCGCCTGCCCGATGCTGTTGTGGCTTGCGTCGGCGGCGGATCCAACGCGATCGGCGCTTTTTATGAGTTCATTCCCGACAGAAACGTCCGGCTTATCGGCGTGGAGGGCGGCGGACGCGGCGCGGGTCTGGGCGAGCATGCGGCGCGGTTCCGTCCGGGCGCGGGCGGCGGGGTGCCGGGGGTTTTGCAGGGAACGTACTCGTATGTGCTGCAGGATGAAGGGGGCCAGGTGATGCCGACACATTCGGTTTCCGCAGGCCTCGACTACCCGTCCATCGGACCTGAGCACGCCGCGCTGCACGATGCGGGCCGCGCGGAATATGTGGACGCGAGCGACGATGCCGCACTGAAAGCCACAGTGGCCCTGTCGCGGACTGAGGGCATCATTCCGGCTCTTGAAAGCGCACACGCGCTGGCGCATGCGATGGAAATGGCTCCCCGCATGGGTTCCACCGATATTCTTCTGGTCAACCTGTCGGGCCGCGGCGACAAAGACCTCGGCATCCTGACCCGCGAGTTGAAGCTGGAAGGAGCCAACCATGTCCATACGGTTTGAAGGGAAGCCGGGCATCGTTGCCTACCTGACGGTGGGCGATCCCGACCTCGCGACCACGCGGGCGGTTGCGCTCGCGGCTCTGGACGGCGGCGCGGATGTGCTGGAGCTGGGAGTACCGTTTTCCGATCCCGTAGCCGACGGCCCAGTGATTCAGCGCGCCAGCGAGCGGGCCCTGCGGCGCAATGTGATGCTGGCCGACGTGCTCGCGCTTGCCGGCGAGCTCCGCGCGGCCCGGCCTCAGGCGGGACTGGTTGTGTTTTCTTACCTCAATCCGGTTGTTCGCTATGGGATGGAGCGCTTTTGCGCCGATGCCGCCCGCGCGGGCGTCGATGGGGTCCTGCTGACCGACATGATCGTTGAAGAAGCAGACGAGTATCTTCGGCTCACCGAGCAGTACGGTCTCGCGCCGATCTTTTTGGCCGCCCCCACCAGCCCCGACGCCCGTCTCAAGCGCATCGGCGCGGCTTCGCGCGGTTTTGTGTATGCAATTTCGCGCGTGGGCATTACCGGTGCACGCGATGCCATGGCCTCCGACGCCGAGCAGTTGGTTGCGCGCCTGCGCCGGTTTACCACCCTGCCCATTGCGGTCGGCTTCGGTATCTCCCGCCCGGAACATATAGCTGAAGTGGGCCGGTTTGCCGATGCCGCCGTTGTCGGCTCGGCGCTTGTTTCCTTGATTGAGGCAAGCAGCCGCGAGATCGCCGCGGAAGCCGTTGCGCGATTTATCGGGGGCTTGCGCCCCGCGCCGGTCCTTTCTTAACGTTCTCCCTACATCCCACTCCCGCTCCCAAGGAACTTATCCCATGGATATTGCCCAATGGCGTCTCAAGATCGATGAACTGGACCGCCAGATCGTGGAGCTGCTTTCCGAGCGCGCCCGCGCCGCACAGGCGATCGGCCGCTTGAAAAAGTCCAGCACCCTGCCCGTGTATGAGCCCGCGCGTGAAGCCGTGATCTTTGCGAACGTGCGTGCCGCCAACAAGGGTCCGCTGCCGGATATTGAACTGACTCATATCTACGAGCGCCTGATCGACGTGATGCGGGCGCTGCAAGCCGATGAGCTTGCGTCGGAGCGCGCCCAGGCCGCCCCGAAGGAGAACAAATGATTGTTGCCATGCAGGAAAATGCAACACGAGCACAGATTGAAAGCGTGATGGAGCGGTTGGTCGGAGACGGCTTCAAAGTACATCGCACTACCGGCGTGACCCAAACCATCCTCGCCGGGGTGGGCCGGCCCGACTCTTTCGATGTGGCCGAGTACGGGGTGTTGGACGGGGTCGCCGAAGCATACCGCATTTCTTCGCCCTACAAGCTGGCGGGGCGCTCTTTCCGCCCGGAAGGTACGGTGATTCGCTTTCCCAATGGAGTGACGGTAGGTGGGGAAGAAATCATCGTGATGGCCGGCCCGTGCGCGGTCGAAAGCCGCGACCAGATTTTCGCTTCTGCTGCGATCGTCAAGGCCGCGGGCGGGCAGTTTCTTCGAGGCGGCGCGTACAAACCCCGCTCCTCTCCTTATTCATTTCAGGGCATGGGGCTGGACGGGTTGAAGCTGCTGCGGGAGGTAGGGGACGCAACAGGACTGCTCGTCATTACCGAAGTTATGGAGATTGCGCAGATTGAGCCCATGCTTCCCTACGTCGACTGCTATCAAATAGGTGCACGCAATATGCAGAACTTCAATCTGCTGCGCGAGCTGGGGCAGGTACGGAAGCCGGTTTTGCTGAAGCGCGGACCGGCAGCGACGGTGGAAGAGCTTTTGCTGTCGAGTGAATATCTTTTGGCGGGCGGCAACTATGACGTAATGCTGTGCGAGCGGGGCATTAAAACGTTTGAAACGTACACGCGCAATACCATGGACATTTCAGCGATCCCCGTGGTGAAGAAGCTGTCGCATTTGCCGATTGTGGGCGACCCTTCGCACGGCTGCGGCCGGCGCGACCTGGTGCCGGCAATGGCCCGCGCGGCGGTGGCGGCGGGTGCGGATGGGTTGATCGTGGAGGTCCACCCCAACCCGGACAAGGCTGTTTCGGATGCAGCGCAAACGCTGTTTCCGGAGCAGCTGGAGCGGTTGATGACAGAACTGCGGGCCATCGCGCCCGCGCTGGGGCGGAGGCTGGCCGGATAGGCTTCTCGCGCGCGGAAGGAGCTTGAGATGCAGACGGAGTTGAACAAGCGGGTGGTTGAGCATTTGGGCGGGCAGATCCGCCGCATCGCTATTTTCGGGACGGGGTTGATCGGGGCTTCGATCGGCTTGGCACTGCGCTCCGCGGGTTTCGAAGGAACGATCTTAGGGTGGGATTCGGACCGGGCGGCGCTTGAAGAGGCACGCGCTCGGGGTGCGGTGGATCCTTCAATTGCGGGGGATGCCGATGAAGACCCATTTGTGTGCGCGCTGGCCGCCGATGTGATTGTTCTGGCAGGTCCCGTGCTTGCCATCGCCGATTGGCTGGAGCAGCTTGCCCCGGTATTGTCTCCGTCGCAGCTCGTTACGGATGTGGGCAGCGTGAAGGGGTTTCTTTTCGAACGCGTCGGTGCACTTTACAACGGAGAGAAGCAAGCCGCATGGCTGCCGGGTCATCCCATGGCGGGCAAAGAGGTTTCCGGTGCGGCCCATGCCGATGCGGAGTTGTTTCGGGGCTCAACCTGGCTGTTCACCGGCCTGGGAAATGGAACTGTGCTCTCCGAGCATCCGTATGCGGCGGAATGGCTGAGCTGGGTCGACCGGATGGGCGCACGCGTGCACACGCTTTCAGCCGAAGACCACGATCGCATCTGCGCTACCGCGAGCCACCTGCCGCAGTTTATGGCATCGGCTTTCGCCGCTATGCTCCAAGGGGAAGGAGCAGGCAAGGGGGATGGTGCGCTGCACGGCATCGGCGGCCGCGCGCTGAAAGAGATGACCCGTTTGGGTGCAAGCCCATACTCCATGTGGCGCGATATTGCGATGACCAACGAGCCTGCGATCGCCGCGGCCTTGCTGCGCCTGGAGCAGGAGTTGGCACACCTGCGGGAGAACTTGCGCGGCCCCGCGCTCCGGGAGATCTTCGAGCAGGCGAATGCGTTTCGGGCGGGATTGAGCGAACAGCCGAAAGGCTGAGACCGGAAGGTAAAACCGTTGTCACGCTCCCCAGTGGGGAGCATACTGAGTTCAGACGCGAGGAGCGATAGCTTTGGCATTTGCAACAGGGAAGTCGCTATTGAATGATCTGCGTGCGCTGCTGCAGGATGTCGTCACGCCCGATATGCGGGCGTTGAAAGCCGGGCAGGACGCCCTGCATGAGCGCATGGACCGGCTCGAGAAAAGCGTGGCGGAGCAAACGAAGGCTCTACGCGAAGAAATGGCGGAGCAAACCAAAACTTTTCGCGAACAGATGGTGGAGCAATCCAAAACTCTGCGCTTGGAGATAGCTGAACAGTTTAAAACCTTTCGCGCGGAAATGAATCTGAGATTCGACCGCATCGACGAACGCGATAGAGCTTTCAAACAGGATTTTGCTGAGTTCAAGGATCTTGTAGACCGGCGATTCAGCCGTCTGGAGAGCGCCTTCGATACATACAAGGATGTCCAGGAACTCAAGCAATGGAAATACCACCAGGAAGGGCTCCAGGCAGGCCGGGAGGAGAAGCGCAGCGCCTGATCGCGCATCGGCGGGAGCGAGCTAGTATGCTTGGCTGAGCCGCACTATGTCTTCCGACCTTTCTTCTTTTATCCGCCGCCTACCGAAAGCTGAGCTGCACCTTCATCTCGAAGGCACGGTAACCCCTGAAACACTGGTCGAGCTGAGCGCCGGCCATGGCACGCCGCTGACTCTCGAAGCGGCCCGTGCTTTGTACGAATACACCGACTTTTCCGGGTTCCTGCTTGCGTTCAAGGCCGTCACCCAGCTGCTCCAAACCGCGGACGATTATGAACTGGCCACTCTGCGCATGCTCGAACGGCTTACGCAGCAGGGGGTCGTGCATGCTGAGGTGTACGTCTCGGTAGGCGTGGTGTATTACTGGCGCAGAACCAAGTTCGAACCGCTTTTCGCCGGCATGGAACGGGCCCGCATTGCCGCCGAGCAGCGTTGGGGTATCACCTGCTTTTGGATCTTCGACGCAGTCCGGCATTTTGGGCCTGAGGAAGCGGCCCGGGTTTTCCGCAAAGCCGCTGAGATGCGCCATGAGCACCCCAGCATCGTTGGGATCGGTATCGGGGGCGATGAACGCCGGACCGGCGCGGAGCCTTTTCGCGAGCTATACGCCGAAGCCCGCGATGCCGGTCTGCATTTAACAGCGCACGCCGGTGAAACCGTCGGTCCCGGCGGCATTTGGGGCGCGCTCAATATCGGTGCGGAGCGCATCGGCCACGTACTTTCCGCTATCGACGATCCGGAGTTGATCGCCGTATTGGCGGAGCGGCAGATTCCGGTTGAAATCTGTATCACGTCCAATCTCCGCACAGCTTCGTGCCCTTCGCTTGCCGAGCATCCTGTCCGCTCGTATTTCGATGCGGGGCTGATGATCACGCTCAACTCTGACGATCCCGCACTCTTTGGAAGCGACCTTATCGGTGAATACCGCCTGGCCGCTCGCGGCTTCGACTTCAGTCGCGAGCATCTGCGCGAGCTCGCCGCCAACTCCATTGAAGGAAGCTTTCTTTCGCCGGAGCGTAAAGTGGCTCTCCTGCAAGCGCCGCCGATCCGCTCGCGATAAAAAAATCGGCTATGATGCCATTAGTACAGACAAGGGCGTCTGTACGGCTTTACTGGATGCGCGTCGACCAGTTTTGCTCAAGATTCGATTTACTCTTCAATGTGATATGTTGCGAATTACCGCGCATCCGTCACCCCTGCTTTGGAAATTGTGCATGAACGAAAACGGACAAAAGCGCCGCCTGCTTGAAGCGCTTACCGGTAACTGGCAAATTGAGACGAGCGGTTTTTATACCTACTCGACCCTGGCGGAGCGGGAAACCGACCCGGCACGTCGCGGCGCGCTCCGTGAACTGGCGCAGGCTGAAAAGCGCCATGCCGATTTGTGGGCTGCCCGCATCCTGGCTTTAAGCGGCGTTTCGCCCGTGTACAAAGGTTCACGCGAAGGAGAAGCTAACTCGCTTTCAATCCGCATGGGCGGAGACGGGCTGGCCCTGCGCCGGCTCGAACTCGATGAAAGTCGGGATGTCGCCCGCTACGGCAAACAATTGCAGGAGCTGGGTGATGGAGAGTCCATAGCCATTCTTCAGGAAGTGATTGCTGATGAGCAGGGGCACTACCAAACCCTGGGCAGCCTCATCCGCAACCGGCCTGTGCGCCGGCAAAAGCCGGACGATCCGCAAACCGCGCTCGATGAGCTGATCAAAGCGCGTGAAGGCAATCGGCCCCGTGCCGCTTCCTGGGTGGGCGATGCGATCTATGGAGTCAATGACGGCCTGGGTTCAATCTTCGGCATTGTTTCCGGTGTGTCCGGGGCAACTACCGGAAACAGCCGTTTCGTTCTAATCGCGGGGCTGGCGGGCATGATCGCCAGCGCGCTTTCCATGGGCTCCGGTGCCTATCTGGCCGCGAAAAGCGAACGCGAAATCTATCAAGCCGAGTACGCCCGTGAAGAAGAAGCTGTCACTGTAAATGAGGAAGAAGCGCGCGAGCTCTTGTCGCTCACCTATCAGGTGCGAGGTCTCAGCGCCGAAGACGCCGACCGCTTTGTCGATCACATCGCGAAAGACAAAAAGAGATTAGTGGAAGCTCTTGCCCGCGAACGGCTCGACACCACTGAGGGAGGTTTGAGTAAGCCCTGGGTTTCTGCCGTTTCCGGCGCTCTTTCAACAGCAGTGGGGGCGTTTATTCCTATCATCCCGTTTTTCTTCCTAACGGGAGTAGCCGCGGTTGTGGTCGCCGCTGTTGTTTCGCTCGTCGCGCATTTTGTCGTCGGTGCTTCCAAGTCGCTCATCACCATTCGTTCCTGGTGGGCGAGCGGTGTTGAAATGACTCTGGTGGGCGCACTGGAAGGTGCTGTCACCTATGCCATCGGCATTTGGCTGGGTCATCTCGGCGCTTAACTGTCAATCACTGCTGCACGTTCAACCCCAGTCCAAGGGGAGAAAAGGTAGAACCAAGAACTCCATGTCGTATCCCGAAGTGATTGCCCTGATAGATACGGAACTGGACCGACTCCACTCCGTACGCGCGCTTCTATTCTCTCCCGATGAATTTCATACATCTCGAAAGGGAAAAGCCGACCTGCTCCAAGCCCTTGAGCAGGAAACCGATACCCCTGTGGCTGAAGTGGTGGCGCGAGTTATTCCGGAGCCGCGCTTGATTGCGCCGAAACAGCGCCGCGAGAGACGCACCGCGCCCAGCCGCGGCAGGGAAGCCACCGCACTCAGCAGGCCCACGGCCTCCGGCCCTGTATATGTATCCGCAGCCGCTGTGCGCTCCAAAGAAGCAAGCCGGGAGACAGAGAGCATCAAGCCGCAGGAGTCTCTTACTCCGGAGATGCTGTCACGGCGTTGGTTCCACTCCGCCGGCAGCTAAAGCAGCTTAGGGGGACCGGCGCTCCCGCTCAGGCTGGGGTAAGCGCCGGTCACCAACTTCTATCGAAGACTCGTTGACTTACTGCGCCTTCTGCGCTGCCCAGCGCTTTTTCTGCGCTTCCGCGATGCGCTTGCGTGCTTCCGGGCTTAGTACCCGCTTGGTGCCGGCAGGCCGACCTACACGCTTTTTCGCGGTTGCCGGCGGTCGGCCAACCCCGCGAGGTTTTACTGCGCTGTCTTCTTCACCCGCCAAAATATCTTTTGCCTGTTGCAGGCGGGATATTTCCTTGTCGATTGCCGCGATCACTTCCTTGTTTGCCATGTGCCTTAGCTTACGCCAATAAGCACAAAGGAGGGAAAGGAAAAACAGGAAATCAAGTTATTCTCGCGAATTTATTTCAGTCGGGCGTAGGAAATACGGCTCGAAATCAGGCATTCCTCTCTAAGTACTTCAATATGCGGGCAGTTCGCATCTCCAAAGTCACGTAACTGTTCTCACCGAAGACAAAACCGTCGGCGGTGTGCTCGCTCAATCTCTGCCCCGTACCGCGCAAAAGCTCCCCTCTTGCGTGGGAACGGGGCCGGGGAGTTATCATCAGCGGGCTTTATCTTTCAGCAGCCGCCCCCACCTGAAGCTGTTCGCGGGCAGCTGCACAATGCGGCCGCACACAAGAGCCGCGGGAATAGAACTCGGAAGGGAAGTCGGTATGCACAGCAAGAACAAACGAAGAGGCGGGTTCTCGGTAGCCGTCGTCCTTGTCGCCGCGGGCGCACCCGCCGCGTACGCGCAGTTCAATGCCTCCATCCAGGGCACGGTAACCGATCCGTCCGGCGCCATTGTGCCGAATGCGACCGCGACCCTCACCAATACCGAGACCAATCAAGCAGTGACGCGGCAAAGCTCGGCGGCCGGTGTGTACACCTTTAACCAACTGCCGCCCTCGCGCTACACGCTTGTGGTGACGGCAAACGGCTTCACGCGTAAAGAGCTCGATAACATCACGATTACCCCCGAGCAGGCCAACGCTGTCAATGTCCAGCTCAAGCCCGGTGCGGCATCTGAGAATGTGACCGTCAATGCCAGTGAAGCTACCGCGCTCGATACGGAAACCGCGTCTGTTTCCGGTACGATCACGGCAAACCAGATCCAGCACCTGCCCTCCTTTGGACGCGACGTGTTTCAGCTGGCGCAGCTTGCCCCCGGCACCTTCGGCGACGCCGCGCAGCAAGGCGGCGGCGGGTCTGCCTCGCTTCCCAGCTCCAATCGCCAGGGATCGAGTGCGACAGCGGGCGTCTTTTCGACAGAGAACGCCCCGCAGATCAGCGCAAATGGCGGTCAAAACCAGAACAACGGCATTTCGATCAATGGCATCAGCACCGTCAGCGCGGTGTGGGGCGGGGCGTCTGTTATTACGCCGAGCGAGGACTCCGTGAAGGACGTCCACATCGTTTCGAACGGCTACGATGCCTCCAACGGACGGTTCGCCAGCGCGCAGATACAAGTCGTGACCAAGAACGGCACCAACCAGGTACACGGAAGCGCATTCATCAAGCTCGACCGGCCCGGCCTGAACGCCTTCCAGCGCTTCAACAGCTCCGCCTCTTTCGGCCCCGGCACCACGGCCCGCGAGCGCGGCGTCAACCGCAATGAAAGCCGATTCAATCAGTTCGGCGGCACACTGGGCGGCCCAATCTGGAAAGACCATATCTTTGCTTTCTTCGCATACGAGGGTTTGCGCAACGGCACGAATGTCTTTACCCAGGGATATTACGAGGCTCCCGGCTTCGCGGCGCAGGCGGCCCCCGGCACCATCAGTTCGCAGTTTCTGGGCTTCCCCGGTGAGGGGCCCAGCTATACCAATGTGCTGTCCACTACCTGCGGCACCATCGGCCTGGTCGAAAATGTCAATTGCCGCACGGTGGCGGGCGGGCTCAACCTGGGCACGCCGCGCACCAACGCCGCCCGCGGCACGCTCGATCCCACGTGGGTGAGCCAGACCAATCCCGGCGTGGGCAACGGACTCGGCACCGCCCCCACTATTGCGTTTCTCAACACAAGCAGCCCCACCAATAATGTGCAGGACCAATACAACGGCCGGCTCGACTTCAACGCGACCCACAACGACCTGTTCACCTTCACCATCTACTGGGTGCCGCAGGCGCAAACCTTCTACAACGGCCCGGTGCGCCCGGCTAACTTCTGGAACCACTCGCAAGTGAATGATGCCTATACCGCGATTTGGGACCACACGTTTTCGCCGTCGTTGGTGAATGAAGCCCGCGCCAATCTTGCCGGTTTCCGCTGGAACGAGATCGCGAGCAACCCTCAAGCTCCCTTCGGCCTGCCGACGGCCGCAATCGACCAGCTTGGCACGGAAGCGGGCAGCGCGAACGTCACGTCGATCGATGCAAACGGCTTCGGACCTCCGGGCCCGTCAAACCTGAACCAGCACACCTTCGGCTACTCCGATACCGCCACCAAGGTGCTGGCGCGGCAGCAGATCCGGTTCGGCGGCGATGTGACCCGGCTTTACTATCTCAACAATCCAACCTATTCGGCGCGTCCCCAGTTCAACTTCCGCAACTTGTGGGATTTCCTCAACGACGCGCCGTATCAAGAGACCGGCACCTTCAGTCCCTTGACCGGCGCGGTTTCGGTCAACCGGCAGGATATCCGCTCCGACCTGTATGGCCTGTTTGTGCAGGACGACTGGAAGGTCAAGCCCAACCTCACGCTCAATCTCGGGGTGCGCTGGAGCTACTTCGGACCTATCTCGTCCAAGCAGAGCAACCTGGGTGTGTTCCGGCAAGGCGCGGGCGCGGCTGCGCTGACTGGGGCATCGGTCCGGGTGGGCGGCAACCTGTATGACCCGCAGGTGCTGAACTTCGGCCCGCAGCTCGGCTTTGCCTGGTCGCCGCAGGCACAGGGCGGCAACCTGGTGTTTCGCGGTGGCTATGGGCTGTCTTTTAATCAGGAGGAGATTGCGATTCAAGGCAATGGCGCGAACAACCCGCCGCTGATCACCAATGCTTCGTTCGGCAACTCCACCGCAACGTCCATCGATCCGAATATTCAATACAACACGTCGTCCAGCCCGACCGCGTTCTATGGCTTCCCCAACAATCCTGCCGCGATTACCCCATTCGGCCCGAATAATCTACCCCTTACCGGCCAGGTGAATGTAACTGCTTTCCCGAGCCAGCTCCCGACCAACTACAGCTACCATTACTCGCTCGATACGGAGTATCAGGTTGCGCAGCATTGGGTCGCGACCATCGGATACCAGGGCAGCACGACGCGCCACCTGATCCGGCAATATAACGAGAATGTCACGGCGCTTGCGGCGGGTATTCCGTTCAATCCCACCCTGCGGCAGATCAGCTTCTACGGCAACGACAACAATGCGAACTACAACGCGCTGATTACCACGCTGCGTCATAGCTTCGCGCAGCAGTTCCAGTCGGAGGTGCAGTACACCTGGGCCAAGAGCATGGACCAGGGCTCACAGCCGTATTATGAGGACCCATATCCTTATAACAACCGGCTTGCTTACGGGCGCTCCGATTACAACGTACAGAACGCCTTCAAAGTGTTCGGCATCTGGCAGCCGGTATTCTTCCGAGGCAGCCACAACCTGCTTGAGAAAACAGTTGGTGGCTGGTCTGTCTCCGGCATCCTGAACATCCACACGGGCTTCCCATGGACGCCCGTGTACACCGACACCGGGGGCGGCGTGTATTACAACGGCTCCGGCTACAGCGTGCTGCGCCCGGCGGCGTACCTGGGCGGCGCGGGCCACGATACCAGCAACGCTGCGTTTCTGTCAGGAGCGGGAAACCCCACGGCACCGGTGAACCGTAATTTCCAGCGCGGTTCGCTTTCTTACTTCACCGTCCCGACAGTCACGCCGGGGCCTAACTTCCCGACACCGGGCACCCTGCCGCAGCTCCCCGGTGTGGCGCGCAACACACTGAACGGGCCGAATTACATCGATGCCGACATGACCCTGAGCAAAGCATTCGGCTTTCCGAAGACCAGGGTTTTGGGTGAGTCGAGCCAGCTTGAGATTCGCGCCAATGCTTATAACATCTATAACCGGCTCAATTTGGCCGGAACCGGCAGGAGCAATGGCGGCGGTATTGACGATTCAATCAGCTCGACCGGGATGAACGGCCAAACGATCAGCAATCCCAGCTTCGGCCAAAGCCTGAATGCGTTAGGGTCCCGCACGATCGAGGTACAGGGGCGGTTTTCCTTCTGAGCTGCTTGAATAAACCCACGCCTCGCGGGTGAGGCGTGGGTTTATTTGGGTTGATTTTCGAGCTTGGTCAGACGCTCCGCATGCTGGAACAAGAGCTCGGTCAGCATGGTTGTACTGCGATGCACGTCAGCGCGGAGGGCGGCCATGTCCTCCCGCATTTCTTTACGAAGGGCGGCCATGTCGTCCCGCATTTCCTTGCGGAGAGCGGCCACGTCATAGCGGTTGAGCAGGATGCCGAAAAGCAGGATCACCAGTGTTGCATACTGTAGTCCGTCGTGCATGGTGCTCCTCCAACGGTTCCGACCTACAGTGTAGCGCGGAGCCTCCAAGTGGCAGGCTCCGCCGTGGTCGGTAAGTTGTCACTTGCCTTGCAGCTTCACCGTTTTCCCGGTCTTCGCCGACTCCCGCGCCGCGTCCAGAATGCGCATGACAATCATGTTCGTATCGAGCGAGTTCAGGTCGCCGACCGGCTTCACCTCGCCGCGCAGCACGGCGGATAAGTAATGCAGCGGCGTGTCGTTTGGCGGGGTCAGCGGCGGCGCGGTCTCGGTGTGCTCGTCTTCCTGCCCGGGCAGGCGGATGCGCAAACCTTTCAGCGCGATCGTATCCACATATCCCTTGGCTCCGTACACCTCCATGTCCTTGCGCTGGAAAGGCCAGTTCCACGAGCCCTGAATAATGGCCTGCGCATGCGGGTAGGTCAGAATGATCGTGCCTTCATCGTCGACCTTGGGGTACACATCCGGCTTGATCTGCTGAGTCACAGCAGTTACGGTCAGCGGCGTTTCACCGTGCATCAGCCACGTCGCCAGGTCCACCCCGTAGCAGCCGAAATCGAACAACGCGCCGGCACCGTTCTCCACCGGATCGGTAAGCCAGCCAAGGAACTCCGGCCCTACCCCAATCTCCTTGGGTCCGTTGTGGCCGTCGTGCACCACCAACTTGCGCAGATCGCCAATCTGTCCGCTCCACAGGAGCTTCGCCGCGGCAGTGTTGGACGCATACCAGGTCGTCTCGTAGTTCACCAGCACGGGCACGTTGTACTGCTTTGAAACCTGCTGAATCGCAAGCGCGTCGGCATAGGTAGTGGCGAGCGGCTTTTCCACCATTGCGCCGATGCCCTTTTTTGCGGCTTCCTCAATCGCTTCGCGATGCTTCACGATGGAGGTGTAGACGAGCACCGCCTGCGGGCTGGTGTGGGCCAGCATTTCCGCCTCGGAAGGGAAAAACAGCGACGGCGCGAGATGGAATTTTTCCGCGTACCGCTGCCGCAGCGCCGCGTCCGGTTCCGACACGCCGACCAGCTGGATATCGGGGTGCTCCGGCAGTTGGTTGAACCAGCCCAGCACGTGCCCGTGCGTGAGCCCCACAATAGCAACCCTGAGCGGGGCCTGCGCGGGCGCGGGCAGGGCGGAGACAAGGGCAGCCCCGGCGGTAAGGAGAAAACGGCGGCCGAAATTTTGCATAGCAGCCATGGTAGCCCTAGCGGTTGAGGCTTGGCTGCCGCTCCGAGGTGAACGTCGACGCAGGCAGCCCCGCGCTGTTATACAAGTTCGCCTCCAAGGAGGAATTTGCCCATGCGTACCGCACTGCCCGAGGCCGCGTAAGCCCAGCCGCGCGCACCACCACGGTTCCCACCTCGATGCGAGCCTCGGCGGGCTTGAAAATCCCGTCCTCGCCCGCAGCCTCAAAGCCGTGCAGCGGCCCGCTTTTCGCGGTCAGCCCTTCCCCATGCGTAAAGTACACCCGCAGCGTGTCGCCGTCCTCGACAACTTGCTGAAACAACGGCCCGCTCCACTCCACTTTCTCCCCATACGCGACGGAACGTGCCCCCAACGCCAGCCGCGCGCCCACGGTTTGCTTGTCCGCGGGATGCACATTGTCCACCTCACCCACATCGAGGGTCACCGCCATGGCCGTCTCTGTAAGCTTCAGGCTCCGCCGCTGCGCATCGCGGATCACGCCCCAATGCTCCCCCGGGGTTGAGGTGAAGCTCGAAATCTGCGCGAAGATGAACGGGAAGTCGCCCACGCCCCACCGCGCCCGCCAATCGCTGATGAGCGTGGGAAAGAGCCGCGCATATAGTGGCGCGCGCTCCGTGCTTGAGTCCGTTTCCCCTTGATACCAAAGCACGCCCTTGATGGGATAGCCGAGCGCGGGCGCGATCATTCCGTTGAACAGCCCCGTCGGATCCCACGAAGCCGGGTCCGGGTGCCAGGGGTGCTTCGGCGGCGCTTGCCCCCCAGCCCGAGCCGCATCGTCTTCCCGCTTCTCCGCGACGGTGCGTGCAGCCATCTCCGCCTGCTGCTCCACAATGGGTACATGCGCGGCAAACACCGGCATCAGCCCGGCATCGGCGCTCAACCCCTGGAGGCTTACCCATGAGGAGGCCGGAGTGCCGCCCCAGGTTGCGTCGATGAGCCCGATCGGCACATGCTGGTCGTGCTGGAGGGCGCGCCCGAAAAAGTACGCCACGGCTGAAAATTCAGTTGCCGTTTCCGGGGTGCATAGGGTCCAGGCAGCATCGATATCCTGCTGCTCGTAGGGCGAGCTTACATGGGGAAAGCGCAGCAGCCGCAGGTGCGGTTGATTGGCGGCTGCAATCTCCGCCGCGCCGTTTTTCAGCACGGCGGAGCCGGGGAACCCGCGCAAAGGCAGTTCCATGTTCGACTGCCCGGACGCGAACCAAACATCGCCCACTAGCACATCGTGCAGCGTCAGCGTGTTCGTACCGCGCACGGTCAGCGTGTCCGGGCCGCCCGCCGGCTCCGGCCGCAGCGCCACGCTCCAATGGCCCAGCGCATCCGCCGTCACAGCTGCCGCCTGCTTGCGGAAAGTAATCTGTACCTGCTCGCCCGGCTCGGCCCAACCCCACACTTTGAGGGGCTGTTCGCGTTGCAGCACGGCATGATCGCTGAACAGATGCGGCAACCGTACCTCGGCGCGCATCGTGGAGGTAAATGCGAGAAAGAGCAGGAAAAAGAATGGACGCATCGCACCAGAATAGCCGCCCGAGAGGGTTCCATGAGGCAACGCGAGTTCCATTTGGGAACTCGGTGAAACTTTCCTGAAGTAAGGAGCCTCGGAAGGGGTGACATCCGCGCTCACAATCGGCTACGATTGGCCGTTGCTTCCGCAAATGCCTACTCGCCCAACCAAACCGGTCCTGACCGCATCCCGCGCGGCGATGCTCTTTGTGCTTGCGCTGGCCAGCCTTCTTGCGGTTTCAGGAGGGTGGACCGGGTGGGGCGGCAAGCCGACCGTTGTGCGCGCCGAGCCGGCAAGCGAAGTGGCCGCGGCGAAGCGCCGCGACTATTCCAACCGCATCGCGGCTACCTACAATTATCTATATGGCAAAGAGCATCCGTTCTGGCCGTCGAACGCTGCCACCGACACCGGCGAGTTCATCGATCCTGCTTCCGTGCCTTCTGCCGCCTATTGCGGGCACTGCCATCAGGAAGCTCATACACAATGGCGCGAGTCGGCCCACTCCAACGCAAACCGCGCGCCGTGGTACCTGAAGAATGTCAACCTGCTCACCGCGGAAAAGGGCGTTGCTTTTACCCGCCACTGCGAGGGCTGCCACGATCCTCTGGCCACCGTCGCCGGCGCGTTGACCGACGGCAAACCCATCAAGCGTCCCTATGATCAGGACGGCGTGACTTGCATGGTCTGCCATTCCATCCAGAAGGTGGATACCCGCGGCACCGGCTCCTACACCATGGCGGTGCCCGCTGTGCTGCTCGATGAGGCCGGCGCACCCATCACCCGCCAGGTTTCCGATGCCGAAATACTCGCTCACCTCGACCGTCACTCCGCAGCCGTGATGAAGCCCTTCTATCGCTCCTCGGAGTTCTGCGCGAGCTGTCACAAAGCCGCGCTGCCGCAGTCGTTGAACGGCTATAAATGGCAGCGTGCCATCTCGCTCCACGACGAGTGGCAAAACTCCTCGTTCGCCAAGCAGTCGCCGCTGCCGTTCTACGTCAAAGATTCGGTGTCCACCTGCCAGACCTGCCACATGGGCCGAGAGGCGGTGAAGGGCATCGACTACGGCGCAAAGAATGGCACGCTCGCTTCCCATCGCTGGCTGGGCGCAAACACCATCGTGCCGCAATATTATAAGTATCCAGACCAAGCCGAAGCAGTGGTGAAGTTTCTGCAGAACGGCGTGTTCAACGTGGATATCTTCGGTTTGGAAAGCCGGCCCGCCCAGGTGTCCCCGCAGCCTGAGGTTCCTACGCCCGCGAACCTCGTCGCTCCGCTCGGGACGTCGAGCTACACGCTCACTCCCGGCCAGTACGTCACGCTCTCGGTGGTGATTCAGAATAAAGGTGCTGCTCATTCGCACGTCCCCGAACAGCGCGATATGTACGAGTCTTGGGTCGATTTCACGGTCAAGGACACTACAGGGAAAACCCTCTTTGAGTCCGGCGCAGTTCAGCCAGACGACAACGTAGATCCTTCCGCCCATTCCTTTACCAACCGCCTGATCAATAAGGAAGGCACTCTCAACGCCCATCACGAGGTGTGGAACAACCGCATCGTTGCTTATAACAACACCATTCAATCGGGCCGCTCGCAGCTGATCCGCTATGGCTTTACGCTGCCGAAGGAGATGACGGGCGGCGTCAGCGTGACCGCAACCGTCAAGTACCGTCGCTTTGCCCCGCACTTCATGGACTTCGCCATGAACGAGAAGGCAGGCAAGCACTACGACCAGCTTATTGTCGACATGGTTTCAACGACGCGGACGTTGTATGCCGGCGAAAATAAACCCGTGCCGCCGACGCCGGCTGACATCAAGCCGTGGATGCGCTGGAATAACTACGGCATCGCCCTGCTGGATGCGCAACAGTACGCCGCCTCCGTCGCTGCCTTTGAGCATGTCGCGAAGCTTCGTCCCGACTATCCGGACGCGTATACCAATATCGCTATCGCCGACATCCAGTGGGAAAAGTACGAGGACGCTCGGCCCTTACTCGATAAAGCACTTTCACTGGCGAAGGACGCGACCCCACAGGCCCGGGCCATGTACTACCGCGCACTGGTCGAGCGCAACGAGGGTGAAGTGGACCAATCCATCGCCGACCTTCAAAAGGTGGCCGAGCTGTTCCCCCGTTCCCGCGACGCTCACCGGGAGCTGGGCTTCTCCTACTACCAGCTGCACCGCTACCCAGACGCCCGAACGGAGTATGAAACTGTTCAGTCGATCGACCCCGACGATCTGGCAGCTCACTACAATCTAGCCATTCTGTACC
>CAXTKZ010000004.1:25600-34952 GCA_964244985.1 uncultured Acidobacteriaceae bacterium
CAGTCGATCGACCCCGACGATCTGGCAGCTCACTACAATCTAGCCATTCTGTACCGTCGCACCGGCGACAAAGCAAAAGCCGCCGAGCAGGCTGCATACTTTGCCGATCAAAAAGACGACCCCACGGCCGGTGTGTATGCGCTTCAGTACCTGCGCTCGCACCATGAGGTCGCCAACGAGAGCGTGCCGTGGCACCTTCATGACCTGGACCACCCCGGCGCGGCGCAGGCCGACCCCTCTGGTGAGCCCACCAGCTTCAGCGCCACCATGCAGTAGGACACAGCGTTTAGAGGTTTGGAATTTTTGAACTGCAAGAACGTTGGGTCATCCTGAGAGCGTATGTGAAATCTCCAGCGCGCTTACGAAAGTGGGGTCATCCAGAGGAGCGGAGCGACGAAGGATCTGCTTTTCTCTGCGTCGCTAGCAGAAAACAGATCCATTGGCGCAAGCGCTTCCACTGCGTTCAGCATGACCTCTTCTTGCCGGTGGAAGCCAGGTGAAGTTTGTTAACCGCCGGTACGCGCCCAACCTCCCGCTTTGTAGAATTGACAACACTCCTTATGAAATCTCTTTTTCCCGTTCTCGTTCTTTTCGCAGCGACTTCCTTCGTCGCCCAAGCCGCCACGCCGAAAGAGCAAGCCGGCGCGCAGCTTTTTCAGAGCTCAGGCTGCACGCACTGCCACGGAGACAAGCTGCAGGGCACCGATCTCGGCCCCAACCTCCAGGGCGTCGGGCGCCAGCTGAAGCCCGCTGAGATCACCACGCAAATCCACAACGGCGGCAAGGGAATGCCCCCTTTCGGCGACATCCTCACCGGCGACCAGATCGATCAGCTCGTTGCGTGGCTCCGCACGGAAAAAGCGAAAGCGCCCAAGGTCCCCAAACCCGCCGCCAAATCCTGAGCGGGGATTGCCCGGCGTACCCGCCCTTTCCTATACTCGGGCGCAAAGGAAGGTTTTCCGGTGAATCGTTCCAGGCGAGGCTTTCTCCAGTCGCTTTCGCGCACAGCCTTGGTGCTGGGATTTGAGGATGTCCTAGCGCTCGCCCTTCCCGCGCATGCCCAGCAGTCGGTAGGCGCGCAGCCTGCATTTAACACGCAGGCCCGCCCCGCGCCCAGGTCCCTGCCGTCGCCGGTCACCGGCACGCCGCTCGATTTCCAGTTTTTGGACGTGGCCAAACAAGCGGGCCTCCACGCTAAAACCATGTATGGCGGCGAGCATAAAAATCGTTATCTGCTCGAAACTACGGGCTGCGGTGTCGCCTTTTACGACTTCGACCACGACGATTGGGTCGATATTTTTCTTGTGAACGGCACCCGGCTTGAGGGTTTCCCTAAAGGCGACGAACCCATCAGCCGTTTATGGAAAAACAACCGCGACGGCACGTTTACCGACGTCACCGCGAAAACCGGCATGACCCGCACCGGTTGGGGCCAGGGCTGCTGCGTCGGCGACTACGACAACGACGGCCTGGATGACTTATTCGTCAGTTACTACGGCCAGAATATTCTTTATAAAAACCACGGGGACGGCACCTTCACCGATGTCACGGCCAAGGCAGGGCTGACGCAGTCCCGCGTGCGCTGGAACTCAGGCTGCGCTTTCCTGGACTACGACCGTGACGGCCACCTGGACTTGTTTGTCGCCAACTACATCGACTTCGATCTGAAGACCGCACCCCTGCCGGAAGCCGCGGGCTGCTCGTATAAAGGCCTGCAGGTAGCGTGCGGCCCGCCGGGCCTCGACGGCGGCAAGAATATCCTGTACCGCAACAACGGCGACGGCACCTTCACCGATGTTTCCAAAAAATCCGGCATGGAAGAGACGATCGGCACCTATGGCCTCAGCGTGACGGTTGCCGACTTCGACAACGACGGCTGGCCCGATATTTATGTCGCGAACGATTCCACCGCCGCCACGTTTTACGTCAACAACCACGACGGAACGTTCAAGGATCAGGCGATCGAGGCCGGCGTCGCGTACTCGCCGGACGGCAAGCCACAGGCCGGCATGGGTGTCGCAGCGGGCGACTTCAACCGCGACGGCCTGCTCGATATCGTCAAGACCAACTTCGCCGGAGACACAGACTCGCTCTACCAGAACCTGGGTGACGGTACATTCGAAGACCACACCTACCTATCCGGCTTAGGTGTCAATACACGGTATCTGGGCTGGGGCGTCGGCTTTCTCGATGCCGACAACGACGGCTGGCCCGATATTTTCATCTCCAACGGCCACGTCTACCCCGAGGTCGACGGCTCGCACCTGGACGCGCCCTATGCCGAGCACAAGTACCTGTACCGCAACCTCCGCAATGGTCAGTTCGAGGAAGTGACCAAGGACGCCGGACCGGGCATCACCGCCGCAGCCCCCGCGCGCGGCTGCGCTTTCGGCGACTACGACAATGACGGCGACATGGACGTGGTTGTCAACTGCGTCAATGCCGTCCCGCAATTGCTCCGCTGCGACTGCCCCGTCCCGCGCAATTTCCTGAAAATTCGGCTTCAAGGTAAAAAAAGCAACCGCTCCGGCATCGGCGCGCGGCTTGCGCTCACGGCAGCCACCGGCACGGAAGCTGTTCCCGGCAAACCGCTTCGGCAGATTGAGGAGGTCCGGAGCGGCGGGTCTTATTACTCGCAAAACGACCCGCGGGTGCACTTCGGGCTGGGCTCGGCAGCGAAGGCGGATACGCTTGAAATTGCCTGGCCCAGCGGGGCCAAAGACCTGCTCCACGATCTGAAAGCGGGCAATCTGTATGTCATCGAAGAGGGCGGACGTATCGTCCGCACCGTGCCGATGAAAGGCCCCGCCGGCAAGTGATGCTGCTCCTGCTGGCGTTTCTCTGGGCACAAAACCCGTATCCCGCAACAGCGGACCATCCCGCTCCGGCATGGTTCGTGGACGTGGCGCAGAAAGCCGGCCTCCTCGTGCGCAACATCAGCGGCGACCCCGCCGGCAAGCGTTATATTGTTGAGTCCACCGGCTCCGGCGTGGCTGTGATCGACTTCGACCGCGACGGCTGGCCGGATGTCTTCCTGGTCAACGGCGGCCAGCTGCCCGGCTCAAAGGCACCCGCCGGGAAAAGTCACCTCTACCGCAACAACCACGACGGTACCTTTACCGACCTACCCGGCGTACCCGCGACAGGCTGGGGCCAGGGCGCGTGCGTGGGCGACTACGACAACGACGGCTTCGACGACATCTTCGTGACTGCCTACGGCACCAATCATCTGCTCCATAACGACGGCCATGGCCGCTTCACCGACGTTGCCGTACCTTCAGGCACCGCAGGCACGGGCCGCGAGTGGGGAACCGGCTGCGCTTTTGTGGATTATGACCGCGACGGCAAGCTCGACATCATGGTTGCGAATTACGTTCACCTCGACCTGGCCAGGGCACCGCTGCCGGGCGGGGCAGCGGGCTGTACCTGGAAGGGTGCGCCCGTGATGTGCGGGCCGCGAGGCCTGCCGTCCGCGCCCAACATCCTGTACCACAACGAGGGCGGCGGCCGGTTCACCGATGTGAGCGCCGCGAGTGGCATCGAGAAGACGCCCGGCCATTACTGTTTTTCCGTCACCACTCTGGACTACGACGAGGACGGCTGGCCCGACCTGTATCTGGCCTGCGACTCAACCCCTTCCATCCTGTACCGCAACAACCGCGACGGTACGTTTACCGATGTTGCGGGCGATGCCGGCGTGGCCTTCAACGAGGATGGGCGCGAGCAGGCGGGCATGGGCGCAAGCGCGGCGGACTACGACGGCGACGGCCACTTGGACCTGTTCAAGACCAACTTCTCCGACGACACCGCGACGCTGTACCGCAACCATGGCGATGGCCAGTTTTCCGACGAAACTTTTTCCGCCAGGCTGGGCATTCACACGGAAGCGCTCGGGTGGGGCACCATGTTCGCCGATGTCGACAACGACGGGCGGCCTGATCTCCTTGTTGTGAACGGCCATGTGTATCCGGAGGTCGATACGGCCAAACTCGGCGCGGCCTTCCGCGAGCCGCGGTTCCTTTATTGGAACCTGGGCGGCGGCAAGTTTAAAGATATTTCAACGACTGCGGGACCGGGATTGACTGCCCCGCTCGCCGGGCGGGGCCTGGCCACAGCAGACTTCTGGAACGACGGCCGGGTTTCCGCGGTGGTCAACAATCTCGACGATCGCCCGCTTTTGCTCGTCAATCAAGCGAAAAATACAAACCACTGGCTCGGCCTGCTCTTGATCGGTACGAAAAGCAATCGAGACGCCATCGGCGCGCGCGTCACTGTCGTGGGCGGGGCGCGCACATGGGTAGACGAGGTCCGCAGCGGCTCCAGCTATTCTTCCTCGAGCGATTTGCGGCTCCACTTCGGCTTGGGGGCCGCTCCCGCGCTTACCGGCATCGATGTCCGCTGGCCGAACGGCAGGGAAGAACACTTCACCGCGCCCGCGATGGAACGCGTCGTCGACCTGACGGAAGGCACCGGCACGCCATTGTTGAAGCATTGATGCTTTATCAAGCAAAGGTTACTGGTGGTGAAAGCGAAAAGCAGGTCCTTCGTCGCTTTGCTTCTCAGGATGACCCGACAAAGGGGTTGCTGGAGACAGAACAGGTCATCCTGAACAAAGTAGGAGCGCTTCGCGCCAACGGACCTGCTTCTCGTCGAGCGCGCACACTTTGCCCAGCTGCAACCGCTTTACCGCACCGTCTCCAGCTTGATCCCGCCTCCCGCCTGCATCCGCTCCGCCGCCGCTGTTTCCGCTGCCGCCTCATCTCGCCGGCCTTCCGCGCGATATGCCTGCCCCAGCAGACTGCGCGTCATCGAGTTCCCGGCATCCAGGCGCTTTGCATGCTCCAGGTATCCCGCCGCGCCCACCGCGTCGCCCTGTTTCAACAGCACCTTGCCCAGCAGGATGTACGGCCCGGTCGCGTTCGGCTCCAGCAGCAGGGCCCGCTCCAAAGCCTGTCGGGCGCGTCCGTAGTCGCCGCTGCGTGTGTAGGCATCACCCAAACGGTCGTATACGCTGCCTTCGAGTGGATTGCGCGCCCGCTCCGCTTCGAACTCGCGCGCGGCCTCGTCCAGCTTGTTTTCAGCCAGCGCGGTTTCACCCAGCAGCAGGTGCGCCAGCGGCATCTGCCCATCCAATTGCAGCGCCTTGGCCCCGAACTCCCGCGCGGGGGGCAGGCGTTCGCGCCGCAGCAGCAGCCGAGCGGCCAGCAGATACGCCTGCGCGCTGTCCGGCGCGAAGCCGTACTGCCGCGCCCAGGCCCGGCGCGCGTCATCGTAGCGCTGCGTGTCCGCATAGCACAGCGCCAGCACATACCAGGGGTCCACCGCCGTGCCCTGGGTACCGCCCGCAGCCCGCTCCAGCAGTGGGATCGCCTCCCCCGGCTTGCCCAACCGGTACAACGCCGTGCCCCGCATCGCGGCTGCTTCGGCGTTTCCGGGGTCTGCCGTGAGCGCGGACGCCCACGCTTCGGCAGCCGCTTCCAGCGAACCCCGTGCATAGAACGCCTGCCCCCGCAGGGTCTCGATCCCGCTCAACGCGGCTTTGCTTACCGCGGGCTCCGCTGCCAACTTGTCGAGCTCAGGCAGCGCAACCCCCGCATGCCCGGTTTCGATCTCGCGGCGCAGCGCCGGCAGCTTCGTTTCCCCTGTCGGCCTGGGCGCGTCCGGCTGCTGCAAGGCCATCCATAAAGCAAAAAACAACATAAAACTCCGCCCCAAAGTATACGGGGAGAAGCCGAAGCTCCTCCCCGTGGTTGTGCTCCGGTTTGCTTTAAAAGTCGAAGCGCGCCGAAAGTTGTAGTTGCCGCGGCATGGTGGACCCATTGGGAGCCGCGCCGCCGGTGATCGAACCGTTCTGCTGAATATTCGAGAAGGTCGCGCCACTTGGTCCATTGGGCAGGCCGTAGTTGATGTGGTTGAAGCCGTTATAGGCATCGAGACGGAACTGTGCCGCGAGCCTTTCCTTGATGGGGAAATTTTTCGACAAAGCCAGGTCACCGTTGAAGTAGTGCGGCCCGAACACTGAGTTGCGGCCCGAGTTGCCGATGGTGTCAAGCCCCGGATCGGTAAATTGGCTGCCTGCGCCTACGGCCTGCGCTTGGTAATAAGTCACACCATTAGGACCGCCGGGATAGCCATGCGCGCCCAATTTGAGCGAGCGGGTGGGTCCGTTGACGTAGCAGGGCGCATCGCTCGGAATGTCGTTTGAGCAATTGTTGTAGCTAAGTGAAAATGGCAGACCGCTCTGCCATGTGATGACCGGGTCGAACTGCCACCCGCCGACAATCTCGTTCACTAAGCCGCTCGCCTGCCGGAAGAAGAACTTATTGCGTCCAAACGGAAGCTCCGCGAGGCCGTACAGGATAAATGAATGCTCACGCGTATAGTCGTCGCGTCCTTTCCCAGCATGCCGGTCCCAGGTGACGAAGCCGGACTGCCAATTGATGGAGCGTTGCCAGGCGTAGTTTGCGTTCAGGGAATAGCCTTGGGCGAACTGCTTAGCCAGAGAAACCTGGAGGGCGTTGTAGTGCGTATCCTGGTCGTCGCTGAAGTAGGTGACGTCGTTAGACCAGCCGCATTGGCCGCGCGCCACGCCCGCCGGAGTGGTGTAGTTCGGGTCGCTGCAGGCCGGCAGGCTGCCTCCATAATACCTGCGGAGAAGCTGCGTGTTATTGGTGGCGCCGGTCGCGTCGGGAGTGTTGCCCGCTTGGCCGCTATAGTGCAGCGGCTGTCCCGTGTAGCTATATTGCGCGGGCAGAAAAATTGCAGGCTCGTTCGGGTTGGTGTTGTTGCCGGTGCCCCCGCTCAAGGTGTGAGTGCCTTTGTTGCCGACATAGGCGAAGGTGGCGGAAAGCGTAGGCGTGATGGACTGCTGTACGCTCAGATTCCACGCGTCGAGCGTGGGCAGGCGCAAAGTGTCGGGCCGGGCTTTCGAATTGACTGAGTAGCCCGGGTTCGGCAGCAGACCGTTTGCTGGCACGGTAATCGTTTGAGGCGCGGGCGGACCCTGGGCCAAATTGAAAGAATCGCTTGTTTGACCGGGCGGCGTCAGCTGCTGGTTCGCGAGAATCGGCAGGTTCTGCGTTGCAGTATGGCCGAAAACGGAGCCGAAGATCCCGATATCGAAGGATCGCCCATAGCCTGCGCGGATCACGGTTTTGTCCGTGGCTTGATAGGCGATGCCGAGCCGGGGATTCAACGGCCAGGTCGATTTGTTGAAGTTCATATTACCGCCGACACCGCCGACGCCCGCGACGCGGATGTAGCCGGTCGTCAGGTCGAGGATGCCGCCCTGTCCGCGTTGATTGATCACCTCAGGAAAGTAAATCTCATAACGCAGGCCGTAGTTCACGGTCAGCTTCGGAGTTGCGTGCCAAGTGTCCTGTGCGTAAAAAAATGTCCGCTTCTGGAATTCCTTTGCATTGGTGGAGGTACTGGCATAACGGCTGAAAGCTGACACGTCGCCCAGAACGAAGGAGGCGAGACCGATCCCGCTGGATGCATTTAATGGGCTGGAGCTTGGTCCCGGGTAAAACTCCAGCACGCCGGCGCGGTTGCTGTCGCTCGGTACCCGCAGATTGCGGGCGTAGCGGAGGTCGGCTCCGAACTTGAGCGAGTGATTGCCGACGGTGCGGGTCCAGTTATTTACGATTTGGTACTGGTCTTCGCGCTCGGTGAGGGGACAATTACAACGGTTCACGTTCAAGCCGCTGCCGAACTGCGGCCCTTGCGCCGTACCGGGTAAGGATGAGGAATTACCGTAGTTGCCTATATCAGAGATCTCGATCGCGGGCGCGCCGTCGGTGATCGCCTGGGCTGTGTTAAGCCCGGGGATGCCGAGCTGCGTCGCGAATGGCGTCGCCTGGTCGTACTTCACTGTGCCTATGTTGTAGCGGTAGTAGCCGATGCGGAAGTCGGTAACGAGCTTAGCGTTGAGCGCCAGGTCGAAACCGCCCGCGAGTGAATCGTTGGCACCCGTGGAGGTGCCGCCGTAGCCGCCCAGGCCGAAGCCCGCGCCGCCCGCCGCACCAAACATAGTGCCGCCTGTCAGTACATCTGTAAACCGGCTGAAACGGCCGAAGGCATGGAGATTTTCTCGGATCTGGTAGTCGACACGGGCGTCCCACTGGTCGCTGTTGAAAGGCCCAATCCCGCTGGCCGAGTAGTTGTTGCGGAGACCCTGAAAGGTCGAGTCGGTAAAGGTATTCGGCTTATAAGGCTGGATAAGCCGGAACAGATTCAGCGCCTGAGGTGAAAGCCGGGCGGTTGGGATGACGTTGCCCGGGAAGGCTGCAGCGCCACCGGTGGCAGGATCGTAAATAGGGATGCCGTACTGGGAAAAGTCGCATCCCGGAATGCCGCTCGCACCGACAGATTGACCAAGGCAGGTGCTTACCAGATTGGCGGAAGGAACCGTTTGAAGATTGGTCGTGCCGACCTTTTGCCGCAGACCTTGATAATCGAGGAAAAAGAAAGCTTTATCTCGTTTGATGGGACCGCCCACCGAGCCGCCGAACTGGCTCCGCAGCGCTTGCGGAAAGGGAGTGGCCGCCAGTTGGGAAGGCCCCTGCGTAAATGGGTCGCGCGCCAGTTGTGCCGCCGACTGCCGGTACCAGAACGCCGAACCGTGCACGGTATTGCCGCCGGACTTGGTTTGCATCGTCACGACCGAAGCGACGGCCTTGCCGAACTCAGCGTCGTAGTTCTGCGTCGTGATCTTTTCCTGCTGCAATGAATCCGGGTTCGGATTGATGACGATAATGCCCAGGATCGGATCCTGATTGTCTGTCCCATCGAGCTCGAATGCGGTACCGCCGAAAATCTGCCCATCTACCTGGACCTGCAGGGAGCCCTGCGGGTTTTCACTCGCCGCATGGCTGAAGCCGAGCTGCTGCGCGCCGGGCTGCAGGAGCTGCAGGCCTGTGATGTTGCGGCCTGGGATAGGAAGATCGACAATCTCGCGCGCGCTGAGGGTTGTGGACACATCGGCGGCATCGGTTTTGAGAGCCGGGATTGTGTCGGACTTCACCTCGATAACTTGCGCGGCCGAACCGATTTGCAGCGCGCCATCCACCTTGCTCGATGTATCGACAACAACGGTGATGCCGGTCTGCTCAAAAGTGCGGAAGCCCGCGGCCTCAATCTTCACGCTGTAGGGATCGGGGATAAGATGGCCGACCGTGTACTCACCGCTCGCGTTGGACTGCGCGGTGACCGTGATCCCTTTTGCGGTGTCCGTCACCGTGATGGTCGCGTTCGGCACGACTGCGCCGGAAGCGTCTGTCACCGTGCCGAAGATCGACCCGAAGATAGCCTGCGCGTGGGCATGGTACCCAGGCACACACAGCAAGGCTGC
>CAXTKZ010000004.1:35052-46483 GCA_964244985.1 uncultured Acidobacteriaceae bacterium
AAAAGCAAGCGCAAAACGCGTGCGAGCAAAGTACGCAGCCCTTTCAAGAACTGTCAAGGTGTAAAAAAACAGCTGCTTGATAGCCCCCATTGCAGACTCGTCTGAGGCGTAAGACCATTTGCTTGTGCGTGTTGAAGCCGGGCTTCGTGATATCGCTAACATAGAAAACTCCCTAATGCGGCAACCAACCATGCCACTCCTACAGGAGCATCTTCTTTCGTCTGCAAGGCAGAAGTCGGAGCCGACAAATGGGCAACAGCTGCCCCGTCTTCGCCGGAGAATGGTATGCTCCTCTGGTTCTTGCTTTCGGCGTAAGTTGAGGGAGATGGATCGATGCGGGCAAACGGCCGGCGCACTTCCGGAGTTGTTGTAAGCGTGGCGGGAGCAGCCCTGCTCGGTACAGCAGGCATGTGGGTCGGAGGCATGCTGGGTGCCGTGCCCTCTGCCGCCCAAACCGCGGCGCGCGCCCATACCTCTTCCGCGGACCCCTGGTGGAAGCACGCGGTGATTTATGAGATTTATCCGCGCTCCTTTCAGGATTCCAACGGCGACGGGATCGGCGACCTGAACGGCATCACCGCGCGCCTCGATTACGTCAAGGATCTCGGCATCGACGCTATTTGGATTACGCCTATGTTTCCGTCGCCGCAGGTCGATTTCGGGTACGACGTCTCGGATTTTGAAGCCGTGGACCCGAAGTACGGCACCATGGCCGATATGGACCGGCTCCTGACGGAAGCCAACAAGCGCGATGTGCGCGTGTGCCTAGACTTTGTCGTCAATCACACCTCCGACAAGCACAAGTGGTTCCTTGAGTCGAAGTCGTCCCGCAACAACCCCAAGCGCGACTGGTATATCTGGCGCGATCCGAAAGGCTTCAACCCGGACGGCACCCCGATCCCGCCGAACAACTGGCTGTCCGAATTCGGACACTCCGCCTGGAAGTACGATGGGAGCACCAAGCAGTTCTATTACCACCGCTTTTACGCCGAGCAGCCCGACCTGAACTGGCGCAATCCCCAAGTGGAAAAGGCCATGTTCGACGTAGTGCGGTTTTGGCTCAACCGGGGCGTCGCCGGATTCCGCCTGGATGCCGTGCCGACCATGTTTGAGAACCCCAACCTCCCCAATGCGAAGGAGTTGCCCGGTAAAACCAAGCTGGGCGATCAGAACCAGGAGAACGCCGAGTACGAGGACCTTCCCGAGGTGCATGGCGTGATGCGGCGTTTGCGCACCCTGGTCGACTCCTACCCTGGGAACCGCGTGCTCATCGGCGAGACCTATCTCGATTCCACCGCCGCCCTGAACAAGTGGTACGGGGGCGCGAAGCACGACGAACTGCAGCTGCCAATGGACCTGCGGGTCGGCTTCCCGAAGACCCCCGGAACAAAGCTCGATGCCGTGACCATGCGTCGGCAGATCAGCGATGCCGAAACGAAGCTGAACGGCAATCAGCCGCTGCTTGTGTTCGACAACCACGACAACCCGCGCTCGTGGGACCGTCTGGGGGACGGCGCGCACGACCCCCAAATCGCCCGCGGCATCGCCGCCATTCTGCTCACCACCAAGGACGCCGCGCTTACCTACTATGGCGCGGAGCTGGGCATGTACACTGCCACGCCGAAGCGTGTTGAAGACGTGCAGGATCCCGTGGGGCGCACAGGCTGGCCGCAGGAAAAGGGCCGCGACGGCGAGCGGACCCCCATGCAGTGGACCCCCGGCCCGCAAGCCGGCTTCTCCACCGATCCGCATACCTGGCTGCCGGTGGAAGCCGATTACAAAACTGTCAATGTGCAAACCCAGTCCGCGGAGAAGGCTTCGTTGTTCAACTGGTACAAGCAGTTGATCGCCCTGCGCCGCACCAACCCGGCCCTGCGCTCCGGCACGATGGGGATGCTAGACCCCGACAACGCTGCCGTTCTCTCGTATGCCCGTCGCGGTCCGGGAGGAAAAAGCGTGGTTGTCTCAGTCAACCTGAGCGCTCAGCCGCAAACCGTTTCGCTCGCCTCGGCAGGGAGAGGCAAGATCAAAACCGTTCTCACCGATGCGCCTTCACTCGAAGGGCAGACCTCGCTCGCCGGCATTGCCCTGCCGCCGTATGCCTCTTGGGTGGGGAGCATTGATTAGGTTCGAAAATAGGACTATTTACGGAAAGGTCACTGCATGAAGAGAATTGCACTTGCTCTGCTTTTGATGTCTGTCTTCCCCATTTCAATAGTTAGTGCGCAAACACAAACGTCTGCCCAAGCTGGGGAGAAACCCCTTGAGAATGGCCCCATTCCGCACGAGGCCGCCTCGCGCTTGATGCCGCAGACCGTGTTTTTCGCGGGCAAAACGGCTCCGGTGCAAGGACGAAACACGACTGGCGCCAAACTGCCGCATGGCTTGGTGCTGTCCGGCTTGGTCGACACCTCCGGGTACAGCAGCGGTGTGCAGGAGCGGTATCAGGCCTATCTTCTGCTCGACACACCGGCTGTTTTCGCGGGCAAAACTCTCTCTCCCGGCGCTTACGGCTGCGCTGTGGTGGGTTCCGATTTCCTGGTGCTCGACCTGGGCGCGAATGAGCTTTTCCACGTGCCCGCGCAGCATGATGCGAACCTCGCCCATCCAACCCCGCTCCAGGTTGTGAGCGACACGGGTAAAGGGTCGTACAGGCTTTACTTCGGACGCAATTACGTAACCTTTGCTGCGGCAGCTACCCCCTGATCACGCTGCAATGCAGGGGCACCAAGCCGCTCCTGGCATGTGTGGGAGTTGTCCTGCTCGGGCCGATCGCATGCGCGCAAACAGCGCCTCCTGCAATGAGTTCGGGTCAGAAAGAGGCCGACGCACTCTATCGCGAGGGCTATGCGGCTTTTCAGGCAGGCGATCTCCCCAAGGCCCGCTCCGCCTTCGCACAGCTGGTCCGCGTCGCTCCGGGGGTTGCGGCGGCCCATACCGCGTATGGCTCCGTTCTGCTTGCCGCGGGCGAACCAAAAGCTGCTGTTCCTCAGCTTGAACGCGCGCGGGTCCTCGACGGCAAGGACGCACTTGCGGCTGCAACCCTGGGCCGCGCGGAAGAGCAGCTCGGCGAGAATGAAAAAGCAGTTTCAGCCTTTGCCGACGCAGCGCAAGCCGCCCCGCTCGCCCCCGAGGATGCCTTGGCCGACGCCCGCGCACTGGCCGCTCTCGGACGGCATGAGGACGCTTCTGCTGTGCTCAAGCAGGCCTTAGCTGCCACACCCGACGATGCGTCCCTGCACGACGCGGCAGGCAGCCTGCTGGCCCAGGCCGGCGACATGAATGCAGCAATGGCGGAGTTCTCCCATGCCCGCGCGTTCGACCCCTCCTTCCCGCCCGCGCCCTTCCATCTGGGCTCGGCATTGCTCGCCCTCCATCGTCCCGCCGATGCCGTTGCACCGCTGCGCGAAGCCTGCCGCCTTGCGCCTGCCGACGGGGCGTACCTGCTGCAGTTGGGGCGGGCGCTTTCAGCAGCTGGAGACGACAAGGAAGCGACGGAAGTGATGCAGGAAGCCCGCGCGCGCGTTCCAAAGGGAAGCCCGCTGCTTGTGGAGGCCGACTACGCGCTTGCCCTCGCGCTGCAAAACAAAGGCGAGCCCGCCCAAGCCTTGCCGCTGTTCGCTGAAGCCGCTGCTGCCCGGCCCCATGACGCCGATCTCCTCACCAACTATGGCTTGGCTTTGGTGCAGACCGGCGACGCCAAGCGCGCCATGGGCCTGTACGAGCAGGCGCTCGCGAGCGGTCCCGCCGGAGCAACCCTACGTGAAAATTACGGAGTTGCATATCTCCAGACCAATGACCTGACGCATGCGCTGGAGCAGTTTCGCAAAGGGCTGAAGCTCGACGGGCAAAGCCCCCATCTGCACTACGACCTGGGGCTCGCGCTCAAGCTTAAGGACGACCTCCCGGCTGCCATTCCGGAGTTCGCCGAAGCCGAGCGGCTGGACCCCACGCTGCCCGACCCACCCTACACACTCGGCGTGCTCTACATGCAACAAGGCGACTTCGCGCGTGCTGCCGCGGAGTTGGAGCGTGCCGCCGCTCTGCGCCCTGAAAACGGCGATACCTGGGCGGTGCTGGGCTCTGTTTACCATCAGGCAGGCGAACAGGCAAAAGCCGCGGATGCGCTGCGCCGCGCAATCGCGCAATCGCCGGATCAGCCCGGTCCGCATATCACGCTTGCCTCCGTGATGGCCGAACAGGGAGATACCTCCAGTGCGGCCAAAGAGCGCAAAATCGCCGCCGAGCTGAGCCGCTCTGCTGTTGCGGCGCAAAAGGCTCAGTTTGCGCTGAAAAGCGGACGCGCGTTACTGGAGCAGGGCAAAGCCAGTGAAGCCGAAGCCCAGCTCCGAACCGCGGTCAGCGCGGCACCCAACTCAGCCGAGGCTCACACTCTCCTTGCGGAAGCACTCGATCGGCAAGGGCGACCCGCCGATGCTTCCCTGGAGCGTGATAAAGCTCAGATGCTTGCGCTGAAACCATAGTGCGCTCGCATAGGACAGCGGCAGCTCCACAGTAGCGTGTGTCAATGGAAGATATAGCTTTGCGCCGAAGAGCTTAGAGTGATGGGGGAAGTCCCCATATAGGGGAGGCCGGAGGAGTAACGCACGTGTACACCGATTGAAACGGTAGATCCTACCGCATTACCGGTAATTGAACCCGTGGTTCCATAATTGGGACCGTTCGCCGTAAACGTGCCCCCATTGACTGTCGGCATGGCATTTGTCAAAACTTGTTGAATATCAGCCGCGGCACAGGGCGCGGAACTGGAAGCATTGCAAGGGACGGCTGCACTATGAACCGCGGCAAAGCGCACAGCGGCGCGGCAGGCATAGGTAGCCTCGCAATACACGAAGAGCAGAAGCGCGGTGCTTGTGAACCCAAAGATCAACATCAGGTACAAGGGCATTACCAAAGCCATTTCCA
This sequence comes from uncultured Acidobacteriaceae bacterium, assembly GCA_964244985.1. Lineage (GTDB taxonomy): Bacteria > Acidobacteriota > Terriglobia > Terriglobales > Acidobacteriaceae > EB88. The sequence continues at coordinate 39,979 of CAXTKZ010000004.1, forward strand.
GCGTGTATGTTCCTGCTTCGTCGCTCAGCAGCCGCCGCAGGCACTGTCGAATCTGTGTATAAGCACCCATTCAGCGAACCCGCATCTCAGAAAAGCCGTTCAGGGTAAAAGTGGTAAAGCTGACAGAGCCGAACTGATAGCCGAACAAGGCCGGCAGGGACGCGCTCGTGGTCACCTGAGCCCATTCAAGGGAGTATGGGGGGCATGCCGGTGAGCCTGAGCCTTGCGTTTTCGTCCCCGTTGCGGAGGACGCGCAGTACAGTACCGGCGTCGGTACAACCAGGTAGGTATCCCCGGCTCCAGCAGCCACGGCGGCGTCGTGCATCCCTTGTGTGTCCTCGTTTTTGCCGTTCAGCGTGGCATACAGTGCACCTGCGTGCGCCGCATCCTGCACAACCATCTCCTGCTCGACCGCAAGCCCAAGATCGACCACGCCTATCAGCATGAGGACCAAGATCGGCAGAAACAGGCTGAACTCAACCAGCGCACTTCCATGCTCGGATTGAAGCTGCTTCAGAAAAATGCGAATGCCCCCAGCGCAGATTGGACCCACTTCTCGCGTGTAGGTTTACTTATCGGCGGTTTTGCCGTTTTATGCAGGGTAGACAGCATTACGGAAGTACCGCATGTGTTCGGCTTTCAAACCAGCATTCCGAAACAGGAGCTACGGCAATGTTTCCACGCTCTCCGGCGAGCGCCCGCTTTCGTTCCCGTCGGCGTCCACGGCTGAAAGGGAATACGCATAGCGCACACCACTGCGCGCAGTCGTGTCGCTCCAGCTGCTCGCCTCAACCGGCTTGGCACCGCTAACCCGCTCCCCACCCGCCGGGGACCCGACCTCGCGCCGATAAATGAAATAACCTCGGAGATCCGGCTCGGAATCGGGATTCCAGGAAAGGTCGATCGCCTTGCCTTCGGGATTTGCCACCACCGCCAAGCCGGTCGGCACCGCGGGTGGGAAGCGGTCATCGGCCGCAAGCACCGGGGTTTGCGCCCCCATCCCACTCACCTGAACGATCTGCCCGCCCAGCCGCACCCGCTCAACCAATGCCACCTGGTAGCGGTAGCTGCGGTTCAGCGCGGCTTCGGCATCTGTTGTATGGTTGGGCGTCCATGCACCTGCCGCGAAATGCTCCGGAGCCTCCAGGAGTTGCAGAGCCGGCTGCGGAACACTCCCTTGTCGCTCGTCTGCCGTAGATGGGCGGTTTTCACCTGCGCGTAGAATTCGTTCCCGTTGTAACCGGACCAGAAGCCCGGCCCCGGCGGGCGTCTCGCTGATCCTGCCCGCGCCCGCCGCTTGCCATCGCACCACAATTCCAGTTGGGGTCGCTTCCGCCTCGGCATTTCCGATCGCGGGCGGGGCGGCTCCGGCTGCGGATAAAGCAGCATTCGAGGGACCGGCATCGGAACCTCGGCGGTTCTGCAGGCGCACCTGATAATGCAGAGAACGCAGACTACCGGCGCGCAGTTCGGGGGGCAGCGCATCGCTGTATTTCGCAAGGGCACCGGGCGCAAACAGAACAGAGCCCGCAGGCACACAAGGGCCACCCTCGACTGCCCGGCAAACCGCACCCCGCTGCCCCCCACTGAGAACCACACGGTCGGTGGTGCGGACGGGCATGGTCCAGCGCAGGATGACCATGTCACCGGTGCGCTCGGCCCGCAGATCGACAACGGGCTGCGGCAGCATGAGGGAGGGCGGCAGGGGAACACCGGGATTTCCGCAGCCGCCCAGCAGAAGCGTCGAAACACATAAAAAACGACTCAGGTGCCGAGGGTTCATGCAAGGAGAGCGTACCAGAGAGGCGGGCCTGCCTCGAGAGTTACAGGCCGCACCCTGCATTGCAGCGGAAAACGGACGGATCGGCAGCTTTATACGTTGAATTAAACCCCGAGTGGGCCGCTTAACAACCGCCCAAGCGCCGGGCCGATCTCGCCGTCGCGAAACTGGAAGCCGCTTTTTATCAGCTTTGCCGGTTCCGCGCGGCAGCTTGCCAGCAAAGCCTGGTCCGCCACCTCTCCAAACGCCAGCCGCAGCGCCACACCGGGAACAGGCAGAACAGCGGGACGCTTTACAGCCGCGCCCAGAGCTTGCGTAAACTCTGTGTTACGCACGGGATTAGGCGAGACGACATTGATCGGACCCTCAAGTTCTTCATGATCCATCACGTGGAAAACAGCGGCAAGCAAGTCGTCGAGTGTAATGGAGCTTTGCCAGGCGCGGCCGCTGCCCAGCTTGCCCCCCAGGCCCGCACGAAAAATCGGCAGCATTTGCTTCAGGGCTCCGCCGAACGGGGTCAGCACCACGCCGAACCGCGCTTGGGCAACTCGTATGCCGGCTGCCCGCGCGGGTGCGGCGGCACCCTCCCACGCCTGGCACACTTCAGCCAGGAAGCCTTGGCCGGCGTCGGATTCTTCTGTCAAAACTTCATCGCCGCGCGACCCGTAAAATCCGGTCGCTGAGGCGGAAACGAGCACCTTGGGAGGTCGACGAAGCCGTGCCAAGGCAAGGGCCAGCGCGCCGGTGGGCCGGGTACGGCTGTCTAAAATTGTCTTCTTGTAGGCGGGGGTCCAACGATGGGCAGAGATGTTCGCGCCAGCCAGGTGGACTACGGCGTCAAAGCCTTCCAGCAGGTCCAGGTTGGCGAATGGATGGGACGCTTCCGGATCCCAGAGGATTGTGTCGGGGGCGGCAGGAGCCTGACCTTTTTGCCCAGGCTGCGGGGGTCTTTGAACAAGAATGGCTTCCATGCCGCGCATCCGAGAAGCTGCACAAAGAGCGTGGCCGATCATGCCGTTGGCTCCGGTAATCAGGATGCGCTTAGGCGAAGGATGTTCGAGAGTGGGATGTACAGCAGATTCAGTCATCGATAAGGAATCCTCTGTTGGCTGGGGGAATGCTTTGTGGAGGGGCGCTGCAACGGAAATATGTTCAACCGTTGTAAAAACAAGTGAGATGCCGCCGGGAAAATACACCCGCTTGGTTGCGCTTTCTTCAGGCAATCCGGTTTTCACGCGACGGTAATACGTTGTGCAATGCCTGAGAAGCGTAGGCAACCAAAAGGGCTAATGCAAGAAGCAGCTTTTAGGTCGACTTATAGGTCTCTGTGTGAGTATCGGCATGGTTCAACTGCGTAAGACCTGGTTATTTTGAGCTTTGAGGGGTCGTCCTAAAATGATAGGTGAAAACCAGCCCGTAGCTGCGAGGCCTGTGCGCTGTGTAGGCCCTGATGGACAGCCTCCCTTATGGTTCTCTTGTTTGCCGGCGTACAGACATAAAGAAAATGCCGCCGAAAACACGGAAAACGGAAATTTTTCCGTTCGGGAAGCCTCCTTGCGGCATCTCTTCTTACTACATATTTCAACAATTGATTTCCGGTCCGGGAGGACCTAGCAATGGCAGACAGGACGCCCATTCTTGAGGACGGCAAGCTGATCCACACCGCGCCCGCCGACGGCGGCGAAGAGCGTGGTTCTATCGATCAAGCCAGCGCCGAAGCATTTATCGCGGAAAAACGTATCGGCGAGCGCATCAAGCGCCTGCGCCTTAAAAAATCCATGGGACTGGTGGAACTGGGACGGCAAACAGGCCTGTCCGCCAGTTTTCTTTCACAGCTTGAAACAGGCCGAGTGGTTCCCACACTCCGCAACCTGGCACGGGTTTCCATCGTGTTCGGCAAAGATTTGAATTACTTTTTCGAAGCCGAGCCGCAGCCCATGTTCCGCATCCATCGCAAAAAGGAGCGGACGCGGCTGCCGCAAAGCGGCGTTGAAGATCCAAATTACTACTTTGAAAGTCTGGGCTTCATGGTACCCGACCGGCAACTCGATCCATACCTCGCGGAGTTTCTGCCCCAGCGCAAGCCGAGCGACGTCCGCCCCCACGTGCATCCCGGTCATGAATTCCTCTATGTACTTGAGGGCGAGCTGGAGATTCGCCACGCCGATAAAATGCATACGTTGGAAGCGGGAGATGGCGTGTATTTCGACGCGAGCACGCCACACGCCTACCGGTGCGCAGGTAAAAACCCCGCTCAAGTCATCATCGTCACCATGCACCAGCAGCAGACGCAGCATGCCCAAAATACTCTCCGTCCCTTGAACGTAGCCCGTACTCCTGCCTCTCAATTAGGCGTCGGCAACGGCGGGGCAAGCCTGGGATTGAAGCCGCCGCCCCCGGCACAGCGGCCCAATGGGTCCAACGCAAGCCTGTAAAGCATTCCGATTTCCGACGGCAGCGGCCACTCAAACCGCTGCCGTTTTCTTTTTCGCGGGACGGGCAGCATGGGTACACTGGGCTCATCCGAACCTCGCACGAAAACCGGAGCCTGATTGACTCTTTTACGCTGCACCCTGCTTCTCCTTTCCCCCGCGCTGCTGATTCCCACCGCGAATGCGCAGCAAGCATCCTCAGGTGTCCCCTGGACGGTGCATGACATCTACTACCCCCCTGCGAAAGCCCCGGCTCCGGCGAAGACGGACTGGTCCCCCGATGGCAAAGTCCTTAGCTTTCGCACCCCGGATGGCAGTTTCGGCACAATCGATGCCCAAACGGGGGAACGCAAAGTCCTGACGCCCGGGAGCAAGCTGGTGGGGATTGCAGCCCGTCCGGTGAGCGAAAAGGATCGCGATCATCGCGCGCGATACGGCCAGAAATCATATTTCTGGTCGCCGGAAGGCAGCAAAGTCTTGTTCAATGAGGATGGCACGCTTTGGCTCGACGCTCTGAAGACGGGTGAGGTGAAGCAGATCGGCGATACCGCCCAGGGCTCCGGCGACGACGTGCAGTGGTCGCCGGACGGCAGGACACTCTCTTACCTCCATAACCACAACTTATATGCGCTGAAGCCAGGGAGTACGCCTGTCGCGCTCACCACAACCACTGACCCCAACCTGCTGAACGGCGAAGTGGACTGGGTTTACCTGGAGGAGTTGAAGGCGCGTTCAAACTACAGCTGGTCGCCCGACTCCCGGCACCTCGCCTATATCCAAATGGATGAGACAAAGGTGCCCACCTATCCACTGGTGGACTGGATGCCCACGGATGCCACCGTGGATGTGCAAAAGTATCCGCAAGCCGGAGACCCTAACCCGGCGGTGCGGGTGGGCGTGGTGGCGGCAGAGGGCGGCGCGACCTGTTGGATCAGCCTGCCGGATGTGCGGCCGGGGCAGGATTACATCCCCCGTGTCGGCTGGTTGAACGCACAAACGGTGTGGGTGGAAACGCTGAACCGCGACCACAAACATTTGAATATCTGGTTCGCAAATGCCCAAACCGGCGAGGCCGTGCGTGCGTTGGCGTTGTTCGACGACAAATTCTTCGATGAAGACTACGACGTGGATACGTCGCGCCCCGGCCACATTCTGCTGCGCTCATGGCGGACGGGCCACACGCATATCGACCACTACACGTATGCTGTCGCCGATCCGCGCAAAAGCGGACTGAAGCTGGAACGGCAGCTGGAAGACGGCCCTTATGAGGTTGCCGGCATCCTGTCGGTGGTACCCGGCGGACCCGGCGGCGCGGCTGTGTACTACGCGAGCAACGAAGGCAGCGCGATCGTCTCCCAGGTATGGGTGGTGAACCTGGACGGGACAGGCAAGCGACAGGTAACCACCGGCGCGGGCGTGCATAAAACCGCGTTTGCCGACGAGCACGCAAGCTTTACCGATTCACATTCGACACTTGCAAGCGCGCCGCGGCTCGACATTTGCACTGTGTACGCGGGCTCGCCGGCATGCGTGAACCTTTGGGAAGATACAAGCGCGGCCGGGCACACCGTTCGTTCGCCTCAGGTTTTAGAACTGAAAGCAGCGGATGGCACGACGACCCTCTATGCCACGCTCCTGCTGCCTGCGAATGCAGCCGGGGCGGCGAGCGTGCCGCTGATCACCAACCCCTATGGCGGCCCTGGAACTGCTACGGTCACGAACAGTTGGGGCGGCCAAAACTACTACTTCGACCAGCTGCTGGCTGAGCACGGCTTTGCGGTGCTCCATGTCGACAACCGAGGCATGGGCAATCGCGGGCGCGCGTTTGAGCAGGCTGCTTACCGCAACTTCGGCCCCGTGCAGCTTGCCGATCAGCTTGCCGCCATCGACCAGGTGCTGGCTGGTCACCCTCAACTCGATAAGCAGCGGTTGGGCTGGTGGGGCTGGAGCTGGGGTGGAACCTTTACGCTGAACGCCCTGACCCATTCCGACCGGTTCCGGGCCGGGATTTCTGTCGCGCCTGTGACCGATTTTCGCGATTACGACTCGATCTACACCGAGCGGTACCTGGGGCTGCCCGCGGCGGAGCCTAGTGTGTACAACACAGCAGCGGTGCAGCCCGCGGCCGAACACCTCCATGGGCACCTGCTGCTGGTCCACGGGACCGGCGACGATAATGTCCACATCGAAAACACAGTGCAGTTCGTGCAGAAGCTGATCGATCACGACCTGCCGTATGACCTGCAGATTTACCCGCGCAAAACGCACTCCATTGCGGGCAAGGAGGCGCGGA
>CAXTKZ010000004.1:46493-50478 GCA_964244985.1 uncultured Acidobacteriaceae bacterium
GTGGGAGCTGTATTTGAAGCCGGCCGCCGACGTGCACTAGCGAGGTGAGGAGCTTAGCTGATCTGCCGGCTAAGCTCCTCTCGCCCACGGTTCCATTTGGCAGTCATTTGCGAAATGCGAGTTCGGAAGCGGAACAAGAGCCGCGACCATCGGCCCAGACCATTTTTCCAGCGCAGGGGGAGTTTCCCGACTGGCTCGCATATTCTTGTGTGCGCCGGGGGCAAAGCGGAATCTCCACCGGTTCTGTACAGCCGAGCACAGGTAGGGCGACCGAAGATCGCACACACCGGAGGTTACTTTCGATATTGAATCCCCGAACCATTCCTGCCGATACATGGTTCAACACGGATGAAAACCATTACCAAAATCCGGCTTATGGGGAGAGCGCCTGCCGGCAGCGGCAGCGTATCGATCGCCTTGTTGAGCGCCGCCGGCTTTGGAGCGATTCTGTTTGTCTTTGTCGCGGGATTTTTTCTGTACGCAAACACGCAAAGACTTGTGGCGGCCAAGGACTGGGTAGAGCACACACAGGAAGTTTTGACATCGCTCCAAACCGCATCGCAGCAGGCCGATCGCATCGAGTTCAATACACGGCTGTACCTGTTGAACAAAGACGAAGCACAGCTGTCGAGCGCGCGCTTCAACGCAATTTCGTTAAAAACCTCGGCATTGCACATCCATAATCTCGTCGCCGACAGTGCGCAGCAAACCAGGAGCTCGGGAGACCTGCTCGCTTGTTCTGCGCGCTTGAACGATTTTTTGCGCGGCAGTGCTGCATCGATTCCAATAGAAGATCTGCTGCGCTGCCGCGAAACAGTCTCCATGATGATGGAGCAGGAACGCAGCTACCTCAAGCAGCGCACGCGTGTTTCACAGCACAGTTCGGTTGTATCGCTGTCCACCGAGTGCGCCTTTGTTGCTTTCTCGCTGCTTACCCTGACCGCCACCTTCGGCATCCTTCTGCGGGATGCGTTTAAGCGCCGCGACGCGGCACGGCAGATAGCGGCTACCAACGCACACCTGGCGGAAAGCCTGCACACTGTCGAGCAGCGGATGCACGAGTCGCGCCTGCTTACTTCCTGCCGCGATGAACTGCAGCTGTGCACCACAGTGCAGGATGTATACCGCGTGACCGCCCAAAGCATGGCGCGCCTGGTGCCCGGCACTTCCGGCTGCCTCGGCATCATCAACAACTCGCGCAACATCGTCGAGGTGGTCTCCTCTTGGGCGGGTCAGAAGAGCGGCGCACTGCCGATGATAGAAGCCTGGGCACCGGACAGCTGCTGCGGCTTGCGGTTGGGGCAGCTCCGATGGCGCAAACCCGGCCTTTCCGAAATCGACTGCACCCATTTCCCGGCCGCGGAAAGTCCCGTGCGGTATCTTTGCCTGCCGATGGTGGCTCAAAGTGAAACCCTGGGTGTGCTCACGATCGAATGCAGTGAGGAAGCGGTTTGCGGCACCGTCGAACAGCACATAGATGGCCTCCAGCAGGTGTTGCAGCTCACCGGCATGGCCGTGGCCTCGCTGCATTTGCGCTCGAAGCTGGAAAATCAGTCCATCCGCGACGCGCTTACCGGATTGTTCAACCGCCACTTCATGCAGCTGACACTCACACGCGAGCTGGCCCGCGCCGCGCGCAGCGGCGGCACCGTGGCCGTGCTCATGCTGGACGTAGATCACTTTAAGCACTTCAACGACACGTGGGGCCACATGGCGGGCGACAATATGCTCCAGGCGATTGCCGGGGTATTCCGCAATGGCGTCCGCGGGGAAGACACCGTGTGCCGGTACGGCGGCGAGGAGTTTGCCATCATTCTTCCAGGGGTTACGGAAGAGGCGATCCTCGCACGTGCGGAGCATATCCGGTGTGCCGTAAATAAACTTCGTGTTCCTTTGGAAGATGCCCCTGACGGGCAGGCCACCGTCTCTATTGGGGTTGCACTGTACCCGGCTGATGCCGCCGGCGGGGAAAGCTTACTGCGGAAAGCCGACCAGGCCCTGTATCGCGCGAAGCACAACGGGCGCAACCAGGTAGCCATGTGGCAGGAAGCGGCAGCAACCGTCTGAAACACTGGTAGGAAGCATGCTTCCGGGTGCCAACAAAATTGACGAAGCCTTGATCCGCGCCCGCTGGCGGCTGGGACCGCACACCGAACTGCTGGTCCTCTCTGACGGGGTATGCGGCTTCGATGGCGGCGCGATGTTCGGCGTGGTGCCGAAGGCGCTCTGGAGCCGCGTCATTCCTGCCGACGAAAGCAACAAAATCGCGGTTGGGCTCAATACTCTCGTTGTCCGAACCACGACCGCGTCGGGCGTTCACACCGCCGTCATCGAAACCGGCTTCGGCGAAAAACTTTCACCCAAGCTCGCGGCGATCTACGGCGTGCAGGCGCGATTGCCGACAGCCTTTGCCGCCGCCGGGATCCCGCTCGCGTCGGTCGATTTAGTTGTCAACACGCACCTGCACTGGGACCATTGCGGATGGAACACCCGCTTCAGTCTCGACAGGGAGGAAGGTTCGCAAACAGTTGTACCAACCTTCCCGAACGCCCGCTACCTGGCCCATGCCGGGGAGGTCGCACATGGGCGCGCCCGCCACCTGCGCGATGCGATCTCATACGTTCCCGACAACTACGAGCCCCTGCTCGCTTCCGGGCAAATGGAGCTGCTTTCGCTCAGCGAAAACATGGAGCAGGAGATTGCTCCTGGCATCGCGTTGGAACTTTTCCCGGGCCATACCCGGCAGCTTATGGCCGTGCACATCCGGGACAGTGTTTCCGGCAAGCGCGCCTGTTACATTTCCGATCTGATCCCCCCCACCGCGCATCTACCGCTGACCTGGACTCTGGGCTTCGATCTCGATCCCATGCGGACCATCCGCGAAAAACAGCGCTTTTACGAGCGGGCTATCCCTGGAGACTGGCTTGTGCTGTTTCCCCATGACCACCGCACCCCCGGCACATACCTCGACGCCACTCCCGGTGGAGCCAAGGTGCGGGAAGCATGAGGCGCATCGAAGCCTCCATGCCGATTCAGCCCATCGATCCCGCTTTGCGCGCCTTCCTGGATGAACACGCCGCAGCCACGCCCGAGCCGGCTCGCTCTCCTGCCGAGGTGCGCGGTCGCATGGAAGATCAGCTGACAAGCCGCTCCATTCCCGGGCTCCCGAATGGAGTCGCAACCGAAGAATACTGGATTGCAAACGATGACCGCGCCAGCCTGCGCGTCCGCGTCTACCTGCCGCCCGGGCATAGTTCCTTGCCGGTGTTGGTGTACTTGCATGGCGGCGGCTGGGTTGCGGGCTCGATCGAAACCCACGATCCTTTCTGCCGCTTGCTGGCGGATCTCGCGAATATCAGCATCGTTTCCGTTGATTACCGGCGTGCCCCGGAGTCGCCCTACCCCGCGGCGCTCGAGGACGCGCACCGCGCTTTCCACTGGGCCGCCGCGAGCGCTGACAAATGGGGAGGCGATGCGCACCGGCTTGCGCTCGGAGGCGATAGCTCCGGCGCGAACCTTGCCGCCGTGCTCGCTAACCGGCTTGCGAGCGAACACGATACCCCGCCGCTGCATGCTCTCCTGCTGCTGTACCCGGTCACGGACCACCCCAGCGGCGCACACCCCTCTTACGTGGAAAACGCGAGCGATTACGGTCTCACCGCCGAAACCATGCTTTGGTATTGGCAACAGTATGCCGGGCACATATCCCCGGACGACCCCACGGTCTCACCCCTGCGTACCCAACAGCTTCTGCCGCTCCCGCCCACGCTCGTCGCCACGGCGCAGTACGACGTATTGCGCGACGAGGGCGTTGCCTACGCCCGCAAACTGGCCGAGGCGGGCACGGATGTCGAGCACATGCACGCACCCGACATGACTCATAATTTCCCCGTCGGCCCCGGCACGGTGGCGCGCTTCCCGCAATGCGATCGCGCGCTGGGGCAGATTGCCGCGTGGCTGCGCCACGTCTTATCTACCCACCTAT
>CAXTKZ010000005.1:0-50218 GCA_964244985.1 uncultured Acidobacteriaceae bacterium
GAATTTTCAATATCAATGTTATCGGCAACCATGTTGAAATAATGTGCGCCCTGCACCGTCTGACATTGTGACATGTAGATGCCGATTCCTGGAGTATAGAGTATGCCATCTATATTGACGGAGGAGTCACTAACAAACTGTAGCTCCCGTACACCGGTTTGCCAACTGCGATCAGAAAAAAATAGGATTCCCTGAAAGGCACCGCTTGTCGGCGCTGACAGTTGTACGGTAAGGTTTTCAATCTGCATTGTACCGAATCCCCATCCCCCGCCTTGCGTCATGTAGATCGTCACACCTGAACCGGTGATGCCCCCACCGTTAATTGTTGTGGCCCCTGTGAGAATGTAAGTTCCCGGCTGGAGATGTAAAGTAGATTGGCTAGATTGTATTCCTCCGCAATATGTCCCGGGAGTAAGAGTTACAGATTGCTGGTTTGAATACGTCTGGCTGGTATAGTTGCAGTTGCTGAATGCTGGGGCTACTATGTAACCCAGAGGATCGTTACTTTTAGCGACATTGAATATTGGATTAGGAGAAACAGAACCGGCGGAGCTAGAGGAAGCGCTGGTACCACCCGCTACTAAATACTGCGCGCCTGAGCTCGAACTGTTAGAGTTTAGATTGTAAGAAGAACCAAGGTAGAATGGACACGTGGATTTGATAGTGCTGTTAGTAGCGCTTAGTGACGACACGTTTGATATTTGTGAGAATGCGTAAAGACAATCTGATGAGACGGACTCTAAACTCGTAGACTGTGCCACTACGGTGACTCTATTCGGAAAAAATATCGGGTTCACCATTTGCGAAATTGTTGCCTGAACTGCTAAAGAATTCCCAGCATAAAGCCCAGTAGCCGGAGGGTTCGCGTATGAGATCGTTACACCATTTGAGTTGGCGGTAAATCCATTCAACGCGGCATCGGCATTGCCAGCCGCTTGCCAGGTGGCCGTGGCTGCTCCGCCTTGCAATCCGTTTATTGCACCCAGCGCTGCGGCATCCGCGGCGTTCTGCAGTTGCAGCTTCTTCAACTGCATGAGTCCTACATCGAGCGCCAGCCCGCAAAAGCCGAGCAGCACCGTGAGTGTCAATGCAATCTGGACCAGCATGAAGTTTCACCCAAGCAAAACGGCTTTCTTCACGCACGCTATCAGAAGGAACAGCACTTCGCGAGAGTACAGAAGTACCGACCGCGCATCTTATTTCCAAGCGAAAAAAGGAGCGGAACATGTCGGATTTAAACGGAACAGTGGTGACCTGGCTCGGCCATGCGACAGTTTTGGTGACAACCGCGGCGGGCACGACGATCCTGATCGACCCTTTCATCGAGCACAACCCGAAGTACCCCAAGGACTTTGTCCTGCCGGAAAAACTCGATTTGATCCTGGCCACCCACGGGCACTTCGACCATATCGGCGACGTGATCCCAGTCGCGAAGAAGACCGGTGCACCGGTGATCGCCATGTATGAGCTTGCGAGCTGGTTCGGCTCGAAAGGCATTGAGAATACGATTGGCTTGGGATACGGGGGCAGCCATCAACAGGGCGATGTGACCGTAACCATGACCCAAGCCCGGCACTCCTCAGGGATCCAGGATGGAAACACATTCGTCTATGGTGCCGAGCCGGCCGGCTACGTTCTGACGATTGAAGGCGGGCCCGTGCTGTACCACGCAGGTGATACAGATGTGTTCAGCGATATGCAGTTGATCCGCGATCTGTACGGTCCCAAGTTCGGTATGCTGCCCATCGGCGGCCACTTCACCATGGGCCCACGCGGGGCCGCGATGGCAACGAAATTTCTAGGGCTGGAGGTGGTTTTGCCGCTGCATTGGGGCACGATGCCAGCCCTCACGGGGACGCCTTCCGAGCTGCGGACCTACATCGGCAACACCGGTGTGCAGGTACTCGGTCTTGAGCCGGGCGGCAGCGCTCGCTGAGCTGACGCCGGTTCCGAAACGGGAAAGCTGCTTTCTTCGGATCAAAGAATTCAAACTTACCCCTGAACGCATCAAGCGAACTGCCGATAGATGGTTGGGCGGAGATCCCAGGACTCCGCATAACCCTGAAAAAGGCGGGTACGATGCGGGATTGTGCATTACCGCGAGCTGGCAAAAGGTGTTTTAGCGTCGCAGGCCTTGTTGTAATTGTTCTTGTCGCCGTCCGCGCGCATGCCCAGGCCGTGGGTGCTTTGGCAGGGGGCTGGAGTGCTGCAACGGTGGCACAGGCAGGCGCGGCTGTTGCCGCACAAGGCGCACCGCTCGATGCTGTCGAGTTCAACCCCGCGGGTCTGGCCGCGGTTGACAAGCGCGAGCTCGATGTAAGCGGGTTCGGTGCACTTGGCCAGGGATCATTCCAAAACACAGTCGATGCAAATGGCCGCCTCGCCGGCAACACAGGGGCCATCGGCTATGGCGCTTTTGGGTTTCGTTTGGGCCAAAGCGCCTGGCGAGCCGGCTTGGCCGCTACACCTGAGGAGCTTGTACAGGTGAACTGGCAATATGTGGACCCGCCCGGCACTGCGGGCGTCAGCTATGGGCTGCAGAAAAATGACTCGAAGATTCTGGCGCTGCGAACTTCCGCAAGTGCGGCCCGTACATTGGGCCGCCACTGGGCAGCGGGAGTCAGCCTGGGGCTGGTCTACAACACGAATACCTTGATTGCGCCAGTCATTTTTCAGAGCCAGCCTGAGCTCGCCGGTCTGAAAGTTCTCCTGAATCTAAAAACCGCCGGCTTTGGCTGGAACGGCAGCGGCGGCGCGCAGTGGCAGCCCAGCACGCGTCTGCGTCTGGGTGCGGCATGGAAAAGTGCGACGGCGATCCAAAGCCATGGCAAAGCGCAGGGCAACGCTTCAGCACTATTCGCTGCTTTGGGTGTGATGGCTGACCCTCATTTTGCGTATCGGGCCGAGGTGGACAACCGGCTTCCGCAAAGCTTTGCCCTAGGTGGCGAATGGCAGGCCGGCCCGCTGCTGCGGGGGTATGTTCAAGGCGATTGGACCGGCTGGAAGGGAGCGTTCCAGCAGCTGCCCGTCAAACTGTCCGGCGGCATAAACTCCGTGATCAACAGTGTCGTGGGCAGCAGTTCACTGCGGGATGAAATACCACTTCATTGGCGCTCCCAAGCCGGCGCGCGGTTTGGGGCGGAGCGGCTCTTCGGTCCACGTTGGACGCTGCGCGGCGGATATTCCTTCCAGAGCGACCCAGTGCCGGATGCAACACTTACCCCGCTGACCGCCGCGGTTTTCCAGCACGCATTAGGCGCGGGTGCGGGATGGAAACATGGACGCATGATTTTCGACGCGGCATACCAGGCACAGCTGCCCCGTTCGCGGGCCGTAGGTACGAGCAGCCTCAAGGCGGGCGAGTACAGCAACACCCACCTTCAGGTGGATATGCAGTCTGTCACAGTCACGACGCGGATAGCATTCTGATGTCTTGGAACCTCAGCCGTCGCCCTTTTCACTATCGCGCAGCGCACGCATTGGCATGCCGGCCGTTTCGGCTGGAACGGGGGTGCGCAAGGCGGAAGTAGGAACCTTTTCTGCACGGCGCAGCCCATTCAAAACATCCGTCTTGCTCCGCGCGTAGTCCGAGGCGAGGCGGGACAGTGCATAGGTCACGATGTCGGAGTGGTGGAGATTGGCAAACCCGGGATCTCGGCTCATGTTAAGCCATAACCGGTGTACCAGGTGCACATCGTCGCCTCCCAGCTGCGGCGCGTGCGGGCCGATGTGGAAGTTCTGTGCCTGACCGTCCGGCGTCACGATGACATAGGTGAACTGCTGTTTGGGGTCCGGCAGCGACTCCCATGCCTGACCGATACGGTACGCCTGCTCGGTTGAGGTCATGGTGGACGCCAGGCCGGAGATCAGCGTGGTTACCTCGAGCGACACAGTGGTTTGCACGAGTGCGACAAAGATATCTCCTGCGGGCACCACAAGCAGGGAAATGTGCTTGCCGAAACTTTCAGCGATCGAAACGGCTTTGGTAAAAAGAGTTTGCTCGTGCTCGGAAAAGCTTTGCTCGCTGGGGTCAAGGTACTCGGGACCGCCCGCGCCGACCCGTCGCGCGGTGAGCACGACGATGTCCTGTTCGTCGGTGTCGATGCGGGAAAGAGCCCATTTGAGGGCTGCGGCCCGGCTTGGGTCGTTCAGGGTGACAAGCGTGCCTGCGGAGCGGATCTGGAGGCTCTTGCGCCCAACCTCTTCCTCATGTTCGAGCTGGAAGTGCTCCCTCATCTGCGCTTCAGCAAATTTTTGTCTGCGCGCATTCTGCCGCTCGGAGATTGTGAAAATCACAAAAAAGGCAAAAGCAAAAAGGATGCCCGAGATCGTTGCTACTTTTTTTGTAAACAGGTTGGTGACCGCGGTCGTAAGCAGGACAAGGAAGACGGAGATAAGCCCGATGGGAATTTCATGCCCGCGGACGCGGAGGTTGATGGGCACCTTCCAACCCCGGTCGCCCTTGTATTTCCAGCGCAGCACCAGCATGGCAAGGGCATTGAACGTAAAGCTCCAAATAACGCCGAACGCATACGCCTCGCCCAGCACAATAACGTTGCCGCGAGTCAACAGAATAGTGAAAAGTTGCAGCGCCGTGACCAGATTGACGATGCGGTAGGCAGTGCCGAACCGCCGGTGCGGCTTGCGGAACCAATCGGCGAGTACGCCGTCTTCGGCGATGCGCATGAGTACGCCGGTTGAGCCGATGAGCGATGTATTGACCGCGCCCGAAAGAATCAGGAAGCCGACCACCACAACAAATACTCGGAAAATAATTCGCAGCACCAGCGGACCAGTCAGGTACATCGCCAGGCCCGCGATCAGGTTGTCGCGGTATACGGGAACACGCACCGCATCGGGGATGATCATGACGGCCAGAAGTGAAACCAGGCCGGTGAACAAAAACGAGTAGATGGCGATAACGGTTGCGGCGCGCTTCAGATTGAGCAGCTTGGGGTGCTCAATCTCCCGGTTCACCTGCGCGAGCGTTTCCTCTCCGCTCATTGCCAGCACTGAATGGCCGAATGCCATGATGATGCCGAACAGCCCCAGCGTGGAAACAAGGTGCGTCCCGGCAAGGAAGCCGAGCGCGTCATGCGAGAAATGAAGATTCGCGGGTATGGGCGCGGGCGGCAGGTGCGCGCCGGTGTGGAAGAGCGTGAAGATGCCCCAAATAATAATGATGACCACCATGACGGAGGTGATCTTCATCACATCCAGCGCTTTGCCGGTGGACTCGTGAATTCCTTTTGTGTTTTCCCACCAGAAGAAAAGCGTCACCGCGATGCAAAAAACGGCAGACGTGCCATCCATCGGCAGCTGCCGCGCGGTGTGCGGCGCGAGCAGCATCGCCGGGGGCAGCCAATTGTGCACGGCGCCTACTGAAAGAAGCTGATTCAGCAAGCCGGTAATGTACTGGCCGGCGGATACGCCCGAAATCGGCCCAGTGAGGATGTAGTCGAACATGAGCGCGGACACGCTCACTTTTGCAAATGTGCCGCCGAGAGCTTCTTTAACGACCCGGTACACGCCGCCGCGCGTGAACATGGAGCAGCTTTCGATGTACACCTTGCGCACGGCAAAGGCAAACACCATGACGCCCAAAATGAACCATGGAGCAGACTTGCCGACCGACTCTTCCGCGATGCCGCCCGCGTAAAAAGCGGAGGAGGCAAGGTCGTTCAACACCACAGCGGCAGCCCGCCAAAAAGAGATGAACGTCAGCATCACGGACGATGCCATGACAAGCCGGACACGGGTGGAGCTTGGGGAAAGGTTGGGAGCTGTAACGGTGGAGCTCATAAAATCCGCGCACCCTTGCCATGCGCGCAGTTCTGGAAAAGCTTCCGAAAAGCAGGGCAGAGCCGCAAAGAGAAAACCTGTGGAAGGATCGGCTTCATGAAGGGATTATTGCTGCTCATCCTTGCGGAAAAGCAAATCCCGCACATCCCCGGCCGAGGAAAGCAGCACAACCGCCAGGGAGCCGAGAAGGCCGGTAAAGAACAAAATCTCTACCAAGTGAACACCAATGTGACCGAACAGGCTCATGCACGGATTCTACAGCAGGCTGCGCCACTTCGGACGCACTTGATATGACCATGTTATGGTGACCATGACGGAAAGGAAAGTGTATGCAAACCATGGCCGCGGGTGAGTTCAAGGCAAAGTGCCTTCGCGTGATGGACGAAGTGCAGGCGAAACGGACGGCAGTCACCATCACCAAACATGGCAAGCCTGTAGCTCGATTAGTGCCGGTTGAAGAGGAAGACAGCATATTCGGGTTCCTCAAAGGTAAAGTGAAAATCAATGGTCCAATCGATGTCCCGATCATTCCGCTGGAGAGCTGGAAGCGGTTGAAATGATTGTTCTCGATACCTGCACTGTTATTTGGTTGACAACGGAACCCGCGGAACTGTCGGCCCCGGCTGTCCGTGCAATCCAAGATGCCTTGGCTAAGACCGGCTTGTCGATCTCAGGCATCACCTTGTATGAACTTGCCTGGCTGATTGAAAACGAGCGAATTGAAGTTGCTATGTCCTCGGAGGCGTACTTGGCAGAGATAGAAAGCCGGTTCACCGTGTTGTCAATAACGACAGCCGTGGCTCGGCTCGCTGCCGAGTTGCCTGACACCTACCCGGGAGACCCGATGGACCGAATCATCGGTGCAACTGCGCTGGCACACGGGGCGCCCTTGATAACTCGCGACAAGCTCATCCGGCGGTCGAAAGCCGTGCCGGTAATTTGGTAAACCATCGTTTGGGCTAGGGCAGGGGACAAACTGACGACAAGCGCGTTTATCGTGACCTACGTGTTTACTGCGGGAATTTACCTTCAAAAGCTAGTTCTTCCAAGGAGCGCCGGTCGCTGGGCCGCTCACGGGTACGCAGTTCTTCCGGCAGACCCGCTGGATCGGCTTTTCTACCAACCGCATAGGCAGCTTCGACTTTATAACCCTTTGGAACGCTCAGGTCTTCAAATGCGCGGTTCGCGTCAAAGCCCACCATGCCGTGCACGTACCAGCCCATCAGCGAAGCTTGGAGTGCGAAGTAGCCGGAAGCGGTGCCAGCATCGAACGAGTGTGTCGGGGACGGAACTTCGTTACCGCTTCGAGGGGATCGCATGGTCGAGTTCGATACGAGAAAGACCAGTGCAGACGCCTCTCTCGCCCAGGACTGGTTGAACGGCACAAGAAGGTTAAGGAAGCGCTCCCATGCGGGCGTATCACGCAAGGCATAGAGAAAGCGCCAAGGCTGAGAGTTGTACGATGAGGCCGCCCAGCGAGCCGCTTCCAACATGGTCAGAAGTTCTTCCTGCGTGATTCGCTGACCCGTAAAGGCTCTTGGGGACCAGCGGTTGAGGAACATCTCGTGAATGGGATAGTCGGACTTGCGCTGGTTTGTCATCGATTGTGGCCTCTTTCTTCGGCGCATGTTTTATGGATTTCTAGTGCTTCATGAAGGCATACCCGCAAGCCGCGAGAAGAATCAGGCACACCAGCAACCCCACAAAGAGCTGAGGATGCATCCCCAAAACGGATCCGTTCTCTTGCGTAAATTCAGGATCGCTCGAGCCGGTGCCCGGAAAGATAGGCGACAGAAGCATCGCCACGAAGTAGAGCGAGGCTGCGACTGCGCCCAGATAGAAATGCAACAACGTCAGTTGCCCGGTCCCGAAGAGAAGAAATAATGAGTAGAGACCTAACCCGATACCCAGCAGCATGGTTTGTCCGTTGGGGAACTTGGCGTGGGGCGGCCAGCGTGAGTTGTGGATGTGCTGCTTTGCTGTGAACGGTATCACCGCGTCAGCAACATAACCGCCGAAGTTGAACACAGCAACCAACGCGACAATCCACTTTGCGACTTCCATTGCGTTCCTCTTCCATGCTGTCTACCTATCAACCGAGACCATATATAACATAATCGTTATACCATGTATACATGCGAAGAAAGCAGCCGGCCATTTCGTCGAAAGATCAAAAAACAGACTTGCAAGAGGATCTTGCCTTCCTCATCGCTCAGGTTGGTTCACATAGCCAGAGCTCATTTGGGAAGCAGGTCGATCCATTTGGGCTTCGTCTGGCCCATGTGGGCGTGCTCAAGGCAATCTTCCGAGCGGACGGACTGACCCAGAGGGAGCTTGGGGATGCTCTGGGCATGTTTCCCAGCAATCTGGTCAGGCTAATCGACGAACTGGAAGAAAAGGGTCTGTTGCGGCGCGGGAAGAGTAAGGAGGACCGCCGGCCCTACACGTTGCAGCTTACAGAAAAGGGCCAAGGTGTAGCGTTGCAATTGATCAACCTAACGAGTGCACATCAAGACCGAATCTGCACTTCGCTTGCTCCAGCCGAACGCCAGGAACTGTCGCGGCTACTCCAGAAGATCGCGACAGAGCAAGGTCTTCGGCCCGGTGTCCACCCTGAGCTGCCCGGCCTCAAGTCTCGTCAATCAACGGAGCTTTAGGACTTCGCAGTCATAAGGGATACCGCGATGAGTCCTCACAAGTCGGCATGTCGTCAGTTGACCTTTCACAAACGATCCTTTGCGTGATGCCTCAGCCCACTTTCGCAAGGTCCGCAATTGACGCTGATCGTCCGTATGGCTCAATGCTACTCTGACCCCGCATGCATTCTTTTCTCCCGGCCCTGCGCACCAGGGTACTGCCGGCAGTCAGCACGGCCATTCTGCTTGACTTCGCTTTCCCCGTTGCTGGGCCCATGCCGCCCATGCGGGCGGTCCTCAGCATGGTTGCGCTTGTGCCGCTGCTGTGGGCCGTGCTGCGGCCCATAGCGTCCCGGCGTGGTTTTTTGTGGGAGTCCGCGCTGACCGGCTACCTCGCGGGCGTGTTCTGGTTCGGGCTCAACTGTTATTGGATTTACGCCACCATGCATCGGTACGGTGGTCTGCCCGCTCCCGTCGCGGTCGGCATTGTGGCGCTGTTTTCGCTGATTCTTGGGTTGTATTTCGGGCTTTTCGCGTTTCTGGTCGCGCTCCTGCGACGGGGAACCGGCAGGCTGCTGTGGGCCGCCTGCGCGGCACCCTTCCTGTGGGTCGCGGTGGAGTACCTGGCCGCGCACTTCACCTGTGTTCCATGGGACCAGCTTGGATACGCGCAAGTGGACAACCTCCTTCTGACCCGGCTTGCGCCCTGGACAGGGGTGTACGGACTTTCCTTTGTGCTGGCCGGGGTCAATGCGGTATGGCTGGGTGTGTTTTTCGCGCACACACCCCGGCGCAAAATGCGGTTCGCGGGCGGGGCTTTGCTGCTCACCTGCGGCTTGCAGGCGGGGTCGCTGCTTAAGCCCTCGCCCGAGCCTGCCGGGGCGCGCGCCGTGCTGGTCCAGCCTGATCTACGGGTGGGGGCGGGCCTGGGCGATGAAAACGAGTGGGTGGACACGCCGGGCGACCCAGTCTGGACCCGACATACGGCTGCGTACCTACGCCTGAGCACGGACGCGTGCACGCCGTACTTCCTGGGCATGCCTCAGCCTGTGCCCGTCGTGGTGAAGCGGGTTTGCCTGGGGCCGCCCATGAAACCCGACCTGGTCGCATGGCCTGAATCGCCTTCACCGTTTCGGACCTGGGATCCGCGCTTTGCGCTGCTGGTGGGCCGGCTCGCGGGGGCAACCGGCGCGACAACCGTGGTGGGTGCGCCCTCGGTCGACCGGGCAGGGCGCTTGTACAACGCGGCCATTGTGACAGGACCTGATGGCGCGCCGATAGGTGAATACCGCAAAGCGCATCTGGTGCCCTGGGGCGAATACATCCCATTTGCACGTTTTTTTTCGTTCGCGGGCACACTCACGCAAAACGTCGGCCGATTCACACACGGGCGCGATCGCAATGTCTTCAAATTGGCGGATGGACACACCATAGGCATCTTTATCTGCTATGAGGCGGTGTTTGCGGATGAAATACGGCAGTTCGCGCGCAATGGCGCTCAGGTTTTCGTCAATATTTCCGATGACGGCTGGTACGGCGACACAAGCGCCCCGTGGCAGCACCTGAATATGGCGCGGATGCGCGCGGTTGAAAACCATCGCTGGATGGTGCGGGACACTAACTCAGGCGTGACCGCGGCCATCGACCCGCTGGGGCGCGTGACCGAGTCGATGCCGCGGCATGTGCTGGGTGCGCTGGCGGCGGACTACGGCTACAGCGACACCCTCACCTTCTACACGCGCTTCGGCGACGTGTGGGCGTGGGTGTGTGAAATACTTTCTCTGGTCGCGGTTGGGTTTGCGCTGCGAGCGATTCTCAAACAAAGACAGGTGGGGCGCCATGCTGAGTGAACTGGAGTTTGCATACACGCCCGTGCGGGACAAAGTCGCCGACCTGCGGGAGTATCTTTGACCCGGATGGCCTGCGGGCGCAATCAGCCGACATAGAAAGAAAGCTGGGCGACCCGGCGCTCTGGGCCAACCCGATGCTGTCCCAACCGCTCATGCGGGACCGTAAGCGGGTGGATGCGCTGCTCACGGACGCGGGGGAGCTGGACCGTCGGACGGGCGATGTGGAGGCGTACTTCGACCTGCTGCGCGAGGGCGAGGCGGTCGACAGCGATCTCGGGCGGGAAATCGACGGGCTTTCCGCCTTTTGCGATCAGCTGGAGCAGCGGACGCTCCTATCCGCCGAAACCGATCCGCTGAACGCGATTGTGACCGTACACCCCGGGGCGGGCGGCACCGAGTCGCAGGATTGGGCCGAGATGCTAATGCGCATGTACCTGCGCTGGGCCGAGAAAAACGGCTTCAAAACCGAAATGAACGACTACCAGGATGGGGAAGAAGCCGGAATAAAGTCGGCTACCTTTACTGTGTCGGGTGAGTACGCGTTCGGGCTGCTGGGCGGGGAAACGGGCGTGCACCGTTTGGTGCGGATTTCGCCCTTCGACCAGGCCAAGCGCCGCCATACCTCATTCGCCAGCGTATATGTATCGCCGGAGATCGACGACACGATTGAAATCGACATCAAGCCGGACGAGATCAGGACCGATACCTACCGCTCGGGCGGCAAGGGCGGCCAGCATGTGAACACGACCGATTCGGCGGTGCGCATCACGCATCTGCCGACCAATATCGTCGTGCAATGCCAGAACGAGCGCTCGCAGCACAAAAATCGTGAGAAGGCCATGAAGATGCTTCGCTCGCGACTGTATGACTTCGAGCTCCAAAAGCAGAAAGACGCCACGCGGCAGATTGAAGACGCGAAGCTCGATATCAAGTTTGGCTCGCAAATCCGCTCATACGTGCTGCAGCCGTACCGCATTGCGAAGGACCATCGCACCAAGGTGGAAGTGGGCGATGTGGATTCGGTGCTCGACGGCTCGCTGGAGCCATTCCTGCAGGGGTATTTACGGATGCGGCGTGGCGGTGTACCGATAGCGGCGGGCGGGGACGATCTGGAGGTTTAAGCGATGAACGAACCGGGAAGGATCGACAGGATTTTGCGCGAAACAAAGACGATCGCGGTGGTGGGCCTGAGCGAAACGCCGGGCCGCGCGAGCGCCGGGGTAGCTCGGCACATGCAGGACGCGGGCTACCGAATCATCCCTGTAAACCCGGGGCTCGAACGGGCGCTGGGTGAGACGTCGTACCCGGATCTTCAATCGGCGCACGCTGCCAAGGGACAGATCGACCTCGTGAACGTCTTCCGCAAGCCTACCTACGTGCCGGAGATTGTCAAAGACGTCATGCGTTTCAAGATTCGGGCGATCTGGCTACAGCCAGGGGTCGTGCACGAAGAAGCGGCTGAGTGGGCCCAGCATGCGGGTGTGCTGACTGTCATGGACCGGTGCCTGATGGTGGAGCACGCGAGGTGGGCGCGATGACCTTTACCGCCACGCACACCCGCGCGTTTGTCGGCACGAGTATCACTGTCACCGTGCTTGCGGGCGACAAGGAAGAGATCGCGACCGTGACGGTGGAGTTCGACGGGTTCGACCTGGAAGAGCTGGCGCTTGCGAGCGGAACGGAAAGCTACACGCGGAGTTTTGCGGAGGTGGGGTCTTCGTCGCCCGGTACGGAGCATACGCTGGTGGTGACGGCGTGGGATGCGGGCGGGACGCCGCACGGAGCGACAACGTGCTGGACGGATGTGTAGATGGAGATTAGGTGATGGCACATCGGTGGCCGAGCATACGCAGGCAGCAATCTTCCAAGGTCGAAGCCGAAGCTAAAGCCTGGGTGCGAGCAGAAATCTCCAAAATGCCTTTAAAATTTGCACCGGGTCAGGACAGTCACACAAGCGCAGCGGCGGACATGCCCGAGCTTGATCAAGACCTCATATTGAAGGTTGTGAGAAGACCTACCCAAACATAAAACCGGGTCATCAAGAGGAGCGTAGCGACGAAGGATCTGCTTTTACTCCCACCGCAGCGGAAGCAGGTCCTTCACTTCGTTCAGGATGACCCTTCTCCAGTGCTGATTAAAATTTCGGCACGCATTTTTCCAAACAGGAGAAATGAGGATGCTCGAATGAACGGGTATGAACTTCTAAACCGTCGTTGGCACGGTCTAGGTCTTAACTCGACGGATGGGGGCTGTGATGAAGGGCAGATCTTGACCTTCGAGCTCCGCAACTCAATCCAGATGCCAACCGAGCTTCGGCTCTACTTCCAGCAAGTGAACGGGATGAGCATGCGCGGCGGCCATGATGTGGACGACAATGGGTTCAGCTTCCTACCTCTTGCGATGATCGAAAGCGTAGCTGCTTTTTCATCAAAAATGGGATGGGAAGTCGGGTCGGGTATCGGCCATGAAACAGCGTTCGTGTTTGTGGACTACCTACAGTGGTCGTGCGCCTACGCCTTGGAGACAAAGCCCGAGAATGCTGGGGCGATCTATTTGCTGGGTTATGAGACGCCCAGATGCGTCGCTTCATCCATGAGCGAGTTCGCTGCCATGTACCTATCGGATGATCCACTTCTCTACGGGTAGCGAACTGCAAATATCCGATGTAAAAACTGCAAATAGTGCCAACTCGCCACGACATAGACGCCAACCACGCAGGCGCTTTTAGTTATTTTTTGTTTTGAGTTTCTGCAACTCCTCCAGCCGCTGCCGCAACACCTTCTCACGCCCTTCCTGCGTGGGCTGGTAGTACCGTCGCCCGCGCAGGTTGTCCGGCAGGCACTCCATCGCGGCCACGCGGTCTTCCTCGTCATGCGCATACTTATACCCTTTGCCGTAGTCGAGCGCACGCATGAGCTTTGTGGGCGCGTTGCGCAGATGGAGCGGCACGGGCTCGGCGCGGGTTTGCTCCACATCTGCCTGCGCCGCTTTCCAGGCTGTGTACACGGCATTCGACTTGGGTGCGAGCGCGAGGTATACGACGGCTTCAGCCAGCGCGAGTTCGCCCTCGGGCG
This sequence comes from uncultured Acidobacteriaceae bacterium, assembly GCA_964244985.1. Taxonomy (GTDB): domain Bacteria; phylum Acidobacteriota; class Terriglobia; order Terriglobales; family Acidobacteriaceae; genus EB88. The sequence goes on from CAXTKZ010000005.1 coordinate 13,363, forward strand.
CGCCGAGAAAGTCCATGGCATCGCGGGCCGACAAACATAGGTTCAGCGCTTCCGGGGCAGCGAGGCCGATGTCTTCCGTCGCCATGCGGACAAGCCGCCGCGCGACGTAGCCCGCGTCTTCGCCCGCGCGGAGCATCCGGGCCAGCCAGTAGAGCGCCGCATCTGGATCGGAGTTGCGTACTGATTTATGCAGCGCGGAAATGAGGTTGTAGTGTTCCTCGCCGGACTTATCATACAGCAGGGTCCGGTTTCCAAGCGCCTGCGCGGCGAGCTCCGGTGTGATGGGCGAGCCTGTCCCGGCCGCAAGCTGCGCGGCAGCTTCAAGCGCGTTCAGGGCATTGCGCGCATCGCCGCCGGTTGTGTCGGCGATGCGCATGAGCGCCTCCGGTGTCGCGGTCGCGCCCAGTCCCCGAACAGGGTCGGCGAGCGCCCGCTCCAACAGGGAAACGACCTCTGCTTCAGAAAGGGCCAGCAGCGTGTACACGCGGCAGCGCGACAACAAGGCCGCATTGATCTCAAACGAAGGATTCTCAGTGGTTGCGCCGATTAAGCGGATTGCGCCACGTTCGACATAGGGGAGAAACGCGTCCTGCTGCGCCCGGTTGAAGCGGTGAATCTCATCGACAAACAGGAGCGTGCGCGCGCCGTGCGCCTGGGCCCGCTCCGCCTCGGCCATCACGGTTTTGATTTCTTTGATCCCGGACAACACGGCGGAAAACTCAACGAACGCAGCCGAAGTCTGCGCCGCGATGATCTTCGCCAGGGTGGTTTTGCCCACACCGGGTGGCCCCCAAAAAATCAGCGAGCCGGGGTCGTCACGCTCGATCAGGGTGCGCAGCGGCATGCCGGGGCCCAGCAGGTGCCCCTGCCCGGCAAACTCGGAAAGCGTACGGGGCCGCATGCGCTCGGCAAGCGGGGCGGCTTGTGCGCTGAACAAGCTCATCAGGCTCGTGACCGCGCGGCTTCATACAACAGGAGCGAGCCCGCCACGGCCGCGTTCAGGCTTTCGGCACGGCCGGACATGGGCAGGGTGATGCGCTCGTCGCAGACGGCCAGCTCCGCAGGGGAAAGCCCCGCGCCCTCGTTGCCGATCCAAATCGCGGACGGCCCCCGGAGGGACGGCAAACCCCCGCCGCGCGGAACAGCGGCATGAGAGCGGATCCCCCGCGCGCGCAGCAGGGCGGCGGCTTCCTCCGCGTTCGGCGCCCCGTGCAGCGGCAGGCGCAGGGCAGAGCCGGCGGAAGCGCGCAACGCTTTCCCGCTCCAGGGCGTGGCGGTGCCGCTCAACAGAACAGCGCCGGTTGCACCGAACGCCTCAGCCGAGCGGAGTAATGTGCCCACATTGCCGGGATCCTGAAGCCTGGCGAGCACCAGCAGCAGCGGCGTTTGTGCGTCGGCAAAGGAATGCACAGGCGCGGGCAGGAGCGCTGCCACGGGCTGCGGCGCTTCCGTCGAAACAGTCGCGCGAAACAACACTGGGGGCAGCATCAGGAGTTCGGTTTCCGGCGGCAGCTCTTGCCCGAGCGCAAAACCCTCGCACACAAACACAGCCGAAGGGATCAGCTTGCTTGCAATCGCCTCGGAGAGCAGGTGCGTACCTTCAAGCGCAAGGGGCGCGCCGGCCTCGGCCAACGCGGGCGGGTGGGTCAAGGCACGGCGCAGGGCCTTGACCCAGCGATTCGCCGGACTCTGTACAATCCGAGTACGTGCCTGAGGCCCCGAGTGCATGGGAGCGATTGTATGCGCTCCGGCAGGGCGGCCTCGGCTTTCGATCTCAGTTACCTGTGGAGCAAAAGTGTCGGCAGAGATGTTGCGCATGCATCCGGATGAACCGGAAGCGGATCGCGTGCAGTACGTGGTGAAGTGTTTGCAAAGTGGACAGGTAGTCGGGATGCCCACCGATACCTTCTACGGCCTGGCCGTGGATCCTGTAAATCTGCGCGCGGTGGAAAGCATTTACGAGATCAAGACGCGCGTCAAGCAGAAGCCCTTGTCCCTTTTGATTGCCAGCGTGTCGCAGGCATACGGCCTCGCGCGCGATATCGGTGTGAACTTCGACAAGCTGGCGGAGAAGTTCTGGCCCGGACCCTTGACCGTCATCGTAAAAGCGAGTTCGCGGCTGCCTCTGCGCTCCACCGCGAACACCGGCAATGTGGCGCTCCGCATCCCCGACGCGGCGATTCCGCGCGCGGTGGTTGAGGCTTTCGGGCTGCCCATTACCGCCACCAGCGCGAACCTGCGCAACGCGCCCGAGTGCACCTACGCCAACTGCGTGCGGGCGCAGATCGGCGAGCGTATCCCGCTGATCGTGGACGGCGGGCCGACCGGCCGGGCGCTGCCCACGACCATTGTCGACTTGTCGCAGGGCGACGGGCACTGGCAGATTCTGCGCGAAGGGGCGATCCCGACCTACGACATTGCCCTGGCGCTGGGGCGGTAAAGCATTTCCGGCTCGCACGTAGACTGTAAACAATCGAGGACGGGGCTATTCCACTCAAGAAAAGCCATGTCGCGCGCTTGCTCCGATGGACCAGACTGAAACCGAAAATGCTCGAAGCGGGCATCCCATGAGGTGGGTGCGCAGGCTTGTGCTGCCGATCTTGCTGGGTGCGGCAGCGTGGGTCGGGTATGTGTGCCTGGCGATTCGGTACTATGCCACGCACGATGAAGCACGCCCAGCGGACGCCATCGCGATTTTCGGTGCGGCGGAGTATGATGGGCGGCCCTCGCCGGTTTTGCGCGCCCGGCTGACGCAGGGGCTGCGGTTGTACCAGGAAAAACTCGCGCCGATGATCATCACGCTCGGCGGCAACGAGGACGGCGACGGCCACTCGGAAGGCGGTGTGGGCGAGGAGTTCCTGCTGGCGCACGGCGTTCCCCAGCGGGCGATTATTGCTGAAATCCACAGCCGGAATACGCGCGAGTCGGCACGGCAACTGGCGATGATCGCGCGGGCCAACGGCATCCAGCGCATCATCGCGGTCAGCGACGGCACACATTTATTCCGCATCCGCGAGCTGTGCCGCAGGGCTGGGCTGGAGGTGTACACCTCACCACGCCTGCAAAATACGCCCTTAAGCTCCAAGGCGCGGTTGAAGCGCATAGGGCATGAGGTGTTGAGCTACACGGCCTGGCGCGTGGGGCTGCTGCGGTGAGAGCCCGCTAAAGCATCCTAACCGCCCTAAGCGCGAGCAGTGCCGCTGCCACTGTCGACAGGAAGTTCACGGCATCGTTATTCAGCAGCCCTCGGCGTTCCGCGAGCTCCCCCAGTACGCTGTCGAAGAACAACCCGAACACCCCCGAAATCCCTGCCAACAACGCAAAGTTCCAGGGCAAGAGGAAAACCCATCGAGCTGTTACGCACAGCAAAGCCGCTCCGGCAACGCCAGCCGCCGTGCCGGGAAGCGAAACCGCGCCATCCGTGCCCGGAGCTGCCTGCCTGCCGGTCAGCAGCATGCGCGGCGGGGTGCGCGCCAGCTGTCCCAGCTCGGAGGCGAGCGTGTCGGCTGTGGCCTCGCCCAAGGCAGCAAGCATGGCCGTCTGCGCGACGAGCATGCCCTCGGGATTGATCAGCGCGCCTGCAAGCGCGCCCACGCCGATGTTCGCAGCCACCTGTGCGGCGGTGCGGCCCCGCTTTCCTTCGCCAGTGCCGTGGGCCTGCTTGCGCCGCTTGCCGATGCGTGTTGCGCCCAGCGTGAGCACGAGCATCAGCGACAAAATCCATAGAGGCGAGTGCCCGTATGTCGGCGTAAGGCCATAGGCGAGCGCAAACGTGACACCCGCGAACGCTGCCCCGGTGGTGGCCGCGCGCATGCGGAGCACCAAGGCTCCAAGCAGCACGGCAAACAGCGCCACCTCAGCCGTAACCGCCAGCGGTGAATCGGCAATCCGCAGGGCTGCGTAGACCGCGGCCGGCGTGGCCGTCAGCAGGAGAACGGCTTGAGATTGCCAGTGAAGACGTATTTCGTCGGGCATCTGTGTTCTTCTCCTCAGGGCGGTTCCAATGGCCTGCACGGGAGTGGATGCCGTTGCTCGCAGGGGAAGATTAAAAGAGGGCTCCGGCAAGGGAAGGAAGCGGTGATTTACAATCGACCAGCGGCTGTAGCTGCGCCAAACCGCCTGCCCTGTTGAACGTCCCGGGGCCACGGCAATCTGTATCGAGGGTACAAAAGAGTGCGAAACATCGCGGCGCCAAATCGGCGCTCATGGCTGGCCGCCGGGCTTCTGCTCGCGGCAGGCAGTATCGGCTGCAGCAACCGGCAAACGGCCGTTGTCGTCCCTATCAATCCCACAGGACCGCCGCCGCAGCCCACCGGGTATGCCTTGGTGCTTACGCAGCCGGGGCTGCGGGCGGCCGCTTCGGCGACCAATCCTTGCCCAGCTCCCATCGCCACCGGCACGACCGCTTCGCAGCTGTACAGCCAGCCGTCTATCGCCACCCTGATCGACTTTTCTGGGGACAGCGTCACCGCACAGGCCACGCTCGGGTTCGGTTCACTGACCTCTGCCATTGGACCGTCGAGCGGCGTTGTGTACAGCCTCAACTGCGACGGCACCATCAGCGGTATCCCTATCTCGCCTTCGCTCCAAACGAACAACATCACTACGGGCACGCTGTTCACCAACTCGGGGACGCCGTCGATCCAGAGCAACATGGTCGTCCAGAACACGGATATCTATGTGGTGAACCGCAACCGGGGCACGGTGGGTGCGCTGAACGCTGTTTCGCCTCCGACTCTGCTGCAGGAAATCGCGGTGGCGCCCGCGCTGGTGCAGCTAGCGGGGGCTCCGTCCTCGCAGCGGGTGTATGCCATCAGCCAGGGGGCGACAGGTAGCGCGGCGCAGTACGGCGCGTGTGACAACCCCGCTGCCGTAACCGCGAACGGTGAAGCCGATTCGATCGATACCTCAACCAATGCAGTCGCGCAGCGCATCCCGCTCGGGGTATGCCCGGTTTTCGGGCTCACCACACCCGATGGGCTGCGGACCTTTATCCTGAACCGCGGTTCGGGCACCGTGACGGTTATCAACTCGCAGCAGGACCAGCTCGATACAAACGTCAACGGCAACGGAACCATTCCGGTAGGAGCGGGGCCCGTGTATGCGGCGTACTTCCCGCAGCGCTCGCTCTTGGTCACGTCGAATTACGACTCGGGGACGATCAGCTTCATCAACGTGCCGCTCGATCAATACGGCAACGATGCGCCGGGCTTCGGCCAGGTTCTCAGCACAGTGAAGGTCGGGGCAAACCCAGCGGCGCTGACCATTCTGGGTGACGGCAGCCGCGTGTACGTGGCCTTGCAGGGCGACCCCACAAACGCCGCGGCAACCGGTGCCATTGCCGTTGTGAACGCAACGGGCTTCAACCTGCAGAACACGATCGCCGTGCCGGGCCATCCGCGCGTCATCACCTCGACCTACAACAATCCCATCGGCAAGGTATACACGGTCGCTCCGGACTCGCAGATGCTGACGATTTTGCGGACCGATACCGACACGATCTCGGCGCAGCTGCAGGTGCAGGGCTGCGGCGTGGATGTGCACACCAACTACCAATATGTGGGTCAGACCAACATCGCGGGTACCGCAGTCTCGGCGGCGACGATCGTGAACGGAAGCAATTCGGCGGGCTCGGGCGCGCCTACGATTTCGTACACGCCGACTACCGCTTCCCTTTGTCAGTAAAGGTGCCGGGAAAAGTTCGTCTCGACAAGCTGCTGGTGGAGCGTGGCCTGCTCCCCTCGCGGGAACGGGCCCAGGCGCTGCTGCTTGCCGGCCGTGTGATGGTGAACGAACAAAAGCAAACCAAGCCGGGGCTCGCGGTCGCGCCCGACGCAGCCTTGCGCCTTCTTGGCGACGACATGCGCTACGTGAGCCGGGGCGGGCTGAAGCTCGAACGCGCGCTCGCGCATTGGGCCATCGATCTCCACGACCGCGACTGCCTCGACATCGGTGCTTCGACAGGCGGCTTTACCGATTGCATGCTGCAGCATGGAGCGCGGGGTGTGCTGGCGGTCGATACAGGCTGGGGCCAGATCGCCGAGCCGCTGCGCCGGGATGCACGTGTACGTTTGCTGGAGCGGACCAACGCCCGGTTGCTCGAACCAGGATCGCTGGGCAGTGCCGCGACGTTTCTTGCCATGGATGTGTCGTTTATTTCGGCAACGCTGGTGCTGCCCGCCGTGCTCCCTGCCGCGCCGGGGTTGCGCGAGGCGGTAGTACTGGTCAAACCGCAGTTTGAGGCCGGGCGCGAGTGGGTGGGCAAGGGCGGCATCGTACGCGACCCAGCAGCCCATACGCTTGCCTGCGACAAGGTGCGCGTCTGCGTGCATTCACTCGGGGCTTCAGCAATCGACCTGCTCGAGTCGCCGATCACCGGGACCGAGGGCAATCGGGAGTGGCTGCTGCACGCGGTCTGGACCTAACGCGGCGTTAGCTGGGCAAGCACCGCGCGGACATCTTGGGAACGTACAGAGTGCAGGGGTTCCGTATCGCGGATGCCCATCTGTGCGCTGCCGCCGTTGAGCGACGTACCGGGCCAGGGCGTCCGCAGTGAGGCATGGAGCGTGGCGATCGGCAGGGTGCGCCACAGCTCGCCCGCGTTTCCGATGCGGACGCCCGCGCCACCGACAATCTCGATGCGTCCCCCTGCTTGTTTCGCGAGCGAACGAACTTCTTCGGCACCCTCGGGAAGGCTCGCTGCCCCGCCCGAGGTGAGCAGCAGCGCCGCTCCGGCATCGATGATACTTTCCAGAGCGGCCCCGCGGTCTGCCGCCAAATCGAAAGCACGGTGAAAGCAGACGCGCATGGGGTGCGCGGCCTCAACCATCCGCTGAAGAGCCGGAGCATCGACGGCATGCTCGGGGGTAAGCGCCCCCACCACCACACCGTGCGCACCGGCTTTTTTCAAGCAGGCTATGTCACCGATCATCACGCTGAGCTCGGCGGGCGAGTACACAAAGCTGCCGGCGCGCGGGCGGACCAGGCAGTGCATGGGAATCGGGGCTGCCATAAGCGCCCACTCGACAAAGCCGAGCGACGGGGTAAGACCGCCGTCGGCAAGGGAAGCGCACAGCTCAAGTCGTTCAGCTCCTCCGGCTGTGGCGGCAAGAACAGCTTCAGGGTGGTCGGCGGCAATTTCAAGCCGGGGCGGTGTAGAGGATTTCCATTCAGTGAAAGGCACTTTTACCAACATACGCGAATGCTGGTTGATTTCCGGTAAGAACTGCTCATTCAGATGGCTGTTTCATGCGAGTACGGCTGTGTTCGACGTGTTTGGGAAGTCAGTTGCCCTTTCGAGAGTGGGAAAGAAGTTTAGGTGCGACTCCACAGAAAGGGTCATCCAGAGGAGCGACGAAGGATCTGCTTTTCACAGTGTTGCGAGTAGAAGCAGGTCCCTTGGCGCAAGCGCTTCCGCTCCGCTCAGGATGACCCGGACGTGTGAGTGAGGCTGAGATGAAATCGTGGACGGGCGAAATTCTCCCTTACTGGCGCTTCAGGGTCAGTGCGGTGCTGTCATAGTCGCCCCGCAGGTTCAGTTGCAGGCCCGCGCCCATCAGCTCGGCTCCGGTGGCCTGCTTCGGCACCATCGGTGCTTTCTCCCCATCGCGGGCCGTGACGGTGTAAGTCGCCTGCGGGTCAAGCCCCTCCAAACGCACGACCGGATATGGCGTCCCGAACTGCTGGGAGTGCAGAAAAGCAAACACAACGGCCTGCGATTTGTCCGGTGCAACATACTCGCTTGCGAAGTCGCCGGGGGTGTCGAGCGCGGGGGTGAGCCGATGGAGCTCGCCTTGTTGCACGGTGGTGCGGACCTGTTTATAGAACGCGACGTTTGCAGCCGCGAGCTGCATATCCGCGTCTGAAAACTTCGCCAAATCCGCTCCGATCCCAAGCGAGCCGGTCATTGCCACATCGAATCGGAACTGGAGCGGCACGGTGCGCTTGTCGAGGAAATTGGGTACATCGGTGACCCAGGCCATCATGATGCCCGGTGTGTAGGCGTGGGTAAAGCCGTCCTGAATGGTCAGCCGATCGAGTGCGTCGGTATTGTCGGATGTCCACACCTGGTCGGTGTAGCGCAGAATACCGAGGTCGACGCGGCCGCCGCCCGAGGAGCAGGATTCAATCTCCAGCTTCGGGTGCTTGCGGCGCAGCTCCGCGAGAATGGAGTACAGATTTTCGATGTACTTCACGTAGATCGTCTTCTGCTCGGCCAGCGGCACCTGTTCCCAACCGGGCTCGGACCAGATGCGGTTGTAATCCCATTTCAGAAACGCAACGTCGTTTTCGCTCACAAGTTTGTCGAGAAAGCCGAAAACATAATCGCGCACATCGGGCCGCGCCAGGTTCAGCATGAGCTGGTTGCGCATCTCTGTGCGCGGCTGCCCGGGGAAGTGCATGGCCCAGTCGGGGTGCTTACGGTACAGGTCCGAGTCGGGATTCACCATCTCCGGCTCCACCCAGATGCCGAAATCCATGCCGAGCTGGTGAACGCGGTCGATCATCGGCTTGAGGCCGTGAGGAAACTTTTGCTGGTTGACATACCAGTCACCCAGCCCGGCGTGGTCGTTTTTGCGCTGGCCAAACCAGCCGTCGTCGATAACAAACCGCTCCACCCCAAGCTTTGCGGCGCGCTCAATCAAAGGCATTTGGCCGGTTTCACTCACGTTGAACTCGGTCGCTTCCCAAGAGTTGTACAGCACCGGGCGGTCATGGTGGTGCTCCGGCAGGATCGCTTCCTGCTGAAACCGATGGAGGATGCGCGATGCCTCGCCTTCACCACCGTCGGTGTAGCCGCCGTAGAAATGAGGCGTTTCCAGCGACTCCCCCGGCGCAAGCGGGTAGGCGAAGTCGAACGGATTGTAGCCGCCAGTAATGCGGAGGGCGTGCGACTCAATCTCCTCAACCGTGATGCGCCACGATCCCGACCAGCCGAGCTCACCGAACCAGACCGGGCCCGCGTTTTCGGTTGTCGCGCCCGCCGCGGTGACCTGGAACCAGGGGTTGGTTTGGTGGCTGGTGTGCCCGCGCCTCGACTCCAACACGGCCGCGCCCTGGTGGATCGCCTCGCGCTGCAGCTGGAACTCGCCACCCCATTTACCGGCCAGCGACTCAAGCTGGTAGCGGCGGTCGGGCGGAAGATTCCAGGTGGCGCTCCCCGCGTTTTCCAGCGTAACGGTGGCCTTGGAATGGTTCTCGATGCGCGTCCAGCGCGCGAGCACGCCCTGCGGAAAGACCTGATACATCAGGTGGACCTCGACCGGCTCGACCGCGTCGCGGATGGTGATGTCGAGGGTATCCGGGGCAGGCTGGGCGGCGTGGTCGAAGACCAGCGTCATGGAGCGGTTGCCGTTGGGAAACGAGGCTTTAAGCGCTGGCTCGTAGGGAAGGCCGCCGCTCGACCAGGCCGCGTATTCAAGCGGTGTGGTGCCGATGGGCGGTTCCTGCGAGGCGATTTCTCCGTGCATCTTTGCCGCGGGCAGGCCTGCCGCGGACGCAAGGCGCGGACCCCAGTAGAGCGTTTGCGGGTACTTGAGCTCGTTCACGCCGACCGCGTAACTCATCTGCCCGGCGGAAAGAAGCCAAACATTGTTCGGCTGCCCCTGCACCGTCGCTTGCTGCGCGTGCGCTTGAACAATCGAGAAAGTAAAGACGAGCGGCAGGGCAAAACGCTTCACGGGAACACTCCAGCTTGGAACAAAGGGTCGGGCACCACCATAGCAGCCGGTTCCGGCCAGTGTCATGCTGTTTCAGCGTGATCTACGATAGGTGCGCAGAGGATTTAGGAGGTATATGGTGCGCTCAGGTTTTATCGCCACGGTTCTGTTTGCATGCATGTGTGTGCCCGCCGCTTCGCTTTGTGCGCAGCAGGTCATCACGGTCGATGCTCGCGCGCCGGGTACCCCGTTTCCACACTTTTGGGAGCAGATGTTCGGCTCAGGCAGGGCGATCCTGACGCTGCGCGAAAGCTACCGCGACGACCTCCGAGCGGTGCACGCGATCACCGGCTTCCGCTATGTACGCTTCCATGCGATTCTGCACGACGAGGTTGGGGTGTACAACGAGGACGAACATGGCAGCCCGGTCTACAACTTCGCGTATGTCGACCAAATCTACGACGGCTTGCTCAAGAACGGCGTGCGTCCCATGGTTGAGATCAGCTTTATGCCGAAAAAGCTCGCCTTCAATGGGGACGCACTTCATCCGTTCTGGTACAAGCCGAATGTGTCACCGCCTAAAACGCAGGAAAAATGGGATGCGCTGATAGCTGCCTTCGGACAGCACCTGGTGGACCGCTACGGCATCGACGAGGTGGCGCAGTGGTACTTCGAGGTGTGGAACGAGCCGAATATCGACTTCTGGAACGGCATCCCTCGGCTTGAATCGTACCTCGATCTGTACGCGCACACGGCGCGGGCGCTGAAAACGGTAAGCCCGCGTTTGCGTGTCGGCGGGCCGGCCACAGCCGCGGCGCAGTGGGTACCGGAGTTCCTCGCCTATGCCGCGAAGGGGCATGTGCCGGTGGACTTTATCTCCTCGCACGCTTACGCCGACGACACGGTCGAGAACCTGTTCCACACCGACGAGAAGATCGTCCCAAATGACCGGGTATGCCGGGCCGTGAGCGCGTCACGAGCGGAGATCGACCGGTCGCCGCTGCCGGATCTGCCGTTGTTCTGGACCGAATGGAACGTGCAAGGCGAGCGCCAGTCGCGGGACACGCCGTTTGTCGGCCCGGGCGTCGCGAACACTATCCGCGCGTGCGACGGGAAGGTCGACATGATGTCCTTCTGGACGTTTTCAGATGTGTTTGAAGAGGGCGGCCCGATTGCACATCCGTTCGAAGGCGATTTCGGGCTGCGGGCCGAGGGCGGCATCAACAAACCTTCGTTTTACGACTTTGCCCTGCTGCACCGACTGGGCGAAGAACGCCTGCCCAACGACGCGGAGGACGTCTTGATAACGCGGCGCAAGGATGGTGCGCTCGTGCTCGCGGTATGGAATCTCGTGGGACCGGAGGTGCCGGACGGCGATCCGCGGCGCACAGCAAAGACCGCGACGCTTGTGCTGCATGGGGTTGCGCCGGACGCGCCGGTAACTGTGTCCCAAGTGGATGAGGTTCACGGAAACCCTTTGCCGCTCTATCGCGAAATGGGTAGCCCGCAGTACCCGACACCCGAGCAGATTCATAAACTGAATGCAGGAAGCGCACTACCCCCACCCCGGGATCGCCGTCTGCAGGGTGGCAAGTTGGTGCTGGGGCTGCCTGTCAATGCGCTCGTGCTGGTGACGGTGGCGAAGCCTTTATAGCCGGCGCAGCCGTTCCACAAGCTCGCGGGGGTGAATGGGCTTAGACCAAAGCTCGAAGTTGCGGCCTTCCTGGGATGCCTGTTCGATCAGCTCGGAGCTGCCCGCCTGGCCGGAGAAAAGAACGACACGGATCGCGGGGCAATGTTGACGGATCGCAATGGCAGTTTCAATCCCGTTGCGCCCGGGCATGCGCATGTCGGTCAAAACAATGTCGGGGCAGTGGGAGTTAAGCGATTCCAGGGCCGCTTCGCCGCTGTAAGCCGCCTTGGCGGCGAACCCGCTCAGGCTCAGGATGCGTACCAGAGTGTCTGCAATGATCTGTTCGTCGTCGACAATCAGAATGCGGGGGCTGCCTGTGAGGCGGTCCGACGAACCTGGGGAACCGTCTTCCTGGAATGGGTGCACCGCTCCGGGCTGCCCCAATGTCAGCCATCCAATGGGAGCCCCCATGGGGAAAAACCCAATCTCTACAGCGCATCCGTTCATTCCATCCGCTCCTATCCGCGCATCATGGAATGCGATGATACGCGAAGCGCTCATGTTTGTGGACGTTTTAAAAAGATGAGTCGGTAAAGGCGGGAAAGATGTGATTCTTTCCCGCCTACCCGGTTACTGCTTTTTGAAAATAAGGGCAGTAGGGTACGTCGACAAATATGACGTATATTTCCCATTCTGCTGTGCCACGGAGGTCGTGGTGTCCTCAGCCGGTGTGAAGTAGCTGACGTTCCAGCTGCCGTCCATCTGAACCTTCACCGGTATGTTGTTGACGATTTGAAGTGTTTGGCTGTCCTTGTTCCACACGGACGCCTCGTTCCACATAAACATCGCAACGGAACCGTCAGAACCGGTTAAAGCAAGCACATGGGCTGTACTGGGCAGCCCAGTGATTGCGGCCTGCACGGTTTGGGGGGCGGACGATTTATCGGCAGGGAAGACTTCTGCGATGTGATGCATGGCCCAAGCCAGGATTTTCGGTGAACCATCCAGGTGGAAGAAACCGAAGTTGCTGTCGCTGTTCTGGTGCTGCGGGTCTGGATATGGATCGAGCAGCTGGTATACATACGTGCGGGTTACGCCCTGGAGCGCCGCGTCGAAGTATTCGTTGAGGATCAGCTCGGCCTGTGCGGGTTCGTCGACGCCATCCGGGTCGTTCGCATACGGCAGGGTGGCGTAGCCGGTTTCAGTGATGGTGCGCGCGTAGGAGCCCTTCATGGTGAAGTAGCTGTTGAAATCGCTCTGCAGCCGGGCGTAAGGCTGTACGCCGCCATAAGGATAAGGGTGTGTGTTGGCGACATCGGCAAAGCCGCTTTGCGATTGCAGGTTGACCGGAGCCGCGCCGGTCATATAAAGCACAGGGACATTGGTGAGGGTTGGGTCGCTGTGAACGTTCGCGTAGAGGCGGCGCTGGAATGCCTCGGCAAGCTGCTCGTTGTCGCCGCCCTTGCATGGGAAGTTGTTAATTTCGTTCTGACCTTCAACGGAGGCGATCGAGCCGGGATACGCCTGCACAAATTGGTCCATCTGCTGCATCTGCGTGTTGAAGTCGGCATTGCAGTCGCCGACGAAGTTGAAGCGCATACCATTGGCGGCGAGCAGGTGCAGGGCATCAAGTCCTTGCCCGGAGGGCAGCCACGTGATCGGATTCGGCACATCGTTGCGCAGGTTGTGGATGCCGATCAGCTTGAGATCGCTGAGCACTGCGTTGGCATCGGCGTACTTGCCATCGGTGTAGTTCATATGCACGTTAACTCCCAAACTGTCCTGGAAAGTGGACAAGGGAAGGGAGGGGATGGTTTGGAGTTGGGCAAAAGCAGTGCCGTGCATTGAGAAGAGGGAAGCAACGGCGAGTGTGCAGGAGGCCTGCAAGGAAGAGCGGATCATCTTAGCCTTTGAGCCGAGGAGGCGCTGGAAGCGCATTCCCGGGCGGGTGGAAGTCACTAAGCCGCATCCTAATGGGAAATAACGCACATGCCTAGGTAAGGCCGCCGCAAATACAGCCGATATCATTACTTCCGTGATGGTTTGGGAAGCATTGTTTATGGGTAAATCGCGGTAGACTCTGCACGAGTCTCGGTACTTTCAGGTAAATAGGAAAGAAGCGCTTACAACTTATTGTGTAGGCGCTCCTGCTTGAAATGTACAAACTACCTGCATGCTCCAGGCAGCAATCGAGCGAAACTTTTCTGTGGAAAACCGATCTTAAATTATGCTTCTTGGTGGACGAGCGTGGGCCTGCCGGGTAGAGAGGAGTGCGCCCAGCCGGGCTGCGCGGAGCGACGGGGCTTGGCGGCAACGGCAACAGCAAACAAAACCCAGATGACGGGCATAACCGGATCGGGCGTTGCAACAACAAGAGCGACCAGCATAACCGCGATCGCGAAAAGCGACCGTTCATACAACTCGAAGCGCGCATACCGACGCGGCCGGAACAGCGGCCGGATCAGCTGGAGTAGAAAAAAGCAGAACAGAAGAACGCCCGGAATCCCGACATTGCCCATCAACGAGCAGGCGAAAGACGAGGCCCGCACACTGCCCCAGCCAGCGCCGAAGTAGTAGGAGTCGTGCGAGGTTTGGAGCGCGAGTGTGTTCCACAGCGTGCGCTCGCGGTAGGAGTCTGAGTTGACCTTGTCGACGAACACGCCGTTGAATACCTTGGCGACGGTCTGGGGAGCGTCGGTCAGGGTGAACAGCGGCACCGCCACGGCAACGACCCCGAGCAGAAGAAGCAGCTTGACGGGTGCCGCGCCCTGGCGGCCCAGGGTGTGGCGTGCATAGAGAAACATGCCGCCGACCGCAATCGTTGCCAGGCAGCAATAGCCGACCGTGGAAACAGTGAGCAGCAGCGCAACAAACAGAAGCACGAAGCTGACCGCGTGTTGCCGACGGATGCGATGGGTCGCCATCTGCCAGGAAAGAAGTGCCAAGCCGGTGCCGAGGTAGAAAGCGGCTTCGGAGGCTTCGGTCAGGGTGGAGTTGAGCCGCCAAACGCCGCTGACTTTGTAGGCGTCATAGATGACATGCGCGGTGTTCGTATAGAGGATCGCGGACGGAAAGGGAACGTGGAGCGTGGCATTGGCCAATTGGTACATGGAAAAACAGGCGATGCACACAGCGGCGCGCACATACCAATCGACCGCGCGGCGCAGCTGCTCACGGGAGGAGTGAATGGCGAGCAGGAATACCGTGAATGCGGCTAGTAAATAGGTGGTTTGGGTGAAGTTGGTGATGCCGATTGCAAGGTGATTGTTGAGCCCGTTGTGCGAATTCGAAACCAGGATGCCGTGGAATAAAAATGGGTTCAGGACGGCGGAAAGCACGGCGTAGCCCACAAACATGCAGAGTGCGACAAAGGCACCGCGGTTGAGTCCGGGGACGGCCCGGGTTCCCAGCTTGCCGGTCAGGATCTTGAGCGGCAGGCACAGCATCATCGCGAACAGCCAGGGCGCGATGGGTGAGTCTCCAACGTTGAGCGCCGACGCCGCGTCGAAGATCGAGGTGAACAGGATGATGGGCAGCAGTTCGCCCCTGGTGCGCCACCAAAGAAAAGCAATCAAAACAAGCAAGGGTAATGTGGATGCAGTCATTGTGTTTTATCTTTGAGCGCTTCAGTATGCGCCTTCGGTGAACAGCACGGTTTTAACAGTCCGATACAGGATGTACAGATCCATGGACACCGACCAGTTACGGACGTAGTACTCGTCGATTTCCGTCCTGCGTTCATAGGTGGTGTTGTTGCGGCCGGAAATCTGCCACAGACCGGTGATCCCGGGAGTCACACGGCGGTAGTGCTGGTAGCGCCGCCCGTAGCGGTCGACCTCGGCCATCACAATCGGGCGGGGGCCGACAAGACTCATCTGCCCGGAGAGTACATTCCAAAGCTGAGGCAGCTCATCGAGCGAAGTTTTTCTCATCAGGCGTCCCACTGCGGTGACGCGGGGGTCGCGCTTGAGCTTGCGGTCGCGCTCCCACTCCGCGCGCAAAGCTGGGTCTCGCTCCAGATGCTGTTCAAGTACCCCGTCGGCGTCCAACACCATGGAGCGAAACTTCCAAGCGGTGAAGAAGGTGTGGTCGCGCCCGATACGCCGCTGGCCGTAAAACACCGGGCCGGGAGAGCTGAGCCGTACCCCGAGAAAGAGGAAAGCGAACAAGGGCAGAAAGCAGAGCCCGAAGAGCACGGCGACAAAAAGATCGAAGGAGCGTTTGATGAGCCGGGGCATGGTCTGGGACAGGCGCTGTTCGATTTCAAGGCCAAGCATCCCGCCCAGGTCTTTGGCCGATACCCATAGGCTCGACATACCGGCGACATCAGGAAGTACAAGAACATGGTGGAAGTGTTGGCTGTACTCGTTCAGGATCTCCTCGAGCTCGCTCGCGGGCAGTCCGGGCATGGCAAGAATGGCGTAGCAGCCCTTGTTGCGCTCGCCGAGCTCAGCCGCGTGGTGAAACTCACCCGTGAACAGCCCTTCTGTCGTGTCCGTTGACCGCGACGGAGGGAACTGGTCGAGCAGAGCGATGGGCCGCAACCCAAGAGTGGGCTGCTCGGCCAGCATCTTGAGCATGGCTTGGCCGGTATGGTTTGCACCGAAGATCACCGTCGGCACGCCCCACCAGCTCTGGCCCGCGCCCCAGGCCCGCACCGCGCGGCGCGCGATGGGCACAAGGGCCAGCGTCAAGATCCAGGACAGCGCAAAAGCTATGCGTGAGTAGTGGCCCTGGTTTTTAATGAAAAAGGTAGACACGATCAGCAGCAGATACGAGAGGGTAACTGCATGAAGCGTGGTGCGGAACTCCTCAATGGCATTGGCCGCAATGCCCGGATACATGTCGAGTGCCGAAAAAACCAGAAAGAAGATAGGCAGTGCCGCAAACAGCGGAGCATAGCCGGACAGGTGAAACTGCCCGTGAAACAGAAAGCGGACAGAGGCGGCAACAGAGCCGGCAAACGAAACAGCGAGGAGGTCGGCCCCGACCAAGGCAGCCACGGTTAAGCCGCGGGAACAACGGATCGTTGGAATGTCGACGGTGGAAGCGGTATAAGGTTGTGCGAGAGTGGACGCTGTGCTCATGGGCTCGGTCTCGTATTCGTGCGGCTGGTGAAACAAGCGCCCGGGTTTGAAATCCGCGGGCTAAATGCGGAAAGATGGATCGTTCCGCAGGAGAAGAAAGCAAAAAGGGTTAAAGCTTGCCGCTCTGGTAATTGAGGCGGCTCAGCCGGAGAGTAGTTATGCCAGACCCCAGCGTCGCGCGCCGGTGCGCGGACGGGTGTGAATGGCTTCAGCAGCTCGGAAGAGGACGTCGGCGGTACGGCCGGCGGCTTCATCCCAGGAAAAACGGCTCGCCTGCGCAAGTGACGGTTTGTGCGGCTGGACTGCGGCGCATTCGCGGGGTAGATGCGCAAGAACAGCCCGCGCGAGCGCGCCTGCATCGAGCGGATCAACATACACCGCCGCATCTCCACCTACTTCGGGCAGTGAGCTGGTATTTGAGGTGATGACAGGCAGCCCGCAGTTCATGGCTTCCAGCAGCGGCAGGCCGAAGCCCTCCGCAAGCGACGGATAAAGAAACAATGACGCGCCCGAGTAAAGACCCGCAAGATGCTCTTCCGGGACGTACCCCGTGAAATGCACCCGCGCGGGAATCGTCGGCAGGGTCTGCTTGCCGAATACTTTCGCATCCGCCTGCGGGCCGGCAAGCACAAGCCAAACCGAATCGGGGAGGCTGCGCTGCGCTTCGCGCCAAGCTTCAAGCACCGTGCGGAGATTCTTACGCGCTTCGAGCGAGGAAACAGACAGGATGTAGCGTCGTGACGGCAGCGCCAGGGCACCTGCGGTTCGTGCCGCCTCAGCCGGCGTGGTAAGCCGGAGTGAGGGTGAAACCGCGTTATGAACTACCGTGACCCGCTCCGGGTCGACGCCCAGCAGCTTCACCAAGCGGCTCTTGGTGTAATCGGATACAGCGATGAGGTGTACAGCTTCCCGGCTGAGGCGGCGGAACAGGAAATTGTACCAGCGCGCAAATGCCGCGCCGTACCATTCCGGGTGTTCGATGGGAAACAGGTCGTGAAAGGTGACAACCTGTTTCCCGTAGAATGCCGGGCCCGCGCCCGAAGGGCTCCAGAGAAGCCGCCCGGCGGCGAGCCCCGGCAGGGTGAACTGTTCCCACAAGTGCCCACGCAGGCCCTTGCCGTCGGACGGGGTGAGAAGTGCGGGGGAGCCGGGCAGCCGCGAGGCGATTTCGCGAGCGTACCGCTGCACGCCGGTGACGCGGTGCGCGAGGAAGCGGGCGTTGATAACGAAGGAAGCTGTATCCATAGTTTTCACGGCTTCCTCCTTAGCTGGCGCTCAGCGCTTTATCGTTGTATTGTTCGTACACGCCATAGTGCTGGTACGTGGAGCTCATCTCGCGCCGAACTTTGTTCAGCACCAAGCCGAGTACGTTCACGTCGAGCCGCGTCAGGGTGCCGAGAGCCGCTTGTACGGCTTCCTGGTTGGTTGTGCCGGCTTGCGCGATCAGGATGGTCGCGTCGGCCGCGCAGGCGATCTGGATCGGCTCCGCAAGGCCCAGCATTGGAGGCGCATCGATCACCACTAGGTCATAGTCCTCGGTCGCATCGGCCAACAATGCAGCCATCCTGGTGCCTACCAAGTGAGCTGCCTTTTGGAAGAGGTGCCCGGCGGTAACCACATGGAGGTTGCTGATGCCGTCGATCGAATGGCGCACGTCGTGGAGGCTCCGACCTTCAAGAATCACATCGGCCAAACCATCGCCGTTCTTGAGCGAAAAATGACCGTGCTGAGTAGGGCGGCGCAGGTCCGCGTCGATGAGCAGCGTTTTGCGGCCTTGAAGTGCATGAGCGATCGCGAGGTGCGCCGTGCAGGTCGATTTGCCTTCTCCGGCGAGCGCGCTTGTTACCAACAGCGAACGCAGTGGTTCGCGGGTGCGCTCAAGCAGCACAAGCGAGCGCATGGTACGGATCGCTTCCGTGTAGGCATCTTGCGACCGGCTCCAGTCCAGCGGTGTCCTTCTGACTCTGCCCATGCCTTCACCGTTTTCCAACAGCAGCTGTTTGCCCGCGGGCTTCAATTCGGCGACATCGGGCAGTACACCCAACACCTCGATCTGGAGCGAGCGACGCGCCTGTTCGGGGTCGCGCACACTCTTGTCGAGCATATCGGCTAGAATTACCCAGGCGAGCGCAAGCACGGTCGAGATAAAGAAGCCGAGCGCGATAAAGATGCCCTTTTTGGGGAACACCGGCGAGGACTGCGGCCGCGCTTCGTCCGCGATGCGGATAGCTGAGTTCTGGAAGCCGGAGTTGATGCCTGCTTCCTTGATTTTCTGGAATAGCTCGTTGTAAAGCGTTTTATTTGCTTCCGCGTCGCGCTTCAGCTGCTGGTACTGGATGGAGCTCGCATTGAGCTTATCCGCCTGAGCCTTGGCCTGTGCAAGCGCGTCGCGCAGCATGGCTTCGTGGCTCGCGGCCTGGGAATAATCGGTCTGGATGCGTGAGCCGATATCCGCGCGCGCGGCAGTGTACTGCCGGGTGATCTCGGCCACCTGATTTTCCGCCTGCTTGTAGGCAGGGTTATTCGGGAGGTAGTGAGTTTTAATAACGGCCATGTTCTGCTGCGCGTCGTTGAGCTGCTGCTGAAGCTTTTGCAGTTGTTCGGATTGGGATGAAATCTCAACCGCCGCCGTGTTGCCGGCCTGCACGCCCTTGTACGCGGTCTGCTTGCGAATCCGCTCGTTTTCCGCTTCTGTGTACTCCTGATTGAGCTGGAGCACGCGCTGAGCCAGCACGGTGGTTTGCCCCTGCGGGTCAATGACGCCCAGCTGCCGCTCATAGGCGGCGAGCGCTTCGGCGCTGCGGCCCATGTTTTCCTTGAGGTCGTCGAGCTGCTTTTCCATGAACCCCGACACGTTCGTCGAGGAGCGGAGCCGCATGTTGTACACCGTGTCGATGTAGGACTGGGCAACGGCATTCGCGACGTCGGCGGCCTGCTGTGGGTCCTTGGACCGGTAGGTGATCTTCAGGAGAAGACTGTTCAGCGGGTGCGTCACGGTCAGATTCTTAAGCGAAATGGGCCCGTTTGGGAGCGCGGGACCGCCGTGCTTTGGCACGGGCAGCAGATGGTACTGGAGTGCGACCGGGCGCAGTACGGAGTCCGACTGAATCAGCTCCATCTCCGTATTGAGAAACTCTTCAACGTCGGAGCCCGTTTGAGCAGAAGTGTCGCCGCCGATGACGCTGGACGGTACCTTGTTGTCGACGGAAACGCGAGTGGTGGCCTCATAGATAGGTGTAACCAGGAAGCAGGTCAAAGCTGTCAGGGAAGTAGCCGCGAACACCGCGGAAGCAACCTTCCAGCGGGCACGGCGCACCAGCCACCAATAATGGTGCATGGGAAGAACATCTTCCCCCTCAGTCGGTGGGGCAAAGGCTTGCATCTCCCGCCGGGAAGGGGCGGGCAGAATTTTCGGCTTGTTATACGGAGACGGCATCTGGAATCCTCGAACCAAAGCTCTAATTTATGTTGGTGTTGCAAGCGGAAGGATTTGAAATCTATCCTTCCCAAAGCGGTACAAGGAGAATGGGGCAGTTAACTTAAACCCGGCTTCCCCAATCTTTATCGGCATATGCCGAAAAAACTTTAGTGATAAATCAGCATGCCCGCACCCGCGGTGGTGCCGAAGCCCGCCATACCCGCGAGAACCTTGGCGGTCATGCGCTTGCCGGGTGAGTCCGGGATGTACAGGATGTCGTCGGACTGGAGCACAACGTCCGGTGCTTTGCGGGCCATGATCTGCGACAAAGGCACGGCAATTTCCTCGCGCGGCGCGCCCACACCGTGTTCGCGGTAGATATATGCCGACTTCATCGAGTAAGACTGGAGGCCCTCGCTTTCCGCGATCGCCTTGATAACAGTCGTGTCCGTGTTGTCCTGCATCAGGAAGGAGCCGGGCTTTTTCACATTGCCGGCTACAAAGATTCGTCCCGCTTCAGGCACCCGCACCTCTTCGTCACCCTTCAACTGAACGTTGAGCGCCGGGTCGGTGCCCTGCAGCAGCCCGCGCACAGGGATCGATTGGACGGTAATGCGGGTCGTGCCGTCGGGCGTTTGCGCCCGATGCGTAACGTTGATCGTCGGGCCGACACCGGGTGCCAGGCCGCCGGCTTTTGCAATAGCATCCAGCAGGGTGGTTGAGCCCGTGGCTTGGAAGGTAAGCGGATGATTGACCGCACCCACGATCGAAACAGGCCGGGAGCGGTACTCAAGCACTGAAACGTTCACTACCGGGTCAGCAAGAAGCTGCTGGGCCACCAAGGCATCGGCAATCTTGTGCTCCACATCGGACGGATGGAGGCCTGCCACAGCAATGGGCTGCTTCAGCAGCGGCAGCGCGAGCATACCGTCGGCGGAAATGCGGAAAGAACGTGAAATCTCAGGGCAGTAGGGCACCAGAACCTGAATCAGATCGTTCGCGCCCAGCGCTTCGGAAGGTTGAATGTCGGAAGCAGCGGGAAGCGGCGTCGATCCTTCCTTTCCCGCTTCTTGCGCGGGAAGGGAAGGGTGGAGAACCAAGGCTGAAAGAGAAACAAGTGCCACGGGAAGCAAACGCCGCAGAGGAAGCATGCGGAGCTGGGGAACGAAGTGGGAAGAGCGAAAAAGGTTCATCAATCACATCCGGGCTTAAGGTTGACGCCATCCGGATAAATCCGAACGGGAATCGAAAGTTGTGCGGTGTTCCCCATCGAGAAACATCGCTATGCAGATTTGTCGCTTCAGCGATCTTTTCAAGAAGAAGGCTGGGTAAATCCTCCCTCCTGCTGCGATCTGCCTGAACTTTATCATCGGCAGGAGTGGGTAACTCAAGCACTCTTGGGTCATCATTTTCATGATTAAGTTCCATTTTGGTAATACCTAAGGCCACGGCCCATTTTGGCAAAACCGTCCAAATTAATTAGTATTTCTTGAATCCAGTAGAAAAATGGCCAGAGTGGTGTACTGGCGAGATGGTTACCCATGGGTTCCCATTGCACAACAGAAGCTGAATTGAAGTAGGAAGTTTTTACGCAGTGGCTCGGGTCCACCAGCGC
Organism: uncultured Acidobacteriaceae bacterium; assembly: GCA_964244985.1. Lineage (GTDB taxonomy): Bacteria > Acidobacteriota > Terriglobia > Terriglobales > Acidobacteriaceae > EB88. The sequence goes on from CAXTKZ010000005.1 coordinate 34,775, forward strand.
GGGCGTGCATGTCACACCAAAAAGGCGCGGAAGCGCCGCTAGCGCATGTGAAGGATGCGGCTGGGGTGTGCTTGCCCCAGGAGAAGCTCGCCGAAAGCAAGGAGGTTGCCGCGAAGGCGACCTCGGCGGTCCACCCAGGGTTCGGGTTTGAGGCTCAGCAGTAAGTTGTTGGCAAAGTTGCGCCCGACTGAGCGGAGGGCGTGCGACCACGGGTACGAGCCTTTGCGCGCGAGATAAATGGGGTTGGCTACTTGAGAGTAGCCGAGCCTGCGCCCGGAAACACGTCCCACCTTTGCGCCGAGATGAACTCCGAAGGCAGCAGGAAGGCGCATTACCGAGCCATGCGCAAGCAGCCGCCGGGAAAAGTCCATGTCCTCATACCAGCCGTAGGCAGGCAACTGCTCGTCAAAGCGAAGCGCGTGCTTCCGAACAGTAGACAGGCGGAAAGTCATGTTGCAGCCATAGGCATTGAAAGCGGCTACCGGGCCGCCGACCGCGCGTCCTTCGGCCGCGGCAAGAGCCGCCCGTGCCTCCGAGATCGAAAGCCCCGGTCCCTTTGCGCCGTCGGCTACCACCACGCCGGTGGCAGCGGCAAGCTGCCCGTCCTGAAGAAACGCTTCCTCTGTAATGCGGAGGTACTCAGAGTCGAGGAAGAAGTCGTCGTCCATGAAGAAGAGGAGCGCGGCTTCCGGCACGGCATCCATGATCCGGTTGCGCTTTTCGCACAAGCCGCCTGTGCTTTGTACCCAAGTATGCTGCGGCATATGCTCGGGAAGATCGCCCACGTCCTCGCGTTTGCCGTAAAAAACCAGTACGCGGTCCGGAGCGCGGGTTTGCCGGTCGAGATCGGCAAGCGTTTCGGCCAGAATGGCAGCACGGCCGCTGGTGGCGATGCCGACGGCCAGCAGAAAACGCGAATTTGCGGCAGGTTCGCTCATAACGTTACTGCGCGGGCTGCGCGAGATATCCGAACAGCCGCCCCCGCAGCGTCCCCCAGTAGTAGCGTGCATTTTGAAAGCGTGCCCGCCCGAGCGATACCAGAAGGCCGCCGGCCGGGCGGATGAAAAAAGTAAGCGCGATAGGAGCGGCAACGGAGTGACGCCGCATGACGCGGCCCATGCCGGCACCATAAAGGTGGGCGCGGTTGATGGCATGCGGGGTAAGGCTCTTGTCAGGGTGCCGGATGCCGATGCCGACGTCGTACCAGCCGCGGTAGCCCCGTCGCAGCAGGCGCAAGGCAAAATCGGGTTCCTCGCTCGAACCCCAAGGTGTACCGGGACCGATTGCAGGGTCGAAGCCGCCGACCGCGAGAGCCGCCTCCATGCGGATCCACATGGAGTAGCCCGCCATGGTTGTCCAAACAGTTTTGTCGGTGATAGGACAGGACTCGGTTTCCCAGCGGCCATTGATCAACTCGCCCGTGGGCGACATACAGGGGCTGCCCAAGAGCGTAAGGTCCGGGTCCTTGTCGAAATGCTCCACAACGCGCGTCATGGTGTCCGCCTGATACAGACAGTCGTCGTCGGGAAAGCCCACGATCTCGCCCCCTGCCGCAAACAGGCCGACATTGCGGGCATGCGAGGCGTTGCGAACGTCGGAACGGATATGCCGGACTGAAAACTGCCCGCTGTACTGCTCCACAATGGGAACAAGCCGGTCGTCGTCGTTCTGGTCGACGAGGATGACTTCAAAATCGCGAAACGGCTGATCGGCAAAACCTTGAAGCAGCTCCCCGATTTCCTGTGAGCGGCCTACCGTGGCGACTACCAATGACAGCTTCATGCGAACACGTCCTCGGTTGATGCAGTTCTCATACCGGGGTAGAAGGGCAGAACCGCTGCTGTATGGCTTTTCCCAGCGGAAAACCATGCCCAGTGCTGCCAACCGCTCCCCCACATGTACGAGAACTGCCCTAAGTCTGCCACAGCAGGCGTGATTGGAGCGCGCCTCTATCGCGAAATAGGGCATTGTTCCGGTTACTCCCCCTTTCGTGTTATTCGGCAAAAGTACGTGATAGCCTCCATCCCATGTTGCATCTCCCAACGCGCGCGGTTGTTTCCGCTTTTCTGCTTACTTCAGCAACCCTGCTCACTGCGCAGGAGCCCTCAACAGTGCTCCATGCGGCGCATCTGCTCGATGTAGAGCACGGGTCGCTCCTATCGCCGGGTGAGGTTTTGGTTCAGGGCGACCGGATTGTTGCGGCGGGTGCATCCGTGCCGCATCCGGCAGGCGCGCGCGTCCTCGACCTGGGCCCGCTGACCCTGATGCCAGGCCTGATCGACGCGCATGTACACCTTTTCCTCCATCCCGGGGCTGAGGATCTGCAAACTGTGATTGAATCGGTGCCTGCCCGCACCATTCTTGCCGAGATCGCAGCCGCGGCCGACCTCCAGGCCGGATTTACCGCGGAGCGCGACATGGGCACGGAAGGTGCGGGCTCGGCCGATTCCGCCGTCCGCGATGCGATCGACAAAGGGCTGATTCCCGGACCGCGTATGCGAATGAGCGGCAATGCCATTTCCATCACGAGCGGGCATGAGGACGCGCTCGGCTACAACCCCGCCGCGCATGTGCCGGGCAATGCCGATTACGCCGATTCACCCGACGATCTCCTTCGCGTGATGCGCGAACAGCGCAAAGAGGGTGCGGACTTCACCAAAATCTATGAGACGGGGACGGACCGGCTTGTGAACGGCAGGCTCGAAACTCCCTACCAATACACCGAGGCGGAGCTGCGGGCGGCGGTTGCGGAAGCCCGGCGTACCGGAACGCGCGTGGGGGTGCACTGCACGGGCGAGCCCGGCGCGTCGTATGCGGTGGCCGCCGGGGTTGCATCGATCGACCACGCTTACCAGCTAAGCCCGCAAACCATGGCCTCCATGCGCGAGAAACAGATCTACGCGGTCCCGACTTTCGCCATCGCCGAGTATTTTGCAGATCACGCAGCAACGCCTGCCGCCGCTGAACGCGAGCGGGCGATGCAGCGATTGCACGCGGCGGAGTTCAAAAAACAGCTCGCCGCCGGGGTACCGATGGCGGTGGGCTCGGACGTCGGCCCGTTTCCTCACGGTACGCAGGCGCGGGAGATGGAGTTGATGGTGGAGTATGGGATGCCCGCGCCCGATGTGCTGCGGGCGGACCTGCTCAACGGGGCGAAGCTGCTGGGCTGGGATGGGGAGATCGGTGAGTTGAAGCCCGGCTACGATGCGGATGTGATCGCGGTAGAGGGCGACCCGCTCCGCGATATTTCCGTGCTGGGGAAGGTGCGGTTTGTGATGAAAGGCGGTGCGGTGGTGCGGGACGACAAGGCAGGGATGACACGATGAGAAAACTTTGGGGGTTGGCGGCGTTTACGGCCATGGCAGCGACGGCGCATGCGCAAGGGCACCGGTGGGCGCTGGTGCTGCACGGCGGTGCGGGGGTGATTGAGCGCTCGTCCATGACCCCCGACGCGGAAAAACAGTATCGGGCGGGGTTGCGGGAAGCGATCATGGCGGCGGGCAGTGTGCTCGATGGGGGCGGCTCAGCGGCGGACGCGGTGGAAACGGCGATCAAGCTGCTTGAAGACAATCCGCTTTTCAATGCGGGGCGCGGCGCGGTGTTTGCGGCGGACGGCACCAACCAGCTGGACGCATCCATTATGGACGGCGCAACGATGAAAGCGGGCGCGGTTGCGGACGTGCAAAAAACGCGGCACCCCATCTCGCTGGCGCGCGCGGTTATGGACAAGTCGGAGAATGTGATGATGCTGGGCGCGGGTGCCGATGCGTTTGCGGCGCACGTGGGGCTGGAGCAGGTGCCGCCGAGCTTTTTCTTCACAGAGCGGCGCTGGGAAGCCCTGGAAAAAGACTTGAAAGCGAAAGGCGAGCCTGTGCCGCCGCGCCCTGAAGGAGCGCCGCCGGCACCCGGTAAACCCGTCAGCTTTTTTGAGCAGCCCGACGCGCACAAGTACGGCACGGTCGGTGTGGCTGCGCTCGACAGCCGGGGCAACATCGCCGCGGGCACCTCAACCGGCGGCGTGACAGCCAAGCGCTGGAACCGCGTGGGCGACTCACCGATCATCGGCGCGGGGACGTATGCCTCCAACCAGTCCTGCGCGGTTTCAGCAACCGGCACGGGTGAATACTTCATCCGGCTCACCGTTGCGCGCACGGTCTGCTCGCTGGTGGAGTACAAGGGCATGAAGCTCCAGCAGGCCGCGGATGAAGTCGTACAAAAGGAACTCGGGGCGATACACGGCGACGGCGGCATTATCGCGCTGACACCCGATGGGCAGCTGGCGTGGAGCTTCAACACACCGGGCATGTTCCGCGCGAAGCTGCGGCAGGGCGGTACGCCCGAGATCGGCATCTACCGCGATGAACCATGACGCCTCTTTCACACTCGGCAGCGACCCATGGAGGTATGGTGAAGAGCATGCGCGCTTCTCTCGCTTGTTTTCTCTTTTGCGCTGCCGCCGCGGGGCAGGTGTCGCTGCCCAGCAGCAAAGTTTTAGGGCCGGCGCTGCCCGGCTCTCCGTTCAGCACAAACAGCCTGCCCATGGCACTTGCGATCTCTCCGGATGGGCGCTATGCGGCAACCCTGAACGCGGGCTATGGCACGGCGGAGTCGGACTACAACCAGTCGGTGCTGGTGGTGGATCTCCAGACCGGCGCACACATCGACTCGCCGGACGATCGCACGCCGGCCCGCAAGGCACACCAGACGCTCTTTCAAGGCCTCGCGTGGAGCCGCGACGGGCAGCATCTCTACGCAAGCTTTGCCTCCTTAAGCGCGCCTGAAGGCGGCAAGGAGGGCGAGACCGGCAATGCGATCGCGGTGTACCGGGTGGACGCGGGCAAGCTCACGGCGGAGCGTTTGCTTCCTATGCCGTTGCAAAAACTTGCCCCAGGCAGGCAGCAAACCGCGATGGAAGCGTCGATCCCGGCCGGCATGGCAATCCCGTACCCTTCCGGGCTGTGCGTGGTCGAGCATGCGGGCGGGGAAGCTCTGCTCGTCGCGGATAACCTGTCGGATGATGCCCTGCTGCTCGACGCGGGGAGCGGGCGGGTGATGCAACGCTTCGACCTTTCTACCTCCAACGCAGTGCCTGCCGCGTATCCGATCACCGTTACGGCAACGCGCGACGGTGCGACCGGGTATGCCGCGCTGTGGAACGATTCGTCAGTGGTTAAGCTCGATCTGAAGCACGGGAAGGTGCTGGGAAAGGTCACCCTGCTGGGACCGCGCACGCCTACCGCCGCCGGTTCGCATCCGGCCTCGCTTGCCTTGAGCCCGGATGAAAAGCGCTTGTACGTTGCGCTGGCCAACCGAGACATGGTGGCCGGGGTTGAAACCGGGTCCATGCGCGCGGCAGGGTTTTTCGACACAAAGCTGCCGGGGCAGACGTACTTCGGCGCGGTGCCGGATGCCGTTGCAGTGTCGCCGGACGGGATGCGCTTGTTCGCGGCAAACGCGAGCTCAGACGCAGTGGCGGTGTTTTCCACGCGGGCATCCGGTAAAACCGCTGCCCGGCCGCTTGGATTTGTCCCCACGGGGTGGTACCCGACGGCTCTCGCGGCAACCGGCAGCGAGCTGCTGATCGCAACGGCAAAGGGGCAGGGCACGGGGCCGAACAATGTCCCGCAGCCGCATCCCGCTTCAGGCGTGGGCGACAAGCACCATACCTATATCGCGACCCTGCTCCATGGATCGTTTGCGCGCGTGCCGCTTCCCGGGCTCGATGCAAAACTACCCGCTTATACGGTGGAAGTGACGGCGGAAAACAGGATGAAAGCGGCGGAGGAGAAGATCGCGTTCCGTGGCGGCGCGAACCCCATCAAGCACGTGATCTACATCATCAAGGAGAACCGCACTTACGATCAGATCCTGGGCGACGAGCCGGATGCGAATGGCGACCCAAGCCTCGTTATGTACGGGCGCGATGTCACGCCCAATCAGCACAAACTGGCCGAACAGTTCGGCATCCTCGACAATTTCTACGATTCAGCCGAAGTGTCGGGCGACGGTCACGTGTGGTCGAATGCGGCCATCACCTCGGACTATACCGAAAAAACCTGGCAGCAGAGCTATCGAGGTCGCGAACGCTCGTACGATTACGAGGGCGTGGTCTCAGGTGGCTACCCATTGCTGCAGGGCATCCCGGACGTGAACGAGCCCGCCAGCGGCTATTTGTGGACCGACCTCCACGCCCATGGCAAGTCTCTTTACCACTTCGGCGAGTACATTTCGACCGCGTTCTGTGGGGAGAAAAAGCCTGCTGCGTCGCCCACGGAAGGCACGCCGGAGCCGACCGCCGCCGGGTGTGCGCGACCTGCGATCCGCAAGGGTGAGCCCGTGCCCGCGAACTACGGCGGCGGCACGAGCCCATACCCGTGGGCGATTCCCTTGATCGCGTCGAATACCGCGACCAAGCCGGAGCTGCGTGGGCACTTCGACCCCTTGTACCCGGACTTTGAGCTGGCCTTCCCGGACCAGCTGCGGGTGGAGGAGTTCCTGACCAAACTTCGCGGGTGGGCTGCGGGCGAAAGCGCCATGCCCGAGTTCATCCAGCTCCGCCTGCCCAACGACCATACCGCCGGCACCCGCCCGAACATGCCTCGGCCTGAGGCTTCGGTCGCGGACAACGACCTGGCAGTCGGCCACGCGGTGGAAGCCATTTCACACAGCGGGTTCTGGGACGATACTGCATTTTTTATCGTGGAGGATGACGCGCAGGATGGGGCGGACCATGTGGACGCGCACCGGAGTACTTGCTATGTGATCAGCAAGTATGCGCAGCGTCCTTCTCCCTCCAACGCAAAGCCGTTTGTGGACCACAGCTTTTACACGACCGTGAGTGTACTGCGGACGATGGAGTCGCTGCTCGGGCTTCCGCCGATGAACAATAACGATGCCTTTGCGCCGCTGATCGCGCCCGAGTTCGCCGGGGCGGGCGACCAACCGCCGTTTACCGCCGACACGCGCAATCGCGACAACGGGCTGCTCTACGAGGCGAACACTAAGAAGAGCCCCGGAGCGAAGGAGTCTGCGCGCATGGATTTCACGCACCCGGACCAGGCACCCACGACGGAGCTGAATGCTATTCTGTGGTGCGCAGCCAAGGGCGCGGCACCCTTACCGCCGCAGCTGGCCCATCCAACGAAGCAAACGAGGCGCAAGGATGACGATGATTGATCGGGAGATCGCGGCGTGGCGGCGGGAAACGCGCACCCGTCTTTTGGCGGCGCGCGGGGCGGTGACGCCGGCGGAGTATGCGGAAAAAAGCGCGCGGGTCCTGGCGAGCGTACAGGTTCGATGGCAGCATGGTGCCTGTGTGGGGGCGTATTGGCCCATGCAGGGCGAAATCGACCCGGATCCTTTGTTGGAGCGGCTGCGGCAACAAGGATCGACGCTCGCGCTGCCCGTGGTCGTGGGTCGGGGACTGCCCTTGGAGTTCCGGGCCTGGCAGCCCGGTGAGCCGCTTGCACAAGGACCCTTCGGCACGCAGCACCCTGTGCATGGCGGCGCTGTTCATCCGAGCGTGCTGCTGGTCCCTGTTGTCGGCTTTGACGAGCAAAACTACAGGCTGGGCTACGGCGGCGGCTACTACGACCGCACACTTGCGGCCATGCACCCCCGTCCGTTTACCATCGGGCTCGGCTTCGAGCTCAACCGGCTCGCGACCATTCACCCGCAGGCGCATGACATCCCGCTCGACGAGATCGTGACGGAGTCAAACATGGCCATCGAGCCCTAACCGGCGCAGCAGCGGCGCAATCGTAAGCCCCTGCACCACAATCGAGAAGACCACAACAACATAGGTAGCCAGCAGCAGCTCCCGCTGCAGGCCCCCGGCCCGCGGCAGCGACAACGCAAGCGCCACGGCGAGCCCCCCGCGCAGCCCGCCCCAGGTAAGCACCGCGATGGACCCCGGCACGCGCTGGCGCGCCGCGCGGAGCCCCAGCACGGTTAAGCTTACACTCGCCCAGCGTGCCGCAAGTACCGCGGGTATGGCGAGCAAACCCGCCAGGTAGAAGCGGGGGTCGGGCGGCAGGACTAGCAGCTCAAGCCCGAGCAGCAGGAAGAGGATGACGTTTAGGATGTCCTCGATGAGCTCCCAAAAGGTGTCGACATTTTCGCGCGTTTTGTCGGACATAGCGAAAGCCCGGGCGCTCCCATTGACAAACAGCCCCGCTGTCACCGCCTCAAGCGGCGCTGACAGGTGCATCGCATCCGCCAGCGCATAGCCGCCCATGGCGAGCGCGAGCGTCAGCGTTACTTCAATACGGTACGAATCGAGTGTGCGCAGCAGGCGATAGGTAAGGTAACCAAGTAATCCACCGAGCGCGATGGCACCGCCTGCCTTGAGAATGAGCAGCAAGAAAAACTGCCGAGGCTTAGGCAGACCGCCGCCCGCGGAGGCATCGAGCAGAGCGAGAAAAATAACCGCGCCCACCCCGTCGTTGAACAGCGACTCGCCCGCAAGCTGCGATTTAATCGCCGCGGGCGCACCTACGCGCTTGAGCATATCAAGCACGGCAATCGGGTCGGTGGGTGAGATCAGTGCTCCGAATAAGAGCGCGCCGATGGCCGTGATAGGGATATGTACAAAGGCAAGCGTCCCCTTAAACAGCACCGCAACGAAAACGGTCGAAAGCGCGGTAGCCGCAATCGACAGTGTGAACACTGGCAGTTTTTCATGGTTCAGCTGCTTGAGGTTGAGTTGCAGTGCCCCCGCGAATAAGAGCAGCGACAGCATGCCGTGCAGGACGACCTGGTTGAAATCGATGCCGCTGACGATGTTCTCCGCGTGGATGCGCAACCCGGGTGCGAGATTTCCACCAGCCAGCAGTGCGCCCACGGCCGTAAGCGCCAAGATAGTGGTGCCGATCGAAGTGGGCAGCCGCAGCACGCGATAGCTGAGGAAAGAAAACAAGGCGGCAAGTGTGACAAGGGTACTGAGGAGCGCAAAAGTCGTCATGGTCTAGCAGGCTTGGATGGCGGTGGCCGCCGAAGCTATACAGGCTGGAGCACGATTACGCGACACGGAGCGGTAAAGGCGCGTGAGCGGAAGCCTGGCGCCGGTACAAAGCAAGCTGATGCCTCGTCTCAGTGGCGGCAGATCACGTCAACGGGCTCGTGGCAGCAGTTTCAGGGATGTGCCTTGAATTGAGCCCGACAAAGTGCGCCCGCATGTGCCCAAACCAGGCTTGCCGTGGCGGCAACGGCGAGCAAATCGTGACCTCCTCGCTCGCCAGGCGCGGACATGGGCCGCCCGCATGAAGCGCGGCTGCCTGCAAGCCTTGCTCATCGAGCTCGGAGCGGAGAGGGACTGGTTTGTGCGCGAGCATTTCGATGAACCGCTCCGCCAGCAGGTATACCCGGGCGGCAGGCTGCGGATGCCGGAGTTGACCGCGCCGGGCACGGGGCTGCTACGAAGTACATCCAAGCAGCGATCCATATCTTCGGCCATCAATGCAGCGCCCGTGCGTGCCAGAACTCCTTCAATGCGGGAGGCTGCGCCCACAGGATGCAGTCGTTGTCGAGCGCCAGTTCGTGCCGGCCGGGGAAGACCTGGAGCGGCAGCAGCTTCCAGCCAACGCCCTCGGCCATGTGCCAATCGAAGTGCGGTGCGAGGGAGGGCGGCATATCGTCCGGGGTCACTGCGCTGCCGCCCAACCTCGGGCGGCAGCGGGCCTGCTTTTTCCCGCGCCGGGGCGAGCGGAACGGAGTGGACGCAGATGAGGTACTCCGTTTGTGCTGGGAATCATTGAACGGCGCAGTGCACGGAAAGCCGCAGTGCTTCCCACCCGCGCGGGGACACATCGCCAACCGTCCAGCGGACCCCAAATCATGCGCGGGCCAGCTTTCCGTAAAGGTCGAGATAGTGCGCGACCATGGCGTTGAGCGAGAAGCGTTCGCGTGCTGTTGCGCGGCACACTTCGGGCTCGATTTCGTCGGTATGCGCTATGGCGGCGGCCATTTCTTCGACAGTGTTCACGAGAAATCCTGTACGTCCATGCTCGATGATTTCCGGAATCGCGCCGGATGGATATGCGACCACCGGGGTGCCTGCGGCGAGCGCTTCCATAGCGGTCGGAGAGCTGGTTTCCGGCGCAAGCGTGGCAGCAGGAGGCAGCGCGCTTCGCCCAGCAGCGCTTGCTTGCGCGCGCCGCCGACCGCGCCTACGAGCCTTGCGGTGTCGTGCAAACGAGGCTTGATTTCGTGCTCGAAGTAGGCGAGGTGAGCAGGGTAGGGAACGGTTTCGCCGGCCAGCACAGCGGGAACGCCCGCGAGCCTGGCCGCGTCGAGGCCTGCGTGGAGATTCTTTTCAGGGCAGATGCGGGACAAGAGCAGCGCGTACCCGGTCTTATGCGCGCCGTGTGCGGGCATGGGCACTCCGTTTCTGATCACGCTTACGCGGTCCTGCGCGGAGGCAAGGCAAGCGCGCCGCTGGGATTCCGACACGCAAAGGAGTTGGTACTGCGAGGGCAGGCTCCAGATCGATTCGGGGTACCAGGACGGCGGCAGGTGCAGCGTGACCAGCACGGGTATCCCGCGCGGCACGGTGTAGCGATGGAAGTCGATGCCGTGCATGTGGATGAGGTCCACGGGCGCGGAGCGGATAGCTTGATCGATGCTCGCCTGATGGTCGCGCGTGACCGCCGCCTGCGCTTCCGGCGTAAGCGAGCCCTCCGGAGCGGGGGTGGGGAAGAGCCGTCCGCGTGTGTGTGAGTCCGCGCGCGCGGCAACCAGCGAGCGGTGGCCTTGCTTATAAAAAGCAGCTTCGAGGAGGTCAGCACCTGTTCCGCCCGCCGACCGTGCGCGGGCCGAGCGGTGCGAACGGGTAGGCCACGCTGAGAACAGTCAGGCTCATGCGAGGCCCAGCTCGCGCAAGGCGGCGTGGGCAAGCGTGCGAAATTTTTCTCCGTTGAATTGTTCATCGTGGATTACGGGCTTCCACGTCTCGTAGAGCAGGGGATTAGGATGAGGGGGCTGAGTGAAATCATATGCGGGAGCAATACGGTACTGTTCATGCTCTACAGAACACTTGCAAACTATGTGTAATTGGGTCGAAAAACATGCTAAACGACTCAGTTTGTTCTTTCGCTCTAGGGGAGACAAGTCGCGGACCCGGATCGCTGTGTCTTGCATTAGAAACTCACTCCACCTCTCTCCAAAAGAACCCTTGTCGCTGTAATTATTGTAGAAAGGCGCCTCGATAACCAGAGGGGCAGGCTTGCCAACAATAAGCCGAACTGCAGTCTGGGCCGCGAAGGAGCAACTGTCGTGGTCTGGATGACCGCCTTCATAAGGATGAGTCAAGATGACATCTAGTGCGAAATTGTGTAACTCGCGCTCGACAGCGCGAGTTAATGCAACGAGGTCTAGAGCTGCCTCCAGATCGACAATGATTCGCACGCCTTCGTCGATAGCAAGGTATCTCAGCACGTCCGATGAGACACCAGCATGGCGCAAAGCGTCTTCAGACTCTTTTCTGCGACCTGCAGCATAGGCCTCGCGAGATTCAAAACCGTTACGTAAGGAAACTTGTATGTCGCGAAGTGCACCATCCGTGACGCATAAGAAACGCGATTCAGTGAAGCGCTCCATGCGACCACCTAGGGCAATGACTTCGTCATCTGGATGGGCGAACAGGAGTAGAGCGTGCGGCAAGGGTAGGGCCGAACTCGCCGGCGCAGCGACGCACTCAAGAACTGATTCCACATCTGTCATTTTGCTCTGACTCCAACCTGCTGAACGGCATAATTTACGGGGGCACATCCCATGCCCTGACTTGTTAATCCAATACACCATGGCCACTGTTTTGCAGCAAGTTGCGCACCCGGCACCAGAAACACCGCATGAGCGGTTGTGGAAACCCCGCCGCGTGCTCATCACCCCCGATGCCCTCGCGCTGCCGCACGGTCAGGCGATGCTCGAGCGCGCGGCGGCGACCGGCGCCGAGGTGGTCCGGCTCAAGGCCAACCGACTGACCGGGCTCACGGCGGAGGAAGAGCGCAAAACCTATGCGCTTGCGAAAACCACGTTTGCCATCGTGGTCGCGCCGCCCTCACAGCGCAAATTGCAGCCCATTCCACCCTCGGCGGACTGGCAGTTCCATCTCGCGCAGGGCTGCCCGGCGCACTGCCAATACTGCTATCTGGCCGGCTCTCTGAGCGGGCCGCCGGTCACGCGCGCTTACGCAAACCTGCCGGAAATCCTTGAAAACCTGCGCGAGTTCGAGGGCACGGGCAAAGTCACTTCGCGCTCCGTGGCCCGCATGCGTGAGGGCACTACATTTGAGGCTTCCTGCTATACCGACCCGCTCGGCATCGAGCATTTGACCGGAGCCTTGGCGGAGTCGATCAAGTTCTTCGGACAATGGGATGCCCCCGTGCAGCTGCGCTGGACGACCAAGTTTTCCGCCGTGAGCAGCCTTCTCGCGCTCCCACACAACGGGCGGACACGGGTGCGCTTTTCCGTCAACGCGCACAGCGTTGCGCATGACTTTGAAGGCGGTACGGCAAGCGTGGCGCAGCGGCTTGGAGCGCTCCGCCGCATGGCCCTGGCCGGCTACCCCGTCGGCCTGACCGTCGCGCCCATTATGCAGGTAGGGAACTGGCAGGCAGAGTACACCGACTTGTTCGCGGCGGCGGCGAAAGCCGTCGAGGGCGTTGAAAACCTCGACATGACGGCGGAGCTGATCACGCACCGGTTCACCCCGGGCTCAAAGGAAGTGCTCGTGGGCTGGTACCCCAAGTCGACGCTGGATATGGAAGAAGCAAACCGCTCGGAAAAGCGCAATAAGTTCGGCGGCTTCAAGTATGTATATCCCAAAGATGCCATGGGTGAGATGCGCGGGTTCCTGGAAGGCAAACTACGTGAACTGCTGCCTGCGGCGCGGGTTTTGTACTGGACCTAAAGCCAGAAGCTTTACTGAACTTGCTTAGTGCTCCCCTGCAGAGCAATAAGTCCGTTCAATGGTATGTACGCTCTAGAACGTCGGCACATGCCCATCTGGATGCATGGTTGTTTCCCAATCGTCCGAGCGGTTTCATTCGCGTGCAACAGCCGTAACAAAGCTGTTCGAAAGCTTTGTTGCGGCTGCATCCCACAGTCCAAACGCCAGGAACAATTCTTCTCCCCCGCGTTACTTTGCCGTGAGGTTTTCTCCCCATGCATTCTGTTCGTACACTTGCCCTTCCGTTGCTCGCCGCCCTTGCCGTGCCTGCTTTTGCGCAAATCCCGACCGCTCCGGTTTTGTCCACTCAGCTCGACCAGGACATGACCGACGTCGTTCTGTTGTACGACGCGATCAAGGGGACGCCCATTGTCGATCTCGCCCCCGCCGATGCGCGGCAGCAGTTCGCCGCTGAAGACGCCGCAAAAATTCTGGCCCGCGGCTTTGGCGCTGCCCCGGCTCCCCTGCCGCTTGGCAAGGTCACCGATGGGCTTACGGTTCCGGGGCGCGCTGGCAATCAGATACCCGTGCGTATCTACACCCCGGCCGGTACGGGCCCGTTTCCGGTCATCACCTATTTTCATGGGGGCGGTTTCGTAGTCGCCACTATCGACACGTATGACGCAAGCGCGCGCGCCCTGGCAAGCTATGCCAATGCGACCGTGGTCTCGGTCGAGTACCGCAAAGCGCCTGAAGCACCGTACCCCGCAGCTCTGAACGATGCCGTCGATGCATACACCTGGGTCACCAGAAACATCGGCACCTACAACGGGGTAGCGTCGAAGGTCGCGGTTGCCGGAGAAAGCGCCGGGGGCAACCTGGCGACGGAGGTCGCAATCGCGGCGCGGGACACGAACGGGCAGCGGCCCACCCACCAGTTGTTGATTTACCCGGTGACAAGCAGCGATGTGACGCAGTCTTCCGACCGCTTCTACACAGATAGCCGCCTGCCCCTATCTACAGCCGCACTGACATACTTCTATGCGCAGTACGCACCGTCGTCGCTTGCGAACGATCCCGGCGTCGCACCGATCGATGCGAACCTGGCAAACCTGCCGCCGGCAACGATCATCGCGGCGCAGGCCGATCCGCTCCAAAGCGATGGCATCGCGTATGCGGCGAAGCTGCAGGCCGCCGGCAACCAGGTGACCTATCGGCTCTACACCGGAACCACGCACGAGTTTTTCGGCATGGGCGCGGTTGTTGCAAAAGCAAAAGCCGCGGAACAGTTTGGGGCTGCTCAGGTAGCGGCTTCGTTCCGCTAGCAGCTTCATGCAGGAGGCTGGTCATCCTGAATGAAGGGAAGGATCTGCCTTTCACTGTGGCATCGGTGAAAGACAGATCCTTCTTCTGTTCGCGCGATAGAGCTTCACCTACTTTTCAGGGTTTGCCTGACTTGCAAGTAGATGATGCCTCCAAAACTTTTGCTGGGCGAGGCATATCGGATCAGCAGGGTTATCCTCCCTCTCTCCGAGCAGGACTAAATCGAAGTGGTGGCTGTGACCTTTACCTACGCTCTTCATGGATGAACCCCGCTTTTCTGCGGCAATAGACTTGCGGAAGATACGCCTTCAAAAAAAGCTTTCATGAAAATTTCGTTCGTGCCGATAAAGTCTCCACGCAGGTTGCGCGTGCGGCGCACGGATGACAGCGAAAGTTTTTGGGGGTTCCATGAAGTACAAATGCACTCTTGTTCATCTGGCCACAGCGGCGCTTGCCGGCGTTGTCCTGCCCGTTGCAGCTTATGCACAAACAGCGACACCGTCGACAGTTGCCGGTGTGCCGCACACACTTGGAGCCCCGGTGCATGCCGCTCCGGCGAGCAAGATTTCCAAGGACGCGCTTGCGGTCGATCCGCAAAGCAGGGTGGCGGTGATTGTGCAATTCAAGACTGCGGATCCGCTCCAGCAGTCCGCAGCTGTTGCCATGGCAATGGGCAACATCCACAAACAGTTCAAGGCGATTCAAGCCGTGGCAGCTCATATGTCGGCTGCCAACCTGCAACAGCTTGCCAGTGATCCCAACGTTGCTTATATTTCGCTGGACCGTCCGATCGGTCCGAAAGCAGGAGTCGCGCCACCGCCGACAGCTCCGGCACCTGCTCCCGCTCCCGCGCGAACCGCTGCTCCGGTTGTCGTCGCAGCACCTGCCCCGGCACCTGCCCCGGTACCCCCGATGCCGCCCAACTCGATTCAGTCCATCAGCGCCTCCGGCGAATACACGGTGGAGCCGATCAACGCCCCCGCTTTGTGGTCGGTCGGCCTCGACGGTACGGGCATCGGTGTGGCTGTGATCGACAGCGGTGTACAAAACGCGGCGGATCTTGGACCGGCAGGACCGGCGGGACCGGCCGCTCCATCGCGTGTGGTCTACAGCGCGAGCTTCCCCTCCGACCTCGCCGGCGGCACCGCGGACCAGTTCGGCCATGGCACCCACGTAGCCGGGCTGATCGCGGGTAATGGTGTCAGGTCCACAGGCAAACCGTTTGCGCGCACCTT
>CAXTKZ010000006.1:0-27819 GCA_964244985.1 uncultured Acidobacteriaceae bacterium
GGCGAGGCATTCGAAAACAGGTCGAGGTCGCTGCCCAGGTCGGGCCAATGATCGAGCGACTTCATGACCGTAATGTCCAAGCCTGCCGCCCCGAAACGCGCGCAAATCCGATGGAGTACCGGCAGTGCGCGCTGAATGCGATCCCGTTCAGTCCCGCAGACCTCCTCTGCCCACTGCGCGCGTGTTGTGTCGCCCAACGCCCGCATGAGTGCTGAGAACACATCCAGTGCCCGCAGAACAACATGATTGGCGTGCGCAAGGGCAGCCAGCGCATCGAAATCGGCCCGGGAGAGGGTAAGCAGATCGTGTTTGGAAGCAAGTGCCGGAAGCCGCTCGGCGAGGGGACCGAGGGGAAAGAGCAGCTCCGAAAGCATGTGCATCAGCTGAGGCGCGGTCCGGGAGTTCATCGTGCTCATTGAGGCTGCGGTTCTTTGATTGCGGGCTGAGCTTCCGGCGGCGGTGCGGCCCCGGCTCCGCGCGGAACCAGCTCCGGCATGGCGGTATCCTGTTTTTGCGCCACACTAAATGCATCGAGCTTGGTGTTCAGGCCTATGTCGCCGGATTCCACAACGCCCGCAAGTGCGCGCCCTTGAGCGGCAGGGTTCGTCGCCAGTCCGACGGGCGCACCCGCACCCTCTGCCCGGCGTGCTTTGTTGTAATACTGGTCTGCTGTTTCCAGATCGCCCTGATGTTCCGCGACATAGCCCAGATTGTTTAGCGAAAAAGGGTTTGTCGGATCTAGCTTGGATGCTTCAAGAAAGTCCTGTTCTGCGGCGGCCCAGTTGTTGGCATTCGCGGCTGTTACGCCCCGCAAAGCCAACATCGCGGCACGTGCCTTGGCTGGGCCTTCTGTTTGGAGCCGTGCTTCCACCCGCTTTCGGCTTGTAGTTGCGAGGTCGCTAATACTTTTGCCCCGCCAGGCTTTCTCAGGCGAAACGATGATCACAGCCTTTGACCCAGATCCGGCAGCCAACCCGTAATGCTCCACCGCGCTTTCAAGATCGCCGATCATCTCATCGGCAACACCGAGGTTGTTAAGAGTAAACGGGTTGTGCGGATCAAGGGCCAGGGTGCGGGCGAGCAGCTGCTCTGCTTCGAATCCACGATTTTGTGTCAGCAGCACAACGGCCTGGACATTGAATCGGTTGAGCCGCAGCGGCGCGTCGTTCAAACTTTGGAGGGCATAGGGCATCGGCTTGCCCTTAAGCTGGTCGAGACTGCTCAGCTCGATTACCGCATCGCAATCCTGTTTTTCGGCAAGCGTGTAAAAGCGGCTCGCACGATCGGCATCGCCGGCCAGCTCGGCTGCATACCCCAAATTGTTGAGCGTAAATGGGTCGGTGGGATCATACAGATAAGCCTTAAAGAACAACGCCTGCGCTTTTTCGATCTGGTGCTTCCGGGCTGCCTCAACGCCCTCACGGTTAAGCTGCTGTACCCGCGTCAGTTTGCTCCAACGGGGCACCGTGATGCGAAGCTGCTTATCGCGAAGGGCTTCCGCGCCGGACACACTCGAGAGCCCAAGCAGAACAGCGATAAGGAGCGGCGCAGCTGACTTTCGTAATGTCATCGATCCGTCCGGCTCCTTAAGCTGCTTTAGTATAGGCCCATGCCCACTTCGGCAAATCGAAAAAGAACCCCATCCGAAAAAGTGTTTCAAAGATGGGAATGCACCGTGGTTACGGCTTCCATTCCACTGCGATTCAGGAATATTTGTGCGGCGGCGACCCTGGCAGCGGCTGTATGCGCGACAGGAACCACGCAGGAGATTGCCGTGCCTGAGCCGGTTGCACATCATGAACAGCTCCCACCCAAACCCAAGGGAAAAGCTACTGTAATCGGCGGAACCGTCGGCCGTCTCGACAAGGTGCGGGATCGGTTTTCTCTTCAGGTGTATGGGGGCAAGCCGCTCCCGATTCTGTATGACGCGCGGACAGAATTGTACCGGGATGGCGTCCGCGCGCCGCTTGGGAGCCTCGGCCCGAACGAGCGCGCTTCGGTTGAAACCACTTTGGACGGTACGAGCGTGTTTGCGCTTAGGATTCATATCCTGTCCCAAACTCTGCCCGGCGATTGCCGGGGTCAGGTGGCCAGGGTGGATACGGGGGGTGGATGGCTGGAAGTACGCTGCAATGCGGGGGCAGAACCAACCCGTTTTCACGCGGGACTGAATGTTCCCGTCAGCTTTGGAGGGGAACAGCGGCCCGGAACCTTCGCGAACCTGACGGCCCAGTCCTTGGTGGAAGTGGAGTTCAATCCCGGACGGCAAGGAGCGGGGGAAGCCACGCGCATCCGCATCCTCGCGGCTCCGGGTCAGGCATTCCGCTTTACAGGAACGGTTGCAACACTGGATCTCCATGCCGGCCGCATGGTTGTCGCGGATGCACATGATGGCAACAGTTACGCGATCCGGTTCGACCCGGCGCGCTTCTCTGAAAGTACCCGGCTTACCGAAGGCGCTCCGGTTGAGGTAAGCGCCGGCTTCGACGGCAAGGAATATACGGCCGAGAGCATCCGACTTCCCTAGTTTTAAGGCGTGGGAGCGAAGCTGTCCGCGTGGCAGGTGGACCCGCTCGGGTCTGTCAGCGGGGCCGGGATGTTTGCCGGCGGCGTCAGCCAGGGCTTGTTTGTGAAATCGAAGAAATCGAGCAGATCGGGCTGTGCCGCGTCACGATGGGTCAGGTGTGCGGATGAGCCGATAAAGCGATTTTCTACAAAACGGATTACTGCTGTGTGATCCATCGGGACATGGCCCACATAATGTCTACGCGTAAAAGGTGAAACGATCATGTTGGGCACCCGGAACCCGATCTGTGCGGCGAAGCCTTGTTCCGCGGCAGCGTCCGAGGAGCTGGCTCCGGGATCACCGGCAGGTACGTCGCAATGCAATGTATTGTCTGCCGGGCCATTGGTGCCGCTGGCCGCGGGACAGGGAAGAAAACTATCTGGGTTCACAGCGATCGACCCAATATCCGGGAACGCACCCTTCACAAGGGTTGTGTAGTCGTTTGAGTGCCCCGGCACAGGAGGCACGTGGTCGTAAGGTCCGCCTGCTTCGTCATACGCGACGAAAAAGACAGAGTCCTTCCAGGACGGGCTGCTCATCAAGCCATTGATAAGCCCTGCCACCTCTGCCTGACCTTTGAGGATGGATTGCCCGGACCCGGGATGCTCGTCGTTGACCCCATAACCGGCCTCGATGAAAGCAAAGGCGGGCAGCGTACCGGAGGCGGCGTCCTTGAAGTACTGCGAAACCGGCGCGATATGGCTCGGGTCGATGCAAAATGAGTTTGAGTCATCGCCGACCGCGCTCGAGGGCACTGTGGGCGCTGTGCACACCCCGGCTTGCGGCGGGACATGGAGATACTTGTACGAGTCTTGGAAATCAGCAAAAGTCGTGGCCGGGTACTGCGCGTCCGAGCTTCCGGGGCAATCGTCTGCATCCTGACAGCCGCCTTGGGTCACGGTGTAGTAAATCTTCCACGACTCGCCGGCGTTATCGAGCTCTTTGAAAATTGTTTCGTCGGCAAGCTGGCCTTGCACCCTGTCGTCGCGGAACGGATCGAGAACCAAGCCTTGCGTCGTCCCGCCGGTGTAGGTTGCGATGCGGTTCGGTGTACTTTTGCTGGAAACCGGGGTGAACCAGCGATCGGCAACCGCAAACTGCGAAGCCATGGCGTAGTAATAGTTCAACGTATCCTGATCGTAGAATCCCATCGCGCGGCGGCCGGTGAGGTTTGACGATGAAAAACTACCCGCACAAACGGCGGTGCCGCCCGAGCAGCTTTTGGCATAGCCCTCGGCGGTGTGGACGAAGCCGTCCATCGCAATAGCCCGGCTGGGGCTGAAGTCGTATCGGTCTACATCGCCGTAGCTTTCCAGCCACGATGAGGTCATGTCGTCCACACAGGTGCTGGTGAACTTAAAGGGCTGAAAGCTTTGCCCCTCGTCGTCGGTGTTGCTGAGGCTGCCGAGCTTGTCGTCGATCCCGTCCACGGAGTAGGTTTGTCCGTCGTCCCCGACATTGAAGTGATTGGCAACGCGGTAAGGGTTGAGCATGCCGAAGTAGGTATCGAAGCTGCGGTTTTCCTGAAGCAGAAGAATGACGTGGTCGACGGCTTCGACCCCGGACTGGGCAGCCGGTGCCACCATAATGGTCGCTTCCGCGGTTGCGGTAGTTTTGCCGTCGGTGCCGAAAGAGGTGGCGGTATAGGTTGTCGTCTTCGAGGGGGTGACGACTTGTGTGCCTCCGGCAGCAGGCAAGGGGTAGCTGCTGCCGTCGTTCCCGGTAACCGTGACTCCGGTTGCGTTCGCGGCGGTGACGGTGAGGGTTGCGCTGTTGCCCGCGACGATGGAGGCAGGGCTTGCGACGAGGGAAACACTGGGTGAAGGCACGGCGGTGACCGTCACCACGACGGTTGCCGTGGTTTGGCCGCCCGGTCCCTTTGCTGTGGCTGTGTACGTGGTGGTGCCGGCCGGGGTGACAGCCTGCTGCGCGCTGCTCGCGGGCAGGGTATAGCTGGTGCCGTCACTGCCGGTAACAACAACAGAGTCGGCATGGGAGGCATTTACCGAAAGAACGACATTGCCCCCTGGAGTCGTCGAGGACGGCATTGCAGTGACGGTGACGGTCGGCGCGGGATTGGGGGTCACGTTGATGGTGACCGAGGTTGAAGCCTGCCCGCCGGGTCCATTCGCGGTAACAGTATAGGTAGCCGTTGCCGCGGGACTCACGGCTTCTGTACCGCCGCCGCTCGGCAGGGTAAAGCGTGTGCCGTCCGAGCCGGCGATCGTCACCCCGGTCGCATTTGCCGCGACAATGCTCAGAATTGAAGAACTGTCTGCCGTGATGGAAAGTGGGTTGGCCGTCGCGGTGACGGTCGGGGCGGCAACCGCGGGTGGGGCAGGGGGTGCGGGTGGAATGGGAGGTATGGGTGGTACAGGAGGGGCGGGTGGGGGAAGGGACGGAGACAGAACGGTCACGATGGCTGTTGCGGTTTTAGTGCCCGCCGGGCCATTCGCGGCCACCGTGTAGGTCGTCGTTGTCGAAGGCTTTACCACTTGTGCGCCGCCGGAAGCGGACAAAGCGAAGTTGGAGCCGTCGCTTCCGCTGATGGTCACAGCAGTTGCATTGGAGGCTTGCACCGTCAGCATCGCCGTGCCGTTCGGAGCGATGGACGTCGGTGCCGCAACCACGCTGAGCTGGACAGGAGCTGTTGGGGCCGCGCCCGCAACGGTGGAAACGCCGCAGCCGGAAAGCAACACCGGGAGCAAGCCTGAACAAACCAAAGGCAAGCAGCCCAAAACAACACGTCCACTCAATCGCAAGAAAGGCACAGTATCACCCTTTTACACTATTATCGGCCAGATGTAGGAATACTTTACGCGCTTGTGGGATTCCTTTGGTACTGAGTTCGCGCCAGTTCCAAATCCGGGCACATGTGCCACCGTGGAACTTCGTTCCGGGGCAACTGAAACTTAGAGGCCGGAAAGCCGGACAGCATGCGCGGCGAACCGAAACTTTGCAACTTTATTCCCGCAGTCTCAACAAAGAAACGCGCACAATCAACAAAGCTCCCACACAGCTCCCGTGTTGCAGTCGGTTTAAAAATCCGGTTCAATCGGTGGCTTGCTGTGCCGCTTCACGTCCTTCCCGCGCAGGGTCACGTTTCCTTACAACATTCGCGGGGGGAGCGGGGCTGACCCACTTGCGGCGTCCCCAGTACTTGGCCCAGGGTTTCCTGCTGGCGGCAAGAAGGCGTTTGTGCCGTTGGAGCTCAAACCAGCGCAGGTAGGTGCGGGCGATGTTCGCCATCGTCATCTGAATCCCGGCCCAATAATTGCGGCCTCCCATTTCACGCTGCACAGCCTCCGACTGAAGAATCGCGATGAGCTTGTCTGCCAATTCCTCGGCCTTGCCCAGTCCGTAGAAGCTAATCGCCATTTCTTCATCCGTCGCCATGCAGCGGAAATCGGGAATATCCGCGCAAACGATCGGCACGCCGTACTCGCAGGCCTGATGCGCGGGGCCGCTCGATCCTGTCGAGGAGTTGTAAGGCATGACGAGCACGGAGCTTGTGCGGAACAGCTCGGACACCTCCGCCTGGGGTACATAGCCCAGGAACTTCACAGGCAAGGCCGGGTCCATGCTGTCGCGTACGGATTCCCAATAGCCGGGTCGTGCCGGGTGATTGCCGCCGCCGATCACCAGCCGAGCATTCGGGATCTTCGCAAGCACAGCCGGAAAAGCTTCGATCAAAGGCTCCAACCGCTTGTAGGTCCCCCAGTGTCCGAAAGCAAGGATGCGCACGTCCGGGTTGTTGCGCTTGCTGAAGTCCGGCGGGCTCGGCAGCGGCGTGAATACCCCATGCGTCCCCAGCACAATATTTTCCGCAGCATATTTCTGGATCAGGGTCCGTCGATAGCTGGACAGCAGAACGGAAACTGAATGTGCCTTCAGTAGGCTCCTGGTGATGAAATTGGTGCCCAGCCGGTAAAGCCGTTCACGACGGATGCCGTTTGCCGCGAAGTCCACGTGCTCGACGATATGGTGCAGCGTGATGTGGGTGTAAAAACCAGCGGAGCGGGTCAGGGCAGGGACCAACAGCCCGGCAAACGCCGCCAGGGGATTTTCATGGTTGCCGAAGCTGGAAAACACCAGGTTGAACCAGACCACATCGGGCTGGATGCGCCGGACCTCGCGGAGAAGCCGAACCGGAGTTTTAAGGCTGCCGAACTTCCAGCAGCGGATTACCTGGAATCCGGGCAGCTCCGCCGTTCCATGGCCTTCGCGCGCGACACCATCGGCCTCCGTGAGTTCGTCGGCCAGCACGGTGAGTTCCACGCCGGGATGGCGCTGGATCTCCCGTGCGATATGTAGGGAATACTCGCAGAGGGGGCCCCCGCTAGGGGGAAAGGCGGCGATCAAGCATATTTTCATGGCTGCCCTTAAAACAGAGTAAGACTCACGAACGGCCGAAACTGCTGGTTCGTCCCGCGAGCGAAGTTCAGAAAGCTTTCTTGTTGGAAGCCTAATGAAAGGCGAATGGGAGAGCGGGAGCGCAGTTCTCCGGTGTCACTTTGAAAACTGCGGCTGAAAGGGCGGGTGTAGGAAACCGATGCACCGGTTTCGAGCAGGTCGTAGATGTGGAAGCCGCGGGTGTTTTCAAGCCCGAAGTTCGCGGTGACGCCCCAGTTCTGCGTCGGTGCGTAGTGGATTGTTCCTGCCGGGTGCAGGGCTTGTGCGATCGCCGAATGGATGGGAGAAAAGGGAGCGATCCGCCATGCCCGAAGATCTTCAAGAATGGCTTCAGCCTCGAACTTCTTCCCGAAAGAGCGCGAAAGCCCCACATAGCTGGAGGTGAAGCGGTTTTGCCGGAAGCCGAACTGCCGGGAAGGGAATTGCTGATCGGTCAACCCCCAGCCGGTCAGCAATGCGGTCTTCGACCAGGGCGCGCCGACCCGAAAATTGATCGCCCCCGCCAGTGTGTTCGAGCTTTCCGGAATTTCGGTGAACGGTCCCGTTTCATAGATGAAGTAGCCAGCCGCCGAGACCGCGTTAAGAAAGGAGGTTGTGGTGCCGAAGGTGTAGAACCGGAACAAATTTTGATTGATGTCCACCGGACTCCGGGAGTCGCGGCGCAGGGTGCCCTGCACCCCCGTGTTGAATGTCACCGCATTGGTGCCGATGTGCACAGTGGGGGTGAGCCCGAAGTTTGCCGAGGTATCCACCGTATTTCTGTTCACGACGGAGTTGGTGGCCGGGATGGAGATGGTGCCGCGTGCGTCGCGAACCTCCACATAGCCGCCCGGGTTGGGCAGCTTGCCCGCGTGCAGGTGGTAGGCCGCGATGGCATCGGTCTCCACTGAAGAGCGGGGCAGCGGCAGCTCGGCTGTGTTTGCCGGGTTGACCGGTCCCGCAGGGCTGTTGAGCTTGGAGTCGAGCACGTAGACGGTGCTGTCCTCGAAGATGGGCTGAACGATGAAGTTGCCGATAACGCTGATTGTGGGATTGAACGGGTAGCCCTCGCTCGCCCCGGCAAGCAAGAGGGACTGCTCGGCCGTTTGATCCTCACCTGCTGCGGCGGCGGCCTGTGCAAAGGAGGAAACGGCCTCGCTGCCCTGCTGCTGCTGCTGGTACACGCCGGCTTGGGCAAGAAGAAAACTCTGCTCAACAGCGCTGTCCCGGTCATGCGGGACCGCGGCCAGCTCGGCGGCTGCGCGCGGCGCATCCCCAAGTGCCAGGTCGTTGTTGGCCCGCGCAATGTGCACAGCGGTCGACGAAGCACCGGCAGCATCCGCGCGGTCGAGATAGGTTTGGGCGAGCGGGTACTCATGCAATTGTTGAAACACGCCGGCTGCTTCTACATACTGGTCGCCGGTAGTCGGCGGCGCATCGCCGGCCTGGCTTTCAAGCTGGGACAGGGCGACCTGGCGCTCGGCTTCGGCGTGCTGGTCGCGAGTCGCCATCAACCGCGCGATCGCCAGCCGCACCCCCACCCGGTCGCTTCCCTTGGCGTCCAATGCCTTTGCGAAGCGGCCCATTGCCTGGTCCGCATCCCCCAGCTTGCTGAAAGCCTGCCCCGTGTTGAGGTAAATGCCGGCTTCTCCGGATTGCGGCTCGCCGGGGTCCACAGGCGTTTGGGCGGCATATCGTTCGGCGGAGGCGATCGCGCCTAGGGCCTCTGCCCGCTCCCCGAGCTCGGCATAGGCACGGGCCGACATCGCATAGGCTCCAGCGTTTTCCGGCTGAATCGCTTCAGCGGCTGCAAAGGAGCGAAGAGCCTCCCGGTAACGCTGCTGCGCGAACAGCGTGTTGCCGAGTCCCAGGTGCAGGGAAGCATTGTTCGGATCGAAATGTAAAGCGGCACGGTACTCGTGGGCTGCTTTATCGAGGAGGCGCGTGCGTCCATAGGCGGTCGCGCGGATGACATGGAACGGCTCCCCGTCTCCGAGAGCTTTTTCCGCGATCTCGGACTCACGGATAGCTGCCTCGGCGTGGTGGAGGTTCAGCTCCGCATAGGCAAGGCCGAGGTGGGTTTCCCCATTGTTGGGCTCAAGTTTGAGCGCGCGCCGGAAGTCGGCCGCGGCTTCCGCCGGGCGATGGAGGTCGTTCAGCACAAACCCGCGGTTCACGTATGCCGTCGCGACCTCGGGGTTTCGACGCAGCGCCTCGGTAAATGCATCCACGGCAAGCTCGGGCTTTCCATCGTGCTTATACACATAGCCGGCGAGAAGCGGGATGTCGTGCTCCTTGGGGAGGCGGTCCCGGTACTCGACGGCGAGTTGGAGAAGCTCGGCATATTGGTTGAGATGTAGGAGGTCGTAGCCCAGATAAACCACGACTTCGCGGTCGTTCGGCAGCACCCGGATCGCCCTGCGGCCGACCTCAGCCGACGCCTGGTAGTTTCCTGTGAAGTAAAGGTAGCGTTCCTGCTCCCGCATCACCGTGGGCACGTCGGCCATTTTGGCCGTAACCCGCCCCGCCCAGGAACCGGCCAAGGGCAGATCGTGGGCTTCAAGAGCCGCATTGAGGCCGCCGGCGACCAGCGCGCTGTTCTCGGGCGCGAGCTGATACCCCTTGCCGTAAGCGGCAAGCGCCGCCGGGTATCTGCCCAGGGAGGTGTATAGATCGCCGAGCGCCAGATAAGGCGTATATAAGGTTGGGTAGGTTTTGGCCAGGAGCTGGAAGTCCCGCTCCGCCTCCCGGTCGTCGCCCGCGGCCCGAAACGCAAAGCCGAGCGAGGTAAGCGAGGCGCGGTTGCGCGGGTCTCCCTTAAGAATCCCGCGATAGATTTTGATCGCCTCTCCGGCGCGGTTCAGACGGACCAGTAGGTCGCCGTCGATCTGGAGGCTGTTCGGATCGCCGGGGTGCAGCGCGATGGAGGATTCAATATCGGCCAGGGCCCCTCCGGGATCCCCGGCGTTCAGTTTCACAAGTGCCCGCAGGCGAAGAAATGCCGCGCGGTCGGGACCTTGTTCGTCCAGCGCCGCGATCCCCTTTTGCGCTGCCGCGAGCTGCGCCTGCGCCTCTTTGGGCTCGCCAAGGTTGCCGTACAAGGCGACCAGGTTCAGGTTTAGCTGAATGGGATAAAGCCTGCCCTCTACCGGGTCGGGAGGCAGATGCGCCAAGGCCGCGCTGTACTGCCGGGCGGCCTCACTGTCGTTGTCTCCGAGCTGAGCAATCTCGGCGCGAACCGCGAACAGCCGATAAAAGTTAGGATTGAGCCGCTCAGCCCGCGTAAGAAAAGGTTCTGCCTGCGGCACCGAGCCCGCGCTCACCTGCGCTTGCGCGGCAGACACCTGCAAACCCAAGTCGCGCGGTGAAGCATTCGCGGCCTGGGCGTAGACCCGCGCCGCATCGCCGAGCCTGCCCGCGAGTCCGTACGTATAGGCCAGCTCGGCGAGGACGTCCGGCTGCGGGTTGTGGATGGACTCAAGCGCGGCGACAGCTTTTGCCGGTTCGCCCGCTTCCCGGTAATATCCGGCAAGGGCGCGCAGAACATCGGGATTATTGGGCGCGCGCTGCACAGCGAGGTGTAGATAGCGGGCGGCCTGGTCCGGCTGATGAAGGTGCCCGTAAACAGACGCCAGAAGAAGCTCGGCATTGGCATTCGGCTGTTGTCGTTCCGCACGCCCGAGCATGTCAGCGGCTTCCGGGTACTGCCCGGTTTTTGAGTAAAGGCTGCCGAGCGCGAGCAGATCGTCGGTGCGCCCCGGATTTGTGCTGATCACCTGCCGCAGCAGCCGCTCGGCTTCTCCGGTCCTGCCCGCGAGGCTGTACGTTTGCGCAAGGCCGGACAAACCGTCCACCATGCCGGGCCGCAGCTTCAGCGCGTGCATGTATCCATCGATCGCACGGCCGTAGCGCCCGTTTAAACGGGCAGTGTAGCCGAGCAGCAGCCAAATCTGCGGATCGTTCGGGGCTGCCCGGGCCGCCCGATCGGCATAGTCGAGCGCCTCTGCCTTATCGCCCCGCTCCAGCGCGAGCTGCGCACCGCGCGCCAGACGGGCATTGCCGATGTTCGAGCCGAAGCCGAGTCCACTGTCAGGCGTAGCCTGCGCCGTCGGGGTGCCTTGCCCCGCGCCGGGATTGAGCTGAAACGTCTGCCCCCCCGCGATGCCGGCGAGCGCTGAAAACGCGAGCGTACAGGCGCTCTTCTTAAATGCAGGGTATCCGATCAAGCAGCTCCCAGACTCCGCGACCGCGTTGGGTCCCTTTCTTGCAGGGTATCTTTTCGTACACGCATGCCGCCGAACCCTATTGTGAATGCTTTGCGGGGCTGAGACAATACCTCCGAGTACCTTCGTTTGGGCTCGAGGCCCAATTTAATGCAGGACCGAGGCCATCCCTTGTACCAGACTCAGCCAGTTCGCGCGACGCTCCGGCCTATTCCTTTGAGCCTCGTATTACTCATCGCCGTTCTGGTGCACCTGCCTCTTTTCGCGATGCAGCTGCCCTTGAAATCCTACGATACGAACTTCCACATCTTCTTTGCATCGCACTACGTTCATCACTGGTTCGATCCGTGGAACCCGAAGTGGTTCGCCGGCTTTTCGCAGACCACGTACCCGCCCCTGCCGCAACAATGGATCGCGCTGCTTTCATTCGTTCTGGGTTTGAACTGGGCCTATATGGCGGTACAGTTGGCAGCGGTGCTGCTGCTGGCGGTGGGCGCATACCGGTTTGCACTGCTCTGGGTAGGCGAACGGGCAGCCTCTTATGCAGCCTTGGCCGCTGTGCTGCTGGGGTCGGAAAGTTTTCTGGTGTACTCGGCCGGCCAGCTCGGCACCACCGCGGCCGCACCCATCTACCTCAATGCTCTGCCTTTTTTGTATGACTGGCTCCGCCGCGGACGACTGGCTTCGTTTCTGAAGGCGGTTCTCCTGTTTGCAGCCGCGGCAGCAGCGCACCATGCCACTCTCATCTTCGGCGCTGTTTTTTTTGCCGTTCCCATTGCCGCTCTCGCCTTGCTGGACAGGGACCCCGAGCAGCGCACCGCGCCGATTCTTGTCCGCGCCGCCGCGATCACGGTAGCTGCGGGAGCCGCGATCGCCCTTGTGATTCTTCCATTCTGGCTTGCGCTCCTTCAATATCCCGTTACCCAGACGCCGATCCCCCACCCCAGCCGCGCCAACTACCTGCTCAGCCCCGAGTGGGGCATGAATTATTTCATTGTGCCGTGGGGTGCACTTATCCTAGCGCTGCCCTTTATTTTGTGGAAGGGCGCGGCGATACCGCGTCTGCGTCCCCTGTTGTTCGGGTTTTGGATTGCATTTCTGCTGGGACTCGGCGGCACTACTCCCATCGGAAGTTTTGTACTGGGCCGTGCCTTTGAAGTCTTGACCATGGAGCGGTTCAGCTATTGGGCCACCTTGCTCGCGCTTCCGTTTGTGGGTCTGCTTGCTTCTGAAGTCGTGGAGCGCTTCCGGATGCGGGCCGCGGTTCCTCTTGCGCTTCTTGCCGCCCTCACTTGCGGCCTCGGCGTCTCCTGGTCCACATTCAAACCCGCCGATGCGGCCAACTTCGAGGTCGCCCCGGTTGCCCAATGGCTCAACCGCGACGGCCACGACCGTTTCCGCTACATCACTCTCGGTTTCGGCAACAAGCTGTCTCGGCTAGCGATTGAAACCGATGCCGCCAGCGTGGACGGCGAGTCGAACTCCGCACGTCAGCTGCCCGAACTGACCCAGTTCGGGGGCGGTGCACTGACCAGCGCAAAGTATTTCGGTCTCGGCGGCCTCCAATCGCTGCGTGCGGTTTTGGAGCATGCCGACCGTTACGGGCTTAAATGGGTCATCGTGCGCGACCCATACTATGACCCCCTACTGCACTTTGCCGGCTGGCAGAAGGCGGACACGCTGGAGGACGGCACAATTACAATCTGGGCGAAGGAGGGTGTGCCGCCGGCGGCTGCGATGAACGCCAAGTTGCGTCCTCCTGCCTGGCAGGGGCTGCTTTGGGGAACGCTGCCGTTCGGCAGCAGTCTCCTTGCCATCCTCGCGGTAGCTTTTCCAGGTCGCCGTGAAGAGCTTCATGCACCGGAGAGAATATCTTTGAGGCAGGAAATGTCCCTCGCGGGAGAAGCTTCGTGAGCAAGGGAACTGTTCTCGCGGGAACTTTGGGCCTGCTAACCGTAGCCCTTGTCGCGGTCGGCACGATCTGGCCCATGCCGTCGGCGGTGTACTACGCCGGGGGCGGTCACGGTCATCGCTCCTTTGCGACACCGGTTGATGCCGCCGAAAGTCTCGGTTCCGATCTGAACCTTCGTGCCTGGCACCAGGCCTATGCAAGCCTCGCCAATAAAGCGACTTTTACCGAAGCCGAGTTTGTGACCGACCTGACCGGCCGGGCGCTGAGCCTGCGCACCTATGCCACACTGCAAGGCTATGAGATCACGCCCCTGCACCAGTCGGCACAGGATGCGGAAGTGCAAATGCGCTTGCACTGGTCGAGTGTGGTGGGTGTGTTCGACGAAACGCGCAACCTCCATGTCGTGCGTTCCGACGGACGCTGGGCAGTGGAATGGCCGTTGGTTGTCGAGCCCCATGCTCCGCCGCAGGTTATTCCTGTCAACTACCTGCGCTGGGATATTGTGCACGGGGGCAGCGGCGACGATTGGGGTACGGGCGAAGTGGAATCGCCTCATGTGCGGATTGTCGACCTTCACCCCCTACAGCGCGCTGAAGGCGTTGTACTGATGGGCGAGCTGCTGAATGAAGATGTCATCCCCGCGCAGGTAGCCGTCAATGCCACGCTTCTCGCCAAGAACGGCGCACCGCTTGCTACCTCGGGCAGCTTCGACATGATCGCGCATACGCTGCTGCCCAAGCAGGTCACGCCGTTTCTGATCCGCTTCCCCGACACAACGCTCGCGCAGGTGGGCAGCCTGCGGATGCAGCCGTTTTCGACCCTGGTCGCGGCTTCAGCCGATCCCGTTGTGGAAGTGCAAAACCAGCAGTTTGTCCCCGCGCCCAATCCCGCACTGACCGGGCAGCTTTCCAATCAAAGCGGGGTCGATGTGAATGTGGCGCATGTGCTTTCTACCTTTTATGACAAAAACGGCCAGGTAATCTGGGTCGCGGGGCAGTATGTCGATCGGGCGCTCCCTCCGCAAACCCCGGTTCCGTTCCGCATTCCTGTTCCCGCGGACCTGGGTAAGCAGATCGCAACACAGCGGACTGTTGTGGCCACATATGTGGCGGGGTCTGCTCAGTGAGGTGGGTCCTTGCTGTCTTGATCGCTACGGTCGTGAGCGCCAATGCGCAAACGCCGGCGTTGCAGTCGCCGGCAAGCGTTGTCGCGGGAAGTGCGTTTGCCGTGATTACAAAGGGGAGCGGTAAGGGAACTTTACTGCTGGTCGGTCCCGGAGGTGCCCTGCGCCGTGAGCTCGCGCTCGGCGACTCGGTCGAGTTTGCCGCAAGTGAGGTTTACAGCGCCGGGCACTACCTGCTTGTGCTCACCTCCGGTTCAGCCTCGGTGACGGGAGCGCTGGACGTCCTGCCCGCGCCTCGGGCGGTGTCGCTCGGTTTTCTTGCCAGGCCTTCGCGCCTTCCGGTCGGGGTGCGCGGCGGTGTCAGCGGCACTGCCTACATCTTTGACGCTTACGGCAATCTGATTTTGACGCCGATGCAGGCCTCCTTTGAACTTTCCGCTCCGTCCGGCGCAACTTCGACCCGCACGTCCGCGAGCCGCAATGGGGTTGCATGGACCACCATGGATTCCGCCCCGAAACAAGGCCGGGCCCGGTTTCAGGTGCAGGTGGGCGGCGTTGTCAGTACACGCGTCATCGATCAGGTGCCCGGAGATCCTTGCGGATTGACCATGAGTGCCCATCCCGCCAATGGACGGGTGGCACTTGAAACTGCTCCGGTACACGACTGTGCCGGAAATGCCATACCCGACGGCACAGTGGTGACGTTTACGGAAAGCTACCGCGGCCAGCAGTCCACGGTGGATGCGCCAGTGAAAAAGGGAAGTGCTCGTGCCGAAATGCCGTCTGTTCCCGGCGCGCGTTTTTCCGTGGCGAGTGGGGTTGTGGCGGGCAATGAAATCCGCTGGGACGGCGGACGATGAGGCGCATTGTGCTCGCCTGGGCGGTGTGTGTGCCGCTCGTTGCTGCCGCTGCCACGCCCACGGTCAGGATCGAGCCTCCGCAGCTGGGCGGATCGCGGCCGATCGAGCCTTCCACGCAGGCGGAGGCCGTTCGCGACTACCTCCACGCATGGGACAGCCTGAACACCGCGCTCGACGGGAATCAAACAGCGGCACTCGATCCCGATTTCGTCGGAGCCGCGCGCGACAGGCTGGCCGAAACCATTGGGGAGCAGTCCAGGCTGGGCATCCATGCCGGCTACCAAGCGCTCTCGCATGACATCCAGTTCGTCTTCTACTCCACGGAAGGGCAGTCTCTTGAGCTTCTCGATACTGTTGAGTACGAGCAGCAGGTGTTTTTAGAGGGCAAGCCGGTGGCCAGGGAACACATCCGAAGTCGGTGGTATGTGGTGCTTACTCCGGCTGAGGTTCGTTGGCGGGTCCGCATCTTTCAAGCGCAGCCCCTGCCGTAGAGACGATGGAACTCAGCCCGTCGTTTTCATGGGCTTTTCCGCTTTTTTGTAATTCTTAGGCGATTTCTCCCCATCACACACCGGCAGCCCGGGCTCTACCGCCGTGCCTTCCTCGTAGTCGTTCCAGGTTTCCACCAGCATGAAGGGAATAGCCTGCCTCGAATCTACATATTTTCGCCAGAAGCCGAATGTGTCCCAAAAAGTTTGGCCGCAGCGCGCAGCCATTCGGCGATTCAGCCCCCACGCGGCTTTGCTGTCGTCGAACTGCGACCAGGCTCCACCCACCAGAATTTTCCCCGGATACTTCGTTGTCATTGTTTGATAGAAGTCCGCCAGGTAGTCGTAGCCCCAGTTGCTCCCGTCGGACGACCAGCCTTTCGGCCCGGGGTTGGGCCAGGGATAAAAGCCGTCGAAAGCCGCCGCATCCTTGCCCGGCAGGTTTTCAGCGATCAGCAGCGGCGCGGGGTTCCACTGGTTGACCGCCGCCCGCACTTTCTGCCAATCGGTGTGGACCCCCTTGGGAAAAATGAAAATCATCGGGCGGCCCTCATACGTAAGGTAGGCCTCGTGCCCAGGGGCCGAAGCGGCCAGATAAGCATCATGAAATCGGTTGAAATCCGCGATGACCTCATCGGTCGCGCCTACCTCGGGGTCCGCTTCGCTGTAAATCATCGCTACCTGGAAGTTCCGCTTCGCCGCCGTCCCCTGCATCAGCTTGTAGCTGCGCTCGGCAAGCGCATCCCGGTCGCCGTACCAGTCCACGACAAACGCGGAGATTCCCATGTGTTTCGCTTTATCGACCTGGTGCTCTACCACTTTCGGGTCATCCGAAGCGTAACCCACTGCCATATGATTTGCCTGGCCGAACCATGCCTCATACAGTGCAAGTACCTCCGGAACACGGCCGGCAGCGGCGTGTGTCAGATGCGCGGGCGCGGGTTGAGCATCCAGGCACCCTAAAAGAGCAGAAAAGAGCAGCGAGGCTGTCGTGAGCACACAAATCCGCATTACTTGGTAAGACTCCTCAGTGCAGGTGGGGGTGAATAAAAACTTTTGGTCACTTCGTAACGTATGCAGATGTCGCCGGCAGGTACTGTATTTTGGTTACCCGACTCAGATGTGGTCAAAAGTACCCTATGAGTGAAAATATTTCTGTATGGATGGCCAACTAAATCACCCATACTAAGGATCGCAAGCAGATAAACACACGATGAACGCCGCCCCTCCAAAACAAAAGTCGCTTCCCGTTCGGATTCTATCCGGCAGCCTGGTGCTGCTTTCCGGATCGGGTCTGACCGCGGCGATCAACTTGGCCTACAACGTTGCGGTGGCGCGTTTCCTAGGACCGGACGGCTTCGGGCAGGCAACTGCTGTGTATACCGTGCTCACGTTTGTTTCCGCCGTTACGCTCTCCTATCAGATGATGGCGGCCAAAGGCACGGGGCGTCAGGCTTCGAGCGAAGCGATCGAGGAAGTGGACCTGCGTGCGTCTGGATGGAGCGCCTGGGTCTCGGGCGGGGTCATCGCACTGGCGCTGCTTGCAGGTCGACACAGCATCCAGGCCTACCTGCACCTTTCCAGTGCGCTTCCCATCGTTCTGCTTGCGCTCGGAACCCTGTTTTACGTTCCCCTTGGTTTCCGCCGCGGTCGTGTGCAAGGGGCATACGGTTTTCGCAGCCTGGCGGCAAACCTGGTGTTGGAAGGACTGGTGAGGCTTGGAGGCTCCGTGCTCCTGGCTTTTCTCGGCTACGGGGTGGTGGGGGTCATCGCGGCAAATGCGGTTGCCATCGCCATTGCGTACGCGGCACTCACGCCCCCATCGTCCAGTAAACCGAAAGAGCCGATGCGCTTGCGCCAGGTGCACCGAGAGCTGGGGCAGACGGTGGTGTTTTATGCCGGCCAGATGTTGATCAACAACTGCGACATCCTCCTGGTAAAACACTTTTTCCCGCCCGCCGCGGCCGGTTTGTATGCCGTGGTGGCCATGGTGGGGCGCGTGATGTTTGCTTTGTGCCAGGCTGTTGTGAACAGTATGGTCCCGGTTGTCGCGGGCACGCGGGAAGAGGAAAGGCAGAGTCTTCGCCTGCTTGGAACCGCGCTGGTACTGGTGTTGGGGATGGGGGTTCTGTTCGTAGTGGGACTGCTGGCGGCACCGGTCGGGCTTTGGTCCGGTTTGTTCGGCCACGGCTTTGCGGCGGCCGGTGGGTACAGCCTTCCCACTCTGCTCGCGCTGTACGCCCTACTCACCGTGGTCTATTCGCTCAGCGCGGTCATGATCAGTTATGAGATGTCCTACCGCATCGCGAACACGAGTTGGGTGCAGTTTGTGTTCAGCGGTTTGATTGTCGCGGGCATCCTGCGTTTTCACGCATCGCTCCAGCAGGTAATCCTGGTGCAGATCATCCTCGTTTCGTTGATGCTGCTGCCTGTGGCTACACCCTTTCTGCGCCGAGCCCGGAAAAAGGGAGAGCGCCCCGCCTCCGCGAGCGATGCCGGCATCCGTCTTCTTCGGAGAGTTCCCGAGGACGATGCCATCGCGGCTTTTCTGCAGAGCGATTTCCACAAAGCGAGTTACGGCAGGTACCATGACGCCCTGCACACGCTGGTGCATGCGCCCAACCTTACAAATCAGAGTGAACGCGCCCAGCGCCGAGCCCTGTTCGAGACGCGCCACCTGGCCCTTTGGAGCGAGCTCCCGAACGATACGGAATGGTGGGAAGCCGAGATGGGGGCAGCCGATCTCGGACGTATCCGGGTATTTCCCCGCGCGCAGTGGCGCAAGCTTGCCCGTGGAAACTTCAAAGTTGTAAACGTGGCCGAGCGGCTTCAAATCCGCAATCGCCCTACGGACAGACTCCTATCAAAAATCGAGTCGATCCGTGAGTGCCTCGCTAGCGGCGAGGCTGCCATGGGTTCGGTACTGCTT
The DNA here is from genome assembly GCA_964244985.1 of uncultured Acidobacteriaceae bacterium. Lineage (GTDB taxonomy): Bacteria > Acidobacteriota > Terriglobia > Terriglobales > Acidobacteriaceae > EB88. Next base: position 18,494 of record CAXTKZ010000006.1, read on the forward strand.
ATCGGGGTCGGCGGCGCGGAGCCGTTCGCGATCCTCGATGGAAACCACCGGCTGGTGGCGGCGGTGCTGGAAGGCCGGATGGACCGGCTTCGCTTTCTTTGCGGAGTGTCGCCGGCAATGACTCATTGCTGCTGGTATCGGACGAGTCCGCGCACGATCGCGCGGTACGTCGGACACCTGCTGCACCACTTAACCCGTGATCTGCATGGGGAACTCGCCCGGCTTCTTGAAGGAAATGCCTCGCTGCCGGCCAACAATTCATTCAGCGACATGGAGCGGGAAAGCCGCTCGCATCTGCACGCTGATGCAAGGAGAACCATATGAGCCCTAAAACACACGCTGTTACCGTCCATCAGATACCTTCCCGCATTTCTTCAACCGAGGCAAAACACTTTCTTCGCCAGTTGCGCCCGTTTGTCACGGGAGAGCGTCCGCGCCTGGTTCTGGATTGTTCTTCCATTGAGCGGATCGATGACAGCGTCATACACCTTTTGCTGTGCTGCCTTGAAGAAGCCATGAAAGGCAACGGCGATGCAAGGCTCGGCGGAGTATCCGAGGCCGGTCAGGCAGCTTTGCGCCGCGCGCAGCTGCACCGCCTGTTTGAGTTTTATGCAACACCGGCAGCTGCCGTGCACAGCTACAGCAGCTACCTCGGGGAAGGATGGATGCCGGTTCCCGCAACCCTCGATATCGCGGCGGTCGCGGAGACGGCAGCGTAGGAATACGCACGACTTCTCAGCGAGTCTGTGTAGGATGAACTCATGATTTTGCTTCCGTTCAGGCTCGAACGCGCGATCGCCGGTGGCTTGGTCTTGATGTTGACCTTGCCTTTAGCCGGCAGGGCGGAGCTCCACAGCCAATCATCATCTCAGGCTGAGGCCGTTCCGCAGCAGGCACCTGGACCTGCCCCGCAGCAAACGCAGCCTCCGGCGGCAGCCGCGCTCCCCGCGCAGAAGAGTGAGCCACAGAACATCCCTTCTGGGACAGCGGCGGCCCCGGTCATCCGTTCCGGAGGTGACCCGGCTTCAGCTCCGGCGGGGGCGGCTATCGCGCCTGCAAAGCAGCGGCGCTCCCGTTCCTATGCCTTGCGCGTCGGATTGATTGTCGGTGCGGCCGTTGCAATCGGGGTAGTCGCGGCTGCATCCCTCTCCAGTTCTTCGCGTCCCCACTGACAATCATGATCTCGAGCATAAGTGATCGCAGGGCCGCCTTGATCAGCTTTTCGGGTATCGATGGTGCGGGAAAAAGTACACAGATTGATGGACTGCGAAGCTTGCTCGAAGATGCCGGCCTCAAGGTACGCATCCTCACATTTTGGGATGACATCGCCCGCTTAAAGCGTTTCCGGGAGAGCGCGGGCCGTAAGATCTTCAAGGGAGATGAGGGTGTGGGCAGTCCCCATGCACCGATTGAGCGAAGGGACAAAAACATCCGCTCGCCGTTGGCAACTTTGCTGCGGCTCGGCTTTTACTACCTTGACGCTCGATCGCTGCGATCAGTTCTTGCATATGCCTTGCGCTCGGACTCGGATGTGATTATCTGCGACCGGTACCTTTGGGATGAACTCGCAAATCTGGACCTTAACCATGCGATGCTTCGGTGGTATGCACGTACCCTTGCCGCTCGGGTACCGCGACCGGAGATCAGCTTCATCCTCGATGCGGATCCAGTGCAGGCGCGGACGCGCAAGCCGGAATATCCGCTTGCATGGCTTCATGTGAATCGAACGGCCTATCTCACCCTAAGCGAGCTGCTTGGCGGCATGACAGTCATACCGCCATTGCCGCTTCCAGAGGCTCAGGAATATGTGCAGCAGCGAGCGACCGCACTCCTGCACACCCGTGCAACCACCCCATCCTGAAAGCCGGCTACCAATACCGGATGTTCAAGTTGTCGAGGTATGTGGTATTGGAGGCCATTTGGTAGTTGCCATCCATTTGGAAGTTTACCGTCATACCATACCATCCGCCGGGCACTGAGAACGGCGCAAAACTCTGATTGATTGTGTAAGAATTTCCGTTCACCGTGATGGTGTTGTACTGTACGCCGTTATTGCCCAGTCGCTGCAGGCTGAGGCTTACATGGTTCCACGCCTGGTCATTCAGGGCGCAGGGCGCACCGGTAGCGACCCAACGCCGGTTCTGCGGATCCCATATATCCCAGTCTCCGTCAGCCAGGTGATTGCATTCGGTTCCCCACTCCATGCCATTGCCGTCTATGTAAATGTTGGCATCGAACTCCAAATCCTGGCTGACGGCAAAATTGGTGACGAAAACGTCGACATCGTATTGCAGATTGTGGATGTTCGGCAGGATCTTACGATCGTCGTCGGGGAGATTCTTGGTTGTGCCTTGCCCGACGATCTTGTTCGACCACAATACGTCAGAGTAGGCAACGGACCCGCCTATGTCGAACCGGGCTGCGTGGCCGCTGAGCGAAACATTGGAAACATCCTGCGTCAAACCCCACCAAACACCACTGCAAGGGCTGCAAACGTCATACACAGGGGCAAGTTCACCCCACTGATTCCAGTTCGGCGCGAGCTGGATGTCGGAGATGACCGGGGTACTCTGTCTGACCCTCGAACCCGTCGTCTGAACAGTCAGGTTGAGCGACTTTGCTTGCGAACCACCGCAGTTGTCCCAGGCCTGCACAACAACCTGTGGCTGACCGGAAGGCAGACTTACCTGCTGGTTTAAAGCGCTACCCGGCACCTTGGCGACGAGCTGATTGTTGGCGTATACCCCAACAGCGGCAACCCCCTGGGCGCAGCTCGTAGTCGCTGAAGCAGCGAAGCTGGCATTATTACCCACGGTACTTCCGTCGGCGGGCGATGTAATGGATACGCCGCCTTGAGCATTGGATACCACCTGCACCGGCGTTCCGCTGGAGCGTCCGCAGTAATCCCAGGCTTGCACATATGTGTTGTGGGCTCCCGGCGTCAAAGGCACCGAAACATCCAAGGCAGAGCCATTTCCTACATACATAAGTGTATTATCGACATAGACGCCGACAGTCGCCACTCCAAACGCGCATGAGGTATTTGCTGTCGCGACATAATGTGCGCTTGCACCGACAGTGGATGCGTTGGAAGGGCTGGTCACAACCACGGTGGCGAACGCGCTGGAACCTGCGGGCACAGCCAGGACCAATGTCAAAAGAAGGCATTTGAGGTTCATTCAATTCCTGAAAATGCGAGAATAAGTCCGGCGATAAAGCCTGGTGAATGGAGCAACGGGCGTCAGCACAGCCTTACAAAAGCGACAACGCAGCCTGATAGAGGCCGACCCGATACTCAGCACATAGTATCGAATGGACCCGACGTTACCGGTAAGAATTGCAGTTACATGCAGATAAGCCGTGTAAGGCTTTCCTGCAGCGCGGCAAGGTTGTGGAATGTTGTGTATTACAACTTCCGGGGTAAGCCCTCTATCTTTCCGCAAGCCAATTACTACACATGCTGAATCAACAAACAAGAGTCCACACTGAAAAAACAGAGATTTATTTCCGTAAGTAAGCATCCTTTTGCCTAGTTGTGCAAAAAAGTGATGCGAGTGGAATATTCGTTACAGTTCGCGAAAAGAAATTACACCGTTACTTTGTTGTTACACATGCGAAATGAGCTACAGAGAACCAGCCGATGGCGGGTGGCACCTCCTTCGACACCGCGTTCAAGTGTACGGTGCGAACCTCCGTCTTGGACGTGCTGAGACCGGCTTACCCACTATTGGGCAAATGCTTTGCGATGGTTGAATCGCCCCTCACTCGACCAGAAACGAGTACGAACTGCACTTGGGCGTCAATGCGGATGCGCTTGGGCCGGGATCCGAGCGGAATTTGGGCGAAGAGGCGTTTTTCGGCTTTAACAAACAGAAGCAGTCTTGAGAGATTGCAAAGTCGGCTATGCCCGCACAGGTGTGCCGCAACGCCGAGGTCAGGAAAACTTGGGTTTGCGGCATCCTCTGGAAGACGGTTTCTCAAGCTTTGCCGGTGCTGCTTCGATCCCGGTCTCTAAATACAAGGAGGGCGGGATCCCTCGGGATCGCGCCCTCTCATGACGTTCGAAGCCGGATGAACGTTCCTTGCTCGGCCGCTACGCGGATTTCAGTTCGAGCCTGGGGCTTAGCGAAGAATGTCGGTACGATCTGCTCGGCATAGACACCGCTATTCGCGAAGGCCCGTCGGTTGAGTACGGTTGAGTAGGGCTGCACTGCTCCGGGACGCGGTTGGCGGCTTCATCGTCTACCAGTAAGAGACAGTGAGGTTGTCAAGATACGTGACGTATGGCGAAAGCTTGTAATCGCCATCCATTTGGTAGTTGACGGTCATGCCGTACCAGCTTTGCGGAACCGCGAAAGACGGGTAAATCTGATCGATCACTGCGGTGACACCGTTCAGGGTGATGGTCTGATAGTGCAGCGAGTTGTCGGCCAACCGCTCCACCTGCACCGTGACATGGTTCCAGCCATTGTCATGCAGGTTGCAGGGAGCTCCTGTCGGAACCCAGCGGCCATTTACATTATCCCAGATATCCCAATCGCGGCCGTTCAGGTTGTTGCACTCGGTCCCCCACTCCATGCCAATTCCATCCATGAAGATATTGACATCGAACTCCAAATCCTGCGTGACGGAAGCATTTGTAACAAAGAAGTCCGCATCGTAGGTGAGGTGGCGAACGTTGGGCAGGATGGCTCGATCCGTATCAAGCAGGTTCTGCGTTGACGCCTGACCGACCAGCTTATTCGACCAAAGAACATCTCCATACGGAGCGCTTCCACCGATTTCAAAGCGCGTCGCATCGCCGCTTAGGGAGGTGGCCGCAGTGTGCTGCGTCATCTTCCAGTTGATACCCGCGCAGGGATCGCAGATATCGTAAACAGGTGCCAGTTCACCCCACTGGTTCCAGTTGTCGACAGCTTGGATATTATGGATTGTGTTCGCAACAGGGCTTTTCGGATGATCTTGTACCGCGAGGTGGACCGGATGTTTGAATACATTGCCGCAGTAATCCCAGGACTGCACCATGGCGTGTCGCGGGCCGGGCGCAAGAGCAAGTGTTTTGTTCAGCAGCGATCCTTGTTGAACGGCGACAAGCTGGTCATCGACATAGACCGCCATGGCAGCCGTGCCCCCATGACAGGGTGTAAGCGTCGAAGCGACGAAGCTCACACTGGTGCCTACGGTGCTATTGTCTGCGGGCAGCGCTACGTACACGCCGCTTTGATCCGTGGCAGTGACGTTCACAACGCTGCCATCAGAACCGCCGCAGTTGTCCCATTGCTGTACGTAGGTTTTGTGGTTGCCCGCTGGCAGCTGTACTGATGTATTGAGCGTCGCTCCCGGGCTGACGACCTTCAATTGATCATCCACGTATATGCCGATCGCGGCTACACCGCGGCCGCAGGCCGTGGTGGCGGCAGCCGAGTACCGCGTTGTGGTGCTTACGGTGGATGCATTGGCGGGAGACGAAACGTTCACCGTGGCGAACGCCGGCACAGCGACAGGCAGGATGAGTAGAAGTACAGCAGTAAAGCAGCTTTTGATCGACACGCCTTGTTCTCCGGCACCGCGTAGTTATAAGGCACCTGGCCTATAAGTGTTACGGGTGAATGATTTATTTGCAGCTAACATGTACAAATGCCACGAACGGGTTAGAAGGACTGCATTCTGTTTGCTTGTGTAGTTATCGGCAGGCGTAATTCGAATTACAGAGTAAAAAGCATTTTATATAAACTAAAGTACCGAAACGGCACTGTAAGACTGATCCTGATAAGGATGAGAGCGAAATGAATTGGTAATTTCTAAGATACCGCGCTGGAATGAATAAGGCTGAGCTTAGTCGGGGTACACACTTTTATCTAATCTGAAAATGAGAGACGGGTGAGCCTTCCGAACAGAGCGGAAAAGTCGGAAAAACGTCGGATGGAGACTTATTAGGGAAAATGAGCTCCGGAGATAATCAACAAACGGCCTCACTGAGGATGCTGCTGCTTCGGCCAGCATTGTTGTGAGCGCAGTAGCGGTGAGGGTCCTTCGGCGAAAGCCGGCTTTGCAGGTGATGAAGCCGCTTTAAGCCTCAACGCGGTTTGGAGGAAGTGTGGAGTCTCAGCTGCCGCGAGAATGGAAACATGCACGAAGCCGGGCGGCAGCAATGCAAGGGTCCCGACTCGGCTGCACCGTGGAAAGCGCGGTCTGTTTGCAGTACTTATCGGCTATGCTCCGCGACATGGGCGGCTGTGCTCTTGGCGGAAACCGCTAGAACAATCTACCTTTGCAGCTGGTTCGGTGAGCGAGCATCATTTGAAGTGCCTCAAATACGGCCAACCAGATTTGATCGTCCGGCTTTTTAGCAGCCTGCTGGGTTGCCTGGACGGCACTCTGCATGAAGTACGCGTCGTAAGCGGCACAATTCTCGCAACCAATCCCATCCGCTCCATAAGGGGGCGAGGTCAAGGTCGAGTCTGCCGTCCTCGTACGCCGGCCGCCCTCATACAGATGGAAATCCATGCGGTTAGGATACGCGGAAGTACCCCTTTTTAAGCTTCACGCTCGCAACGGTGCATTATCGGAAGTAACCTAGAATTTTTTTCGGTTTGGCCGACAGCGAACATAGGTCGCGCAAACCCGCATGATGCAAGGGCGCATACAGGACAATAAGCAAAAACCCTCCTAAAGGTCATTACTTATGAGTAACGTGCAATGTTTCTTATCGCAACAGCTGAGGCACGGATGGAAGCTCCCTCCGCGCATCCGTGTCGGGCAGACGTCTACTTTGCCCTTCATAAATGCATCTGACCGGGGGCGAGAACGCTCCCATTCTGCTAATCTGCTGGAAAGCGGACAGCAATTTGAACATTGTCTCCAAACAGATACTCTTCGCGGCCTGCGGCATGCTTCTGGCTTTCGATAAAACCCTTGCGCAATCCGCGCCTGTGCCGCCTCCAGCTTCGAAAACCGCGGCAAGGCTTGCCGGTTCCCGCAGTACGCGGGCTGGCCGCGGGCGGGTAACTCCACAAGTCGATGCAAAGATCGCGGTGCCGACGGAAGTACCTTTGGATGTCGTCTGGTCCCCGGACAACCGGCTTTCCATTCGGGGAAACGGTTCCGAGCTGTTCCAAATTCTCAAACAGGTTTCGGCACTGACCGGCATTGCCATCGAAGGGATCGTTCCGCACCAGCCTGTGTTCGGCGTTTATGGCCCGGGATCGGCTGAAACCGTCCTTGCCGAGCTGTTGGCGGGCTCGGGGGCGAACTACCTGCTCGCTAATGTCGACCGGAATGGCTTGCCCCATATGCTGAAGCTCGGAGCAGAAAGCGCCGCGCCCGCGGAATCTGCGTCGCGCAGCAACAACCCAGGGGATGGGGGCACAGCGTCGGTGGCGGAGGAGGACGCAGCAGACTCCGTGGCACTGGGTTCGGGCGCGATAGCACATGTTCCACCCAACGAGCAGGCGCAAGGGGCAGCGAGTCCGGAGCAGGAAGCTGCACGCATCCGGCAAAGCATGGAAAAGCTGCGCCATATCCAAGAGCAGCAGAACGGGCAGCAGAATGCCGCCCATTAATGGGGGCACTGTATGCAGATAACCCAAGGGAAGCCTTACGCCGCGAGGGAGCTGTCGCGAAACCGAGCCGAACGGTTCCTCGCTCCTCGCTCCTTGAGGCTGGCAGCCGCGCTCGCCACCTCCCTTATGTGCGGTCTGGCGCAGGCGCAAAGCGTGCACCAGGCACCCGAGCCCGACTTTACAAAGCCTCAGCCACAACTCGGACTTGAAATCGACCGCGACCCGGTCACCTCCCCCGACATGGAAGACACCGCGACAAAAGGACAGGGGAAAGAGCTCACAAAAGAGTCTTCGGGCAACGTCTATACCCTACGCCAAAATGTCGATGAAGTCCTGCTGCGATGCGCTATCGTCGATGGTAAGGGGAATTTGGTCAATGATCTGAAGCAGGGAGATTTTCGAGTTTGGGAGGATGGGGTACCCCAGACCATCTCCTCGTACCTGCACCGGGATCAGCCGGCCTCCATCGGCCTGCTCGTCGACAACTCCGGCTCCATGCTGGACAAGCGTTCGGCGGTGGACGAGGCGGCTCTTCAATTAATTCGCGCGTCGAACCCGCAGGACTCGGCCTTTGTTGTGAATTTTTCCGATCGGGCTTACCTGGATCAGGGTTTCACGTCGGATCCCGCAGTGTTGGCGAAAGCCCTCGCGCACACAGACGCAAAAGGACCGACGGCGATGTACGACGCGGTTGCGGCTTCAGCCAACGAGCTGGCCCGGCATGCCCGGTGGCCGCAGCAGGTGCTGCTTGTGATTACCGACGGTCGCGACGATGCTTCGCGACTGACACTTCAGCAAACCATTCATCGAGTGCAGCAGCTGGGCGGACCAGTTGTATACGCCATTGGGCTGTTGTACGAGGCCGGCAGCAAGCAGGAAGCAGAGCAGGAGCGGCAAATTCTGGAAACGCTGACCGCCGAAACAGGCGGACTGGCCTACTTTCCGGCTTCGCTGGATGAGGTAAACGGGATCGCAAACCTGGTGGCGGCGGACATCCGCAATCAGTATGTTCTTGGGTACCATTCCACCAATGCATCCTCCCAGGGCGGCTACCGCACTGTACGGGTGGAGGCGCAGGCCAACGGACGTGCACGGCTGATTGTCAGGACGCGCAAAGGCTACTTGCCCAAGCCGCCGGAGCCCGCGGTCAAGACGGAAAAGGCGCAAGCCGCCGATTAAAACTGCCTTGTTTGCAAGCAGAAAGCGACGCGCCTGCGGTTTTCATAAAGCGCGGGTGGGAACGGTACCGTTACGGAAGAGTGGGCAATATTGGTTTGCCGTCGCCAAGTTTGAGTAGACTGCACCCAGTGGCGTTCGGGCCGCCGAGGTTTGCTTTCCGTCAATGGTGTCTCTCCAACCCAAACTGAGTTTGCGGGTCGCCCAGCGCCAGATCCTGACGCCGGGGCTGATGCAGATGGTGTCCGTCCTTGCGCTCAATAAAATCGAGCTCAAGGACATGATCCAGACCGAGATCACGGAAAATCCCGTGCTTGAGGAGTTGGACGATGCCGTTCCCATGCTGGACCACGTGGCCGGGCAGGAAGCCGAACGCGAACAGCCTGCGGGGGAAGAGCGCGAACGTGCCGATCCTTTCGATGAGATCGACTTCGGGTCGTACTTCCAGGAGTATTTGGATCCCGGCTTCCGCTCCCCGCAAAGCTTTGAGCTGAACGAGAAGCCGTCGATCGAGAACTACTTATCGCAGCCCGGCTCGCTGGTCGATCACCTTGAGTGGCAGGTGGGTGCGCTGCCGCTCGCACCGTC